>JBFFGE010000001.1:0-85042 GCA_041557595.1 Alphaproteobacteria bacterium
CCAACTGCCGTCCCCGATCCCGGCGCTGCCAAACTTTCGCTCCGTCCGCCGTCGATACCGGCATCACTGCACCCAGCGCCGGATGTACCCGGACGAATACTCGACACACATGACGATGCCGATGATCACGACCAGGATCGCGGCCGCGGAATCGAATTCATAGCGATCGAAGGCGGTGTTGAGCGTGGCGCCGATCCCGCCGCCGCCGACGATTCCCACGATCGCCGATTCACGGAAATTGATGTCGAGCCGATATAGCGACAGGCCGATGAACCGCGGCATGACCTGCGGCTGGATCCCGTAATTGAGCCATTGGAACCATTTCGCGCCGGTCGCGCGAACCGCCTCCGCCTGGCTGGCATCCATGTCTTCGATATCTTCGGCCAGCAATTTGGCGAAGAAACCGATGGTCGCGATGCTCAAGGTGACGACGCCCGCGAATGGTCCGAATCCAAACAATTTGACGAAGAAAATCGCCAGGATCACCTCCTGGAAACTGCGCGACACCGCGATGATCGCCCGGCAGAAATAGTAAATCGGCAAGGGCGCGATGTTGCGCGCCGCGCCCAGTGCGATCGGCACCGACAGGGCAATGCCGATCACCGTCGAGACGGCGGTCATCCATAGGCTTTCGAGGACGCCATCGACGATCTCGGCCCAGCGCGAGACGAAATCGGGCGGTGCGAAGGCGAGCAGGAATTTCTTACCGCGCGGCAGCCCCTCCCATACCCGGGCCCAGTTCACTTCGGTTGTACCCAGCGCCGCGGTCAGATAGACGGCCGCACCCAACAACAAGCCCCACCGGAGCAGCGGGTTGGCGATAAAGGACGGACGACGCCATGTGCGAGACGCACCGGACAGCGACAGATCGCTCATGTCAGGCCAGCGAGGCGCTCTTCGAGCGGTTCGGCCGCGAGCGCCGCCGCGACCGTCCCGTCTTCGGACTCCTCGTCCTTCTTGATCGTGGCCGACCAATCCTCCTCGCCGTAAATATCGGTCAGCACATCGGCGGGCAGCCCGTCGGGCGGGCCGTCATAGACGACCTCGCCCAGCCGCAGGCCGACGATGCGCTGCGCGAACATCTGCGCCAGCATGACATCGTGGATGTTGATGATCGCAGCCAGATCCCGTTCCTCACACAGCTCGCAAATCAGCCGCATAATCTGCCGCGAGGTCTTGGGATCCAGGCTCGCCGTCGGTTCGTCCACAAGCAAGAGTTGGGGATTCTGGATCAACGCCCGGCAAATGCCGACGCGCTGTCGCTGTCCGCCCGACAGTTCGTCGGCGCGCTTGTCGACCATATGGTCGAGTCCGACGCGTTCGAGCAAACGAAATGCCTCGTCGATATCCGATTTCGGAAACTTTCGGAAATAGCTCCGCCAGAATCCGACGTAACCGAGCCGGCCGGAGAGCGTGTTTTCCATCACGCTCAACCGCTCGACCAAGGCATATTCCTGGAAGATCATTCCCATCCGCCGACGCGCCCGGCGCAAGGCCCGGGCGCCCAGCCGGGTCAGATCCTCATCGCCGAGCAGAACGCGCCCGGATGTCGGCTCGACCAGCCGATTGATGCAGCGGATGAGCGTGCTCTTGCCCGCACCGGAAGGACCGATCAGCGCCATCACCTGACCCTTGGGCACTTCCAGGGTGACGCCCTTCAACGCCCGATCGCCGGTCGGGTATTGCTTGACCAGCTCTTCCAGCCGAATCATCGAACTTCTCTGCGATCCATCACACCTCGGTGGGCTACTTGCAGCTATATTCCACGCCGTTCGCCGCATCGATCTTGCGAATCACATTCCAATCGGACTTGTGATGGATCGAGATGAACTTGTCTTCCTTTTTGAATTCCTTCTTGAGGGCCGAGCCTTCCCACTTGAACGTAAAGAAGGCCTGCTTGATCTTCGCCGCCACCTCGGGGTGGAGGTTATGCGCGTGGCCATAGCCGGTGGTCGGGAACGTCTGCGACCGGTAAATCGTGCGGATTTTCTTCGGGTCGACCACATTACGGCTGATCATCCGTTTCAGGACCGAGTTCGCAATCGCAGCGACTTCGTAATCCTTATTGGCGACGCCGAGAATCGAGTTGTCATGCTTGCCGGAATATGCCGGCTTGAAATCCTTGCCCTGTATCAACTTGAATTCGCTCTTCAAAAGGGCGGATGGCGCCTTGAAACCGGAATTCGACGTTTTCGACGTGAAGGTCAGGGTCTTGCCCTTGATGTCGGACGGCGACTTGATCGCACTGTCGGCCGGCGTGATGATTTCCATCTCGTAGCCGAACGAGCCGTCCTTGCTGGCCATCATCGCGAACGGCACGAAACCCGCGCAGTTCACCGCGACCGGGTTGCCGCCGGTGTTCACGCCGGCGATATGCAAACGGCCCGACCGCATCGCCTCATACTGCGCCGCATAGGACTGAACCGGAAAAAAGACGACCTTTTTCCCCGTCACCTCGGACATGTGCTTGATGAACCCGTCCCATACCTTGGCGTACACGGCCGGATCCTCGACAGGCGTATAGGAAAAAATGATGGTGGACGGATTGACCCATTTTTTGGGGTCCGTCGGCAGATCCGCGACAAGGTCGCCGTCGCGATCGCAATAGGCCTTGTCGAGCGTACCGCGCGGGCAGTCCGCCGCACTCGCCGGCGTTACTCCGAACAGGGCGATCAGCGCGCCCGCAAAAACCGAACCCAGACTCAATTTTGTCCACATTTTGGAAACTCCCTTATTTTTCGGCAGGTCATTTGTTCGTGTCGCATTATCCGCACAAACACACGCGTGCCTTGATCGCTTTCGATACCACACCATCGATTACAGCAACGTGACATACCGGCGCCCATAGCGAAACTGTAATTTGTCAGTGCGCGCCGCTACCGGTTCGTCGGCATGGTGAATTGTGCGCCATCGCGAATGCCGCTCGGCCAGCGCGCCGAAATCGTCTTCATCTTCGTGAAGAAATGCACCGACTGCGGCCCATGCATTTGCGTGTCGCCGAATTTCGAACGCTTCGACCCGCCGAAATGATGAAACGCCATCGGCACCGGGATCGGAACGTTGACGCCGATCATGCCGATATCGGCCTGGTTCGCAAAGGTGCGCGCGGCATCGCCATCCTGGGTGAAAATTGCGACGCCATTGCCGTATTCGTGGTCATTGACCATCTTTACCGCGTCGTCGAAATTGCCGGCGCGGGCAACGCTCAATACGGGACCGAAAATTTCATCCTGATAGATCGACATATCCGTGGTCACGTGGTCGAACAGGGAACCACCGGTAAAGAAGCCGTTTTCGTAGCCCTGCAAGGACGCACCCCGGCCATCGACGACCAGTTCCGCGCCTTCCTCGACGCCTTTGGCGATATAGCCTTCGACACGCTCCTTGGCCTGGGCGGTAATCAGGGGGCCCATATCGGCTTCGGGATCGTTGTAGGGGCCGATCCGAAGGCCCTGCACCCGCGGCGTCAGGCGCTTGACGATTTCCTCGGCCGCCTGGTCGCCCACCGGCACCGCAACCGATATCGCCATGCAGCGCTCGCCGGCCGAACCGTAGCCCGCCCCCATCAACGCATCCGCCGCCTGATCCATGTTGGCGTCCGGCATGATGATCAAATGGTTCTTCGCGCCGCAGAACGCCTGCACCCGCTTATTGTTGGCGGTCCCCGTCTGGTAGACGTATTCGCCGACCGTGGTGGAGCCGACGAAACTGATCGCCGGCACATCCGCATGCGCAAGCAGCGCGTCCACCGCTTCCTTGTCCCCGTTGACGACATTCCAGATGCCGTCCGGCAGGCCTGCCTCTTTCCAGAGTTCGCCCAGCAGCATCGCCGAGGACGGATCGCGCTCCGAGGGCTTGTTGATGAAAGCATTGCCGCAGGCGACGGCCATGACGCCCATCCAGAGCGGGATCATGATCGGAAAATTGAAGGGCGTAATGCCGGCGACAACACCGAGCGGCTCACGGATCGAATAGGTGTCGATGTCGCCGCCCACATTGGGCGACAACTCACCCTTCATCAGATGCGGAATGCCGCAGGCAAATTCGATCACGTCAATCCCGCGCTGGATCGAACCGCGCGCATCCTCCAGCGTCTTGCCGTGCTCCTGGCCGATCAATTCGGCCAGCTTGCCCATATTCGCGGTCACCAGTTCGCGCATCGCGAACATCACCGCGGCACGCTTCGGCGTCGGCGTCGCCGCCCATCCGGGGAAGGCGTCAGACGCAATCCGGACCGCGTCGTCGATTTCTTCGGCGCTGGCAAGCGGCGCCCGGGCGGCGACCTCCCCCGTTGCCGGGTTGAAGACGTCGGCGAACCGGCCGCTCCGTCCCTTGACCGCCTTGCCTCCGATGATGTGGTGCAATTCCTTCGCCATAACGCTCTCCATCTTGGCCGATGTTTCCGCCGGAGCGGCGTGCCGATACGACTGTCTTTTGTTTTGATTTAATTAAAGAAATATACAGAAGCCGGCGGCTCATCAAGGTCTGGAGACCGGGCCTAGGCCACGGCGCCGCGAAACCATCCTTCATCGTCGGCGCCTTCCAGCTCGACAATCCATAGATCCGGGTCGTAGGACGCTTGCCGCGCAATATATTCGTCGGCCTCGGCCTCGGGCACCCAGCGATCGTCCAGCGCCGCATTCCAAACGAGGCCGCCGTCGAGGCTACGGATTTGCGTCAATACGCGGGCGCCGGCCTCGCGATCGTACAACTTGACGATCACCAGGCCGCGATGGGCATCGCCGCGTTTCACGACGACCATCGGAATACCGGCCGCCGCGCAGCGCGCGCCATGCGCCTTGACCCACACTTCCGTCGGCAGGCGCTCGGCCATTATTTCAGCATATTCAAAACGTAAGGCGGCAGGGCGAAGGCCGCAAGATGAATCCCCGGCGTGTAGTAACGCGTGGAAATATCCGCCGCACCCTGCCGCCGGGCCAGTTCATCCCGGCTCAGCCCTCGCAGCTCGGCATTGTCCGTCGCCCAGCCGAACGCCATGAAGCCGCCGTAAAAACTCGGCACCGCAATCTGGTAACACGTCGTATCGGTGAATATTTTGCGCAATCGCGCCATCGGCCGGCCAAGCCAGTCCTTATCCAGAAACGGCAGCGCATTCTGGGTCACGAGAACGCCGCCAGGCGCCAGGCATTTGGCGCAGTCGCGGTAAAACGGCTCGCTGTACAGGACGTTGACGTCGCCCGGCGGATCCGCCGAATCGATCAGGATAAGGTCGTATTCTCCATCGGTCTGGGCGGCGAACTCGACGCCGTCGCCAATGGTCAGGCACAGCCGGGGATCTTCGAACGCATCGCCGCAAATGCCCCGCAGGTGCGCCTTGCTCAACTCGACCACCGCCGCATCGATCTCGACGAGATCGACGCGCTCTATCCCCTTGTGCTTGAACAATTCCTCGGCCGCGCCACCGTCGCCGCCGCCAATGACCAGCGCGTTTCGCACCGCGCCATGCGCAAGCACCGGCACATGCACCAGCATCTCGTGATAGATGAATTCGTCGCTCTCGCTGAGCTGCGCGATCCCGTCAAAAAACAAGACCCGGCCAAAGGTCTTGTTTTCAATCAGCAAAATATGCTGATGGTCGGTTTGGCGCTCATAGAGCACCTTGTCGATGCGCAGTTGGACCCTGAAATCGCCGTTAACCGGGTCGATTTCCTCGGTCCATTGCGTCATTCCATTTTACCTCGGAGATGCTCCCCGACCTCGATCCGTTCCGGCCGGAAGGCCTCGCGCAAGACGTCGATCGTGCGGTGCGGTTCCGCATCGCCGCACATGAAAACGTCGAACGCCGCAAATTCGCGCTCGGGCCACGTATGGACGCTGATATGCGACTCCGCCAATACCGCCACACCCGACACGCCCTGGTTCGGGGTGAAGTGATGCAGGTGGATATGGAGCAACGTCGCGCCGGCCGCGCTCACCGCACGCCGCATCGCCAACTCGATATGATCCAGATCGTCCAGCTTTTGGGCGCCCCAAAGATCGACAATCAGATGCGTTCCGGCATAAGAGACGCCGTTCCGTTGGATAAAGTAGTCCTTGCGCTCCTCGACCAGGTCGTGGTGCGGGATGATTTGTCCCTCACACACCGGGCTGAGCGGTGCGATCTGGGCGGCGGAAGGATAAACATCCATCCCCAATTGGACAGCCGCTTTCGGCATGTCTTGTCTCCCCAATCAGTAGATGAACCCATTTCATCGAAGGCGACCCATATGAGCCGTTCGACCGGGCAAATCAAGTCTAAAAATCACGATTTATACTTTATTCACACCCCCCAAAAGGCTAGCAACCCACGGTGGAATTGCAAAGGACCCACGGTGCACCTCGGGCGAGTAGTGGCGAAGGTCCAGCGCGGCTTTTCGCGACCGTTCCTGCAACCGTTCGAGCGGGGTCTGCCGCAAGGTCACGTTGTCGGTTCCCCAGCCGAACGCCATGACGCCGCCGCTATAGGACGGCACCGCCGCCAGGAAACATGAAGCGTCGCGAAAGAGCGGCCGGAGACAGGAAATCGTCCCGCTCAGCTCTTCGCCCTGGAAGAAGGGCACCCCGTTCTGCGTAACCATCACCCCACCCTGGGCGAGGCACCCCTTGGCCGCCGCGTAGAAGCGCTCGGTAAACAGCACATCGCCGGGTCCAATCGGATCCGTGGAATCGACGATCGCGACGTCGTATCGCTGATCCGTGGTCTCGACGAAATCCACGCCGTCGGCGATCACCAGGTCGAGCCGTGGGTCGTCGAAGGCGTCATGGCAAATAAACCGGAGATGTTCCTTGCTGAACGCCACGACGTCGGCGTCGATTTCCACCATCGTTACCTGTTCGACACCGGGATGCTTGAGGACTTCTTCCAGCATCCCGCCATCGCCGCCGCCGATGATCAGCACTTTCCGCGCCGCGCCGTGGGCGAATAACGGCACATGCGCCAGCATTTCGTGATAGATGAATTCGTCGCGCTCGGTGGTCTGAATGACGTCGTTCAGCGCAAGAACGCGGCCGAACTCGCTGTTCTCGAACAACATCAATTTCTGATGTTCGCTATCGCCTTCGTAGAGAACCTTGTCGATCGACAACCTGACCCGAAGTCCGGAATAGAGTTTTTCCTCGAACCAGTCTGCCATCTAAATCCCTCCACCGCCACGTGGCGACGCCGAACCAATCGCCGTGACGACCCTCAATGCAGCGGTTTCGCCGTCAGGCTCGCCTTGGTCATCGGGAGGGCCGGCTCGGCCGCAGGCTCCGGCAGCACCGCGCGCCGCCTCGAGCCGTTTTGCTGCTGACGGGCCGGTTCGCCGATCTGGTTTCGAATATCGACCGCGCCCGACAAATCGACCTTTTTCACGCTCCGGAAAAATCCATATACGACGGCGCCTTTTTCGACCACAAGTTTCTCATGCGTGACATCGCCGGAAATCTGCGATTCCTTGCTGATCAAGGCTTCCTTCGCGTGGATCGAGCCATCGACCGCGCCGAACACCTGGACAAACGATGCGTTGATATTGCCGTTCACGCATCCGTTCGCGCCGACCGTCAGATGAAAGCACCGGACATCGCCAACCACCGTTCCGTCGATATGAATGTCGCCATCGCAATCGAGGTTCCCGGCGACGGTATGCTTAGGTGCAATAATCGATGGCGCTTCCTTATTGGGTCGCTGTGGCGATCCCACAGCGACTGTCCCACGTTTTCCCATACCCCCGCTTCCCTGTGTGTCGTCTTTGTTCGTTCATTGATTAGTCGTATGCGAATATCGTACTGATTAAAACAGCCCGTCACAAGAAGATGCGGCGGTCCCCGATGTCACACCCGGACCGAATGCCGGAGGCACCGAATACGCAGCCGCCGAGATCGATGTCATGGGTGCCGAACAGTGCAGAACCGGCAAACAAGAATAAGGAGCGAGAAAATGCGGGTAGGGTTTATCGGTCTCGGCAATATGGGTCTGCCGATGGCGGCCAATCTCGCCAAGGCAGGACAAGACATCATCGTTTACGATTTGAATCGCGGCGTGGTCGATGACTTCGTCAAGGAACATGGCGGCCGCCCGGCCAACGGGCTCGTCAGCGTCGCCGAGAACGCCGACCTGATCATCACCATCGTTCCCACGGGCAAGGACGTCCGCCGGATCGCGCTCGGCGACGGCGACGGAGACGGGTTGGCCGCGCACATGGAGAGCGGCAAAATGCTGATCGATATGAGCTCCTCCGACCCGACCGGGAGCGTCGACCTTGCGGACCTGCTCCGCGAACAGGGCATATCCTTCGTCGACGCGCCGGTATCGGGCGGCGTCAAACGCGCCATCGACGGCTCGCTCGCCATCATGGTCGGCGGGGATGCGGCCGACATCGAACGGTGCCAACCGCTGCTCGACATCATGGGCGGCCAGATCTTTCAATGCGGCCCGGTCGGGTCCGGCCATGCGATGAAGGCGCTGAACAACATGCTGTCGGCGATCGGTCTCGCCGCCGCCGGGGAGGCATTGCTGATCGGCAAGAAATTCGGGCTCGATCCGGCGGTCATGGTCGACACCATCAACCGATCGACCGGCCGCAATAACGCGACCGAGGTCAAGTTCCATCAATTCGTGCTGAACGAAGCCTTCTCCTCGGGCTTCACCAACGCCCTGATGGTCAAGGACCTGACGACGGCCCAGGACCTTGCGCGCGCGACCGACGTACCGGCACCGTTCACCGCGCTGGTGCGGGAAATCTTCGCCGAAACCAAGGTGCAGCTCGGCGCCAATTCCGATCACACGGAAGTCGTGCGTTGGCAGCAGAAAGTCTCGAAGGTCGATCTGAAGTAGACCCCGGGCGAAGGCCGCGCGGTGCAAGACCATTCCTTGTTGAAATAGTCTCAAACGAATTGGACTATCGCTTTGTTTTTACGCAAATACGTCGTCGCGAACCGTTTCGGTTCGCTCGGGATTTGCCTTATTCCGCAGCCGCGCTGGCCTCGTCTTCGTGCTCGGCGATGAATTTCTCGGCTTCCAGCGCGGCCATACAGCCCATGCCGGCGGCGGTCACCGCCTGGCGAAATATCTTGTCCTTGACGTCGCCGGCGGCGAAGACGCCCGGAACGTTGGTCGCCGTGCTGTCTGGCGCGGTGATGACATAGCCCTCGTCGTCCATCGCGACCTTGCCCTTGAATACCGCCGTCGCCGGGTCGTGGCCGATCGCGACGAAAAACCCCTGACAGGGAATTTCCCGCGTCTCATCGGTCTTGAGGTTGCGAATGCGCACGCCGGTAACGCCGATGGGGTCTTCCGTACCAAGCACTTCCTCGGCGACGCTGTCCCAGACCATTTCGACTTTCGGATTCTTGAAGAGCCGTTCCTGCATGATCTTCTCGGCGCGCAGCTCGTCGCGGCGGTGGATCAGCGTGACCTTGGAGGCGTGGTTGGTGAGATAGATCGCCTCCTCGACCGCGGTGTTGCCGCCGCCGATCACGCACACTTCCTGTTCGCGAAAGAAAAAGCCGTCGCAGGTGGCGCAGGCGGATACGCCGAAGCCCTGATACTTCTGTTCCGATTCAAGGCCAAGCCAGCGCGCCTGCGCGCCGGTGGAAATGATCACCGTATCGCCGGTATAGGTATCCCCGCTGTCGCCGGTGGCCGTGAACGGCCGCCGGGTGAAATCGACCTCGGTGATCAGGTCATAGATCATCCTGGTACCCACATGCTCGGCCTGGCCCTGCATCTGCTCCATCAACCAGGGGCCCTGGATCACGTCGGCAAAACCGGGATAGTTCTCGACATCCGTGGTGATCGTCATCTGGCCGCCGGGCTGCATGCCGGCGACGATGATCGGCTTCAGGTTGGCACGCGCGGCGTAGATGGCCGCGGTATACCCCGCCGGCCCCGAGCCGATGATCAAGACCTTGCTGTGATGATTTTGCGGCATGATGCCTCTCCCGGCTGCGATTTTCCCGCGCCCGCGGGGCTGTGTTGGAACACTAGTGAGGTAATGGGTCGACGCCGCCGGTGCAAGCGGGCGATTGGCCGCACGGGATCAAATTCCCGGTATTGGCGTCAATCCCAGTTTAGCGGCTCCGTATCGAGGCGGACGGCGATTCCCTCAAGCTCCTTGGAGGGTGCCGGAAACCGCTGCATGACCAGCGGATCGTGGCCGGGAATCACGTATTTCGGCGAATCGGCGAGCCCATAGACCGTGCGGTAGGCCTCCAGCATATGGCCCACATTGAAGACGATCGGGAACGGATTGGTCCGCTCCATATTGGCGTAGAAATGCGATGCATCGGACGCCAGCACCATCCAGCCCAGCCGTGTCCACACCCGCACCACCTGCAGGCCGTCGGTATGGCCGCCGACATGATGGACGGTTACACCGGGCGCCAATTCGCGCGTGCCGTCGACGAAGTCGATCCGGTCGTCATAGAGGGCGCGCACCAGATCGGTCACATACTCCACCGAGAACGACATGCGGATGACTTCCTCGCGCATGAAGCGCCCGGTGGCGAACGCCATCTCGCGATCCTGCACGTAGATCTTCGCCTTCGGAAACAGGTCGAGATTGCCGCAATGATCGTAATGCATGTGGGTCAGGATGACTTCTTCGACCGTGCTGGCATCCAGTCCCAGCATCTGCAAGCCTTCGGCCGGGGTCCGCAGGTGGTTGCGCTTGCGCTTCGCCGCCTCTTCCGCGTCGAAACCGAGATCGACCACGAAGCGCCGATCCTTGCCGACAATCGCCCAGACGAAATAGTCGAGCGGCATCGGCACGTCATGGGAATCGGAAAAGATGAAGGCTTCGGCCTTGGTGCCATCGCGCACCGCGTATTTGACGGCATAGATTTCATACGGCTCGAGCGCCCCGGTCATCCGCAAACTCCCTTTCGATTTGCAACGCCCGGTCTTGAGCGTTGCCGCGTGCCCGGACAGGATGCTACCCCGGAACGGACAAACGGAAAACAGGAGGGCGGCGATGCCGGATATCGAGACGATCGGATTCATTGGCCTGGGCGTGATGGGCGAGGCCATGTGCCGAAACCTGGTCAAGAAATGCGGCAAGCGGGTCGTCGGCTATGACGTGAAGCCGGGACCGCTCGCATCGCTGAAGGCGGACGGCGTCGAGGCCGCGGACTCGATCGCCGACCTGATGGGCCGCGCCGATCTGGTGTTGCTCTGTTTGCCGGGCGAGCCCGAGGTGGAGACAGTGATGTTCAACCCGGGCGGCGTTGTCGCCTACGCGCGCGCGGGCCAGACCGTCGTCGACATGTCGACCGTCACGCCGAGCATGGGCCGCAAATGCGCCGAAGCGCTGGCGGCGGAATCCGTGGATTTCGCCGATGCGCCGGTCGCGCGGTCGCGCCTGGCCGCCCTCGACGGCACGCTCAGCATCATGGTCGGCGGCGCGAAAGAGGTGCTGGAGCGTATTCGCCCGGCGCTCGAGTGCATGGGCACCGACATCACCCATTGCGGCGAGGTCGGCACCGGCCAAGTGATGAAGCTCATGAACAACATGGTCGTATTCGAGAACGTCAACGCCATCGCCGAAGCCTTCACGATCGGCCGCCGCGCCGGCATCGACGGCACCCTGCTGCTGGAAACGCTCGCCAAGGGATCGGCGGACAGCTTCGTCTGCCGCAATCACGGGCTCAAATCCATGGCGACCGACGAACACCCGGAAAATGCTTTCCCGGTCACCTACGCGATGAAGGATGTCTCGTACGCGCTCAAACTGGCCGAGGAAACCGGCGTCGACGCGAAAGGCGCGAAGCTGGCGATGGAACGGCTGAAAGAGGCCGACGCCGCCGGTTTCGGCACCCGCTACGGCACGGTGATCCAGCGGATTATCGACAAATAGGGGGTGGTCGACCCGTATTACCGCCCGACCGCATAGCCCTGCATGCCGCGCGGATTGGCGGCGGCCTTGAACAGGCCGTCTTCCTGCGAGGCCGCGCAGAGCCGCCCTTCCGACCAGTCGTCGCCGGCCTCGACGCGATGGCCGCGCCGTTCCAGCTCGGCAACGGCAGCGCTCTCGAACCGGCCCTCGACCACCAGCCGGCCCGGCGTCGCCCGGCGCGGATAGAAGGAGCTGGGAAAATGCTCGTTGTGGAAGGAGGGCGCGTCGATCGCTTCCTGAAGGTTGTAGCCATGCGCCGCGTGGCGGGCGAGGAAGACCGTCTGCCACTGGTCCTGCTGATCGCCACCCGGCGTGCCATAGGCCATGTAGGGCTTGCCGTCCTTCAGCGCCATCGAGGGCGACAGTGTACTGCGCGGCCGCTTGCCGGGCTCCAGGCTGGCGGGCACGCCTTCCTCCAGCCAATACATCTGCGCCCGTGAATTGAGGCAGAAGCCGAGATTTGGAATGACCGGGGAGCTTTGCAGCCAGCCGCCGCTCGGCGTGGCCGAGACCATGTTGCCGTCGCGGTCGATCACATCGATATGGCAGGTATCGCCGGACGCCGCCGACCGCGGCCCGACGGTCGGCTCGCCGATGCCTGCCAAATCGGACTTGGCCGACGGGTCGTCGCCGGTGAAGCGCGCATAGTCGATCTCCGCGCCGTAGCCCTCGATCCTGCCCGGCCGGAAGTCGAGCGAGGCGTCCTTGCCGATCAATTTGCGCCGCGCATCGTTGTAGGAATCCGACAGCAACGTCTCCATCGGCACCTCGACGAAATCCGGATCGCCGTAAAAGGATTCCCGGTCGGCGAAGGCGAGCTTCGCGCATTCGGTCAGGGTATGCACGAATTCGGCGCCGTTCGGGTCCATGCCCGCCAGGTCGAACCCCTTCAACAGCGCCAATTGCTGGAGATGAACCGGCCCCTGCGACCACGGGCCGCCCTTGAGCACGGTGATGCCTTGAAAATCGTAAGACAGCGGCGTCTCGTAGCTGGCCCGCCAGCGCGCCATGTCGTCGCCGGTCAGAATGCCCGTATGGGGTTCGCCGGTAACGTCCATGGCGGCGGTGTCGCGGCAGAAGCGGTCCATCTCCTCGGCGACGAATCCCGCATAGAAACAATTGCGCGCCGCCTCGATCTGCGCTGCCCGGTCGCCGCTCGCGGCCTTCGCCTCGTCCAGGATGCGCCGCCACGTGCGCGCGATCCCCGCATTGCCCAGCAGCGTGCCGGGCTCCGGCAGATTGCCGCCGGGCAGGTAGACCGCCGCCGACGTCTTCCAATGGCCGCGAAAAATCTCCTCCACCGTCTCGATGGTCGCGCGCACCTGGGGCACGATCGGCGCGCCCTTCTCCGCATAGGCGATGGCCGGCGCCCAGATTTCCTCCAGCGTCATCGTGCCGTGGTCGCGCAGCATCAGCATATAGGCGTCGAAGGCGCCCGGAACCACCGTGGCCAGCAGCCCGTTGCCCGGCACCATGTCGAGCCCGAGCCCGCGATAGTGGTCGATCGTCGCCGCCGCCGGCGCGACGCCCTGACCGCAGACAAGCTGCGATTGTCCGGTCGCCGCCACATGGATCAGCGCCGGCATGTCGCCGCCGGGACCGTTGAGGTGCGGTTCTGCCAGATGCAGCACGAAACCGGCGGCCACCGCCGCATCGAAGGCGTTGCCGCCCTTCTCCAGCATCGCCATGCCGGCCGCCGAGGCCAGCCAGTGGGTCGAGGACACGACACCGAAGGTGCCGAGCAGTTCCGGGCGGGTGGTAAACATGGGGGGCAACTCCAATTGCTTAAGGCCGGACTGTACCGCCCGCGACGAAATCCGGCAAACACTCCTCGCAATTGGACCTTGCGCACAGAACCGAGCACTATGGCGCTCAACCCGAAGATCATGCGCGTAGCGGAGGAGAATGAAGGATGGCAGTCGTCGAGACCGAAATTCACGGACAAATCATGCTGGTTCGCCTGAACCGGCCGGAACGGATGAATGCGCTCGGGGTCGAGCTGCGGCGCGGCATGGCCGATGCCTTTACCGAATTCCAGCAAAGCGCGGATCTGGAAGTGGCCGTGCTGACCGGCACCGGCCGCGGGTTCTGCGCCGGCGAGGATATGAAGGAATCGCTTGAGCGCGGCGCCCCGGGCAGCGATTCCGCGCCGGTCGAGAACCCCTTCATGGACGGCACGCTCGACAAACCGGTCATCGCCGCGATCAACGGCTTCGCCATGGGCGGCGGCTTCATGCTGGTCGAGCGCACGGATCTGCGGGTCGCCGTGCGTAGCGCGGTCTTCGAGATATCGGAGGCCAAGCGCTGGCTGCTCGGCGGCTACAATCACGGCCACCTCGCCGGGCTGCCGCACCCGGTGGCGACCGAGATGGCGCTCGGCTTCCGCTTCACCGCCGAACGGCTCTACGAAGTCGGATTCCTCAACCGGCTTGTCGAACCGGACGAGTTGCTGCCCACGTCGTTCGAGATGGCGGAACACCTGCTGACCCTGCCGCCGGCGTCGCGCGTCAACACGGTCTACATGATGCGGCAGATGCGCCCGCAGGTGGCGCCCGACCTGAGCCGCCTGGCCGATGCCCTGCACGAACACGGCGACAAGAACGACCGCATGGAATCCCGCGCGGCGTTCGCCGAGAAACGCAAACCCAACTTCAAGGGCTGGCTCAAGCCCGAGGACCGGTACAACATGCCGACCCTGGAATCGGTGAGGGGCGAAGGCGACGATTGACCTACGACGATTTCAACGACTTTTGCCGCGGCCTGCCCGCCACCAGCCATGTGGTGCAGTGGGGCGCCGCACAGGTCTGGAAAGTCGGCGGCAAGGTGTTCGCGATCGGCGGCTGGGGCGATGGCGAACCAGGATACACCTTCAAGGTGTCCGACCTGTCATACGACATCATGAAGGATCAGCCCGGCCTGCGGCCCGCGCCCTATCTCGCCGCGCGCGGCATGAAATGGATCCAGCACTATGCGCAGCCGGGCCTTTCGGATGCGGAGCTGAAGGACTATCTGCGCGAATCCCATCGCATCGTCGCACGCGGATTGTCGAAAAAGAAACAACGGGAACTGGGGCTCGACTGACCTGATCCGTAAGATCGGCCCCGTCTCCCGCCCGCTTGACGGCCCGGCATAACTGCGCCAATTGTCCAACAATCCCATCGACCGGAGCAATTCATGAGCATCCCGTTCAATCGTGAAATCGAGTTCACCTATGGCCGGGTCGCGGTGCTGACGCCGATGGTCCGCCGCGTGATCGCCGAAAACCCCGGCCCCTATACCTTCAAGGGCACGGGCACCTACATCATCGGCCGGGGCGAGGTGGCGGTGATCGATCCGGGTCCGCTGGACGAAGCCCATGTCGAGTCGCTGCTCTATGCGCTCAAGGGCGAGACGGTGACCCATATCCTGGTCACCCACACCCATCGCGATCATTCGCCGGCGGTCCGCCTGCTGCAGCCGGAGACGGAGGCGCAGACCTATGGCTACGGGCGGCATGGCGGCGACAAGGATCTGCCGCGGGTCGAGAGCGCGGACTTCGATTTCATGCCCGATGTCCTGCTGAAGGACAGCGACGTGGTGCAGGGCCGCGACTGGACCGTCGAGGCGGTGCATACGCCGGGGCACACGTCGAACCATCTGTGCTTCGCGCTGAAAGAAGAAAACACGCTGTTCAGCGGCGACCACGTGATGGGCTGGTCGACCACCGTGGTGTCGCCGCCGGACGGCGATATGGGCGCCTATATCGCATCGCTCGAGAAACTGCTGGGCCGCGACGACGGGACGTTGCTGCCGACCCATGGCAGCGCGATCGAGGATCCCAAGACCTATATGACCGCCTTGCTGGCGCATCGAATGCAGCGCGTCGAACAGGTGTTGGCGCAAGTCGCGGCCGGCCGGCAGACGGTTCGTGAAATGGTCGATGCGATCTATATCGATCTGGACCCCCGGCTGCATGGCGGGGCCGCGCGGTCCGTCCTGTCGCATTTGATCCACCTGATCGAAATCGGCCGCATCTCCTGCGACGGCGCGCCCACGAAAGACGCGGTTTATTCGGTTGCCGGCTAGAGCAAATCCCGAGCGAACCGAGACGGTTCGCGACGACGTATTTGCTTAAAAACCAAGAGACTGACCATTTCATATGCGTCGATTCAAACAAGAAATGGTCTAGTCAGGAGACAATTCCGCGATTATGCACCGCGCGCGGCGTTCCCAGCGCAGCGCGATCAGGAAGACCACCGTACACAGCCCGGCGGCGACCGAGAGCGGCAGCACCAGGCCGAGACGGTCGGCCGCCCATCCCAAAATGAGCGCGCCGAGCGCAGGCAAGCCGCGCAGCGTCAGGCCGTTCAGGCTGAGCACGCGGCCCCGCAGGCGGTTATCGACCGCGACCTGAATCATCGTGATCGAGCCGACGCCGCCGGTGCTCATCGCAAAGCCGAAGGCGGTGAAGGCGAGCAGCGCGACCGAGAAAAAGCCGGTGCCGACCAGCACGAAAACGCTGATCGATGCGAGCAGCAGGCTGAAAACGATATTGCGGACGAGGCCGTCCACATGGCCGCGCTTGGCGAGCCACAACCCGGCGGCCAGCGCGCCGACGCCGCGCGCGGCGGTGAACATCGCCAATCCCGCCGCCCCTTGCGCGTACAGCAATTCGGAGACCGCCGGCAGCAACTCGTTGACCGGCCGGACCAGCAGCGACATCGCCAGGGACATCAGCAATAGCGGCCCGATCAGCCGGTGCCCCCGGACATAGCGAATGCCCACCAGCAAATCGACCAGCACCCGGCGCCGGCGGCCGCGACTCTCCGCCACTACCGGAAGGCGGATCCGGCTCAACGCGAACAGTACGCATAGGAAGCTGACCGCGTTGATGGCGAAGGCCGGCGTCACGCCGTGCCCGGCAATCACCACGCCGGCGATGGCCGGCCCGGTGAAACGCGCCACATTGAAGACGACCGAATTGAGCGCCACGGCCGAGGTCATGTCCTCCGCCCGAACCAGGCTCGGCACCAGCGATTGCCGCGCCGGCTGGTTGAGTCCGCCGATGATCCCGAGCACGAGGGTGGACAGGAGAAGCAGATTGATCGTGATGAGATCGTAGGCGGTCAGCAGAAACAGGGCCGAGGCCTGTACCGCCGACAGCGCCTGACACACGAAGACCAGCCGCAGCCGGTTGACCCGGTCGGCGAGCACGCCCGCAAACGGACCGATGAACACCACGGGAAAGAGATCCGCGGCGGCCACCGCACCGACCCAAAAAGCCGATTCGGTCAGCGACCATGACAGCCAGCCGACCGCAAGCCGCTGCACCCATAGGCCGGTATGGCTGAACGCGATGCCGGCGGTGTAGATCGCATAGTTGCGGTTGCGCAAGGCGCGCCCGATCGCGCTGAAATCCGCCCAGCCCTTGGCCATCGATGGTTGGTGTCCCGAACGTTAGAAACCGCGCGGTTTCCTATACTCTATTGTCCGGGCGAGCGCATGCCGGATCAGTAGTTCACCGAGGTGCCGGAGCCGCCGTCGACGGCGATCGACTGGCCGGTGATGACATCGGCCATCGGCGAACAAAAGAACAGGGCGGCCGCGGCGATATCCTCCGGCTGGATCAACCGGCCCAAGGGAATTTCCGCGATGGATTGCGTCTTGATATCGTCCACGCTGACATTCGCGTCCCGCGCCCTGCGTTCCATGTTGGCCATCATCCGGTCCGTGGCAGTGGTCCCCGGGTGGACGCAGTTGACGGTGATGTTGTGCGGCCCCACATGCCCGGCGAACTGCTTGGTGAAGTTGGCGACGCCCGCGTTGACGATCCCATTGGTCATGCGCAAGGGTGCGGTGATCCGCGCCGTCATGCCGCCGATATTGACGATACGGCCCCAGCCCTGATCTTCCATATAGGGCAGGACTTCGCGCGCGCAGCGGATATAGGCCATCAGCTTGACGTCGATATGATGCCGCCAATTGTCGTCGGTCTGTTCGTCGAAGGGCGCGCTCAGGGACATCACCGCGTTGTTGACCAGGATATCCACGCGCCCAGCCGCCGCCGCGGCCTTGCTTACGAAGCGCTGAATATTTTCCAGCTTGCTGACATCCGCCTGGATCGGCCAGGCTTGCACCCCATGGGCGCGGATCTCCGTCGCGGTCGCTTCCAGCGTTTCCAGTGTACGCCCGCAAAGCGCAACGCTCACCCCCTGTGCCGCCAAGGCCAGGGAAATCGATTTGCCGATCCCCCGTCCGCCGCCGGTCACCAGCGCCACCCGATCCTGCAAGCCAAATTCCATCGTCACGCCTCCACGTTCGAAAAAAGATGTCGAATTCGTCGAGACGCAGCATGGCCCATGGGTGCAGGGCGGTCCACTCCGGCGAGGATATTCGGCATCTCCCGGGCGCGTGACACACCCTTCGGCGAACCCGAATAGACGTGGCGAACGTTCCGACCCGTCAGGACTCTTTGGCTCTGAATTTTACGCCGTATCCACAGACGGTTATTGTTCCGAAAACAAGCAGTGCCTGTCCTATGCCCGTCTCGTTTACAGCCAAGAGCGCGCGCCACGTCCTGATCGGCGAAGGAAGCGGATTCATCGGCAGTGCGCTAGCGTCAGCGCTGCGAAAAAGAGGCGATGCCGTCACATTGATATCCCGCACCGCCGGCCCCGGCCGCATCACCTGGAACAACCTTACCGCAAACGGATTGCCGAGCTGCGATGTCGTCATCAATCTTGCCGGACAACATATCCTGGATGTTCGGCGCCGCTGGACCGACGCCTATCGGGACGAGGTCATTCAATCGCGGATCGAAACCACGAAAACCTTGGTCGACGCCATAAACGACAGCCCGTCACCGCCGGAAGTCTTCGTTTCGACCGCCGGCAAATGTTTCTATGGAACGCGTGAGCTGGACAGTACTGAGGAGCATCCCGAACTGGATGAAGATTCGGAACCCATGGGCATCGATTTTCCAGCCGAACTCGTCGGTCTATGGGAAGCCGCCGCGGAGGGCGTCGACACATCGCGTGTCCGTCACATCAAAATGCGAATTGGCGTGGTTCTGGGAAAAGTCGAGCGTAGATCACACATCGGCAAGCTGTGGCAAATAGGCCGGGCGCGCGGCTTCCTCCCAATCATCCGGCTGCCGTTTTGTCTCGGCCTGGGCGCGGTAATCGGCTCCGGGCGGCAGATGTTTCCATGGATTCACATCGACGACATGGTTGGAATAATTCTGCATCTTATTGACAATGCCGATGCGAAGGGTCGATTCAATGCCGTCTCTCCGGGAATTGTCACCAATCGCGTCTTTACCGAAGCATTCGCCAAGAGCCTGGGCCGCCCGATCATCTGGTCGATCCCGGAATCGCTGGTCCGATTTGCTATCGGTGACGAACGGTCATCCATTCTCTTACGGGAACAGCTCGTGCGACCCAAACGAACATTGGAATTCGGCTACGATTTCGCATATTCCACAATAGAGTCCGCACTCGACGACCTGGTTTACAAGATCATTTGATCGGCGCGGTAAAACCGATGCACGACGTAAAAGGACACTCCGATGGCTGACATAAAAATCGACCGCGAGGCGATGGGCCGCCTGGCCAAGGCGTTGACGTTCATCTGTGGCGCGGACGATCCGACCGTGGCCGCGCTCAAGGCCGCCGCCGAAAGCGGTACGGACAAAGACATCAAGAAAGCCCGCACGATGTTTCTCAAAATCAAACCGGGCGACCGGCAGGCTGCCTTGACCATGCTCGACCTTTAATCCGCGGCGGCACGGGGCTCCCGATCGAACTCTTATTCCAAGGACACATGAGGACAATAAGAAATGCCAGATGAAGGTTTCCGGAAATGGCTCGGCGTCGAATACGAAGTCATGGAAGACGGCCATGCGGTCGTCGGGATGAACATCACGGACGAGATGCGTAATCTGCGCGGCGTCGTGCAGGGCGGCGTGATCGCGTCGCTGATCGATGTGGCGATGGCGACCGCGGCCGCCGGCGGCAATTACGACACGCGGCTGCGGCCGATGGCGACGCTCGAGATCAAGGTAAATTACCTCGCCGCCGCGACCGGCGAGCGGTTGACCGGCACGGCCGATGTGGTGCGCGCCGGGTCACGGAGCGCGGTGGTGCGCTGCGACGTGGTCGACGGCACTGGGAAGATTTGCGCGACCGGTCTCGGCACCTTCATGACACGCCACGTCCATGCGACCGATCCGAAGAACATGCCGCCGCCAAAAGCGTAACCGGTCTTTGGCGGCCGTGCCGCGTTAGAGCAAATCCCGGGCGAACCGGAACGGTTCGCGACGACGGATTTGCTTTAAAACCAAGAGATAAGCCATTTCATTTGAGTCGATTTAAACAGGAAATGGTCTACCGCAGATCCGCGATGCGCGGCCCCACATCCTCGGCCAGCAAGCGCAGGCTTTCATGATCCCAGGAGGCATCGTCTGAATCGGCGGTGATGCTCAGCAGCGTGCCGAACCCGCCGGTCGCCTCATGGAGCGCGCGAATCTTGTCCTCGCATTCCGCCGGGTCGCCGACGATCCAGACATTCTCCATCAGATAGTCGACGTCCACCGCCTCGTCCGGCATTGACGGGTCGAGCTTCGTGCACTGTATCTGGATCGTACCCACACGGCTGGCATATTGGTGTTGTTCGTAATTGCGGCCGAGCACGGCGCGCGCCCGCTCGCGCGCTATCGCGGGCGTCGGGCCCACGAAGATGTCGCGCGCAATGCGCCATTGGCTCCGGTCCGCCGTCCGGCCGGCGCTCGCCGCCCCTTCGGCCACCGATGCCCAATGTCCGGGCAGCAGCGTGCTGGAAAGCAGCGAACTGGACATCGGACTCCAGCCGCGCGCGCCGGCGATGTTCAAGGAGGAGGATTTGGGCGTACTTGCCGCGACCGAAATCGGCGGATGCGGCAATTGTAGCGGCTTCATGTGCAGCCCCCGATCGGTGACCGGATCCAGCGCGGGCGCCTCGATATTGAAAAATTCTCCGTGATGGCTGAAGCCGCCATCGGCCTGCCAAAGGCCGAGAATGACATCGAGCGCCTCCGCTGCGCGCTCCCGCGCCTCGCCCGGGTCCAGCCCCATCAACTTCATATCGGTCTGGATCCCGCCGAGCCCGATCCCCCATTGGAAGCGTCCGCGCGCCAGATGATCGAGCATCGCCACACGGTGCGCGAGATAGACCGGTTCATGCATGCCGAGCAGCGTCACGCCGGTGCCGAATTTGATCCGTTCGGTCAGCGCCAGCGCCTTGGCGATCAGGAGATCCGGCGCCGGGGCGTTCTCCCATTTTTCGGTGAAATGTTCGCCGAGCCATGCCTCGGCGAAGCCCAGACGATCGGCCGCGACCAGTTGATCGATATCCCGATCGTAGCAATCGGCGACCGCCCGGTGCGGTGGATGCAACGGCATCATGAACAACCCAAGTTGCATGGCGATTATCCTTTGAGATCCGGCTGGGATGAGAGGATGGACGGCGTCGGCACGCCAATCCTAACAGTTCGAGAGCCGATCAGGCCAGAACCCGAAGGCCGGTCGCTATTGCGGGACAGCGGCATCGATCGGGCTGGCGCGGCCAAGCGAACGCCGCGCCGTGACAGGGTCTTGCAAATACACTATTCGCAATATTGAATCGGGCGGACTTCGAGCCGGAGCAAGCGGCATCGCGCAGCCCCGTCGACGCCTCAATCGAACGGCCGTCCGCTAACGGCGGCACTATCCAATCGAACAGGGAGACTGAGAATGACGTTCTGCCGGCACTTCAGCCAAAAGACCTTTTTAGCTGCGTCGATACTCGCCGCCGCCATCGCCATTGGCCCGGTGGCCGCGGCCGCCGAGGCGCCCAAGGTGAAACCCGTCGCCAACGCGACGCCGAAGCGGCTCCTCTTCGTCGGCAACAGCTATCTGTATTATGGTGACAGCCTGCACAACCACGTGCGACGGATGGCGATCGAGGCGGACAAGGAAAACAAGAAGCAATACAAATACAAATCCGCAACGATCAGCGGGTCCGCCCTTCATGACCACAACATCGACAGCTACCTGGAGCCGGGCAAGCTGCGGGTGAACGAGCCGTTCGAATGGGTCATCCTGCAGGGTGGCAGTGCCGTCGGCTGGTCGAAGAAGCGGCCCCCGATCTTCAAGAAAACCGTCGCCGAATTCGTCAATAAAATTAAAGCGGCCGGCGGCCAGGCCGCGCTCTACATGACCCAAGCCTATGTCAAGCCGCACAAGCGCGTGGACCCGAACATGACCCGCACCCTGGAAGAAATCTATGTGGAGGCGGGCAACGCGAATGGCGCGCTGGTCATCCCGGTCGGTCTCGCCTTCGAGGAAGCCTACAAGCAGCGTCCGGATCTGAACTTCCACAAGACCTTCGACGGCTCCCATCCCAGTTTGATCGGGACTATTCTCGCCGCCAACGTGGTCTATGCGAGCCTGTATGGCCGGTCACCGGTTGGAAATCCGTACGATTACTACGGGAAAATCGACAAGGAGATGCTTACCTTCCTGCAGAAGGTTGCGAACACGACGGTTCGCAAATTCTACGGGCTCAAGTAATCCGTGCGGCCGCCGCGGCTTCGCGCCACTGGCGGCCGCCAACCCATGGAACCGGCGATCCGGCGGTGCGTCCCGTCGCCGATAACCGTAGTCTTCCGCCGATTTGCGTGGCGATGGAAAATCGGTATAGGCTCGGGTCCTGAATCAACCTCATTTGTGAAAGCCGGAGGCTTTAAGAATGAAAACAATGAAGTCGAGCATTGTGCTGCTCGCCCTGACGGCAGCCGTCGCAGCGACACCCGCGAGCGCGGCGGACTATCCCAGTAAACCGATCAACGTCCTCGTCGGCTTTTCGGCCGGTGGCGGCACCGACACCTATGCCCGCAACGTCGGCGCATCGATTTCCAAGTATCTCAACGGGCAACCCTTCGTCGTCGTGAACAAATCCGGCGGCGCGCAAATTCCCGCGATGAAGGTGCTCGCCAAGTCGAAACCGGACGGGTATTCGACGATGCTGGTTTCCATGGGCAGCGCGATTATCGCCACGGGGCTGCGCGACCGCGGCATCGACCTGTTCAAGGATTTCGAATTCGTTGCCCAGATCGGCGTCAACAACGTCATGATCGCCGCCTCGAAGAAAAGCGGCTTCAAGTCTCCGGCCGAAATCATCTCCGGCATCAAGAAGGCGAATGCAAGCGGCAAAAAGCTTCGCTGGGCCAATACCGGGCGCGGGTCGATCACGACGCTCGCCATGATCGCCTGGCTGAACAAGCACGGCGTCTATGAAATGACCCAGGACGTTCCCTTTAAGGGCGGCTCGAAGGCCCGCGTCGCGCTGATCGGCAACAATGTGGATTTCGGCGCCCTCGGCACCTCGAATGCGGCCGGCGGTTATAAGCAGCAGATGAACGTCATTGCGACGTTCTCCGACCGGCGCGACCCGGCACAGCCCGATATCCCGACCCTGGCCGATCTGAAGAGCGATTACGTCCCGATGGAAACGCCGCTGGTTCTCACCGTCCCGAAAGGCACGCCGAAAGCCGTCATTGCGAAATTGGAAGCGGCGCTCAAGCAAACCACGGAAGACCCCGACTTCAAGGCCCGGACCGCGAAGGCCGGCCAATCGGTCGTGTACAGGAACTCCGAGGAGGTCCAAAAGTTCGCGCGTCACCTGAAGAAGGAGTGGAGCGAGACCATCGAAATCGTCGCCAAGCGCATTGCGGCGAGCAAGAAGTAAACGGCCCGGCGGTGGTCAGTCCCAAGTCGCGCGCATAGGTAAGGCGAAACGGACATGAATCGATCTGCACGGAACGATGCCATCGCCGGCGCAATTGTGCTTGCCATCGTGGCGATCTTCGGTCCCTGGACGTCGGAGATATTCGTCGACCCGCGGGATCCCGGATTCGGCGCGCGTGATTTCCCGGTCGGCGTCCTGATTACAACGGCGGTCCTGGCCCTCGCGCTCTGCGCGGGGGCCGTCGTCCTGCTCGCGCGGAGCGGATGGCGCGTGTACGAACCGGGCGAGGCCGCCCCGCTTCTCCGCTACTTCCTGCCGATGGTGGCGCTCGGCTTTCTCTATGTTTGGCTGTTGGAGCAGTTCCAATATCTGCTGCCGACATTCTTCGCATTGACGGCTTCGCTCGCGATATTCGGGAACCGGGGGGCGGTCCGGCTGATTGCCATCCCGGCCGGCGTGACCATCCTCTTCTACGTTCTGTTCTACGGCGTCTTCGGCCTCAACGAGGCGCCCGGAGAAATCCTGAGTTACGAAAACAATTGGTACTTTCGGCCGTTCCGGACGTTCCTAGGACTTTCTTGAACCAACCGTAAATCCATCCCGGACCGCATGATCGGGACGGATAGCATGACTGCAACACGGGAAGAGGCGACATGGGAATCGTAAGCGGCTTTGCGACGCTTTTTTCCGGGTGGGAACCGGTATTCTTCGCCATTCTGGGCACCGCCATCGGGCTGTTCGCCGGGGCGACGCCCGGCCTGTCGGCATCCGCGGCAATCGCTCTGCTGATCCCCGTCACCTTTTACATGGAGACACTGTCGGCGCTGGTCTTCATCTACACTATCAGCAAATCGGCGAGCTTCGGCGGCTCCATTCCGGCAATTCTGTTCAATACGCCCGGTACGCCACAGGCCTCCGCGACGCAACTCGAAGGCTTTCCGCTGACGCAACAGGGAAAGCAGGGTAAGGCGCTGCGCATGGCGGTGATCGCATCCGCCGCGGGCGACACATTTTCCGAACTCCTGCTGATTTTCGCCGCCGCCTATATCGCGATTTATGCGGCCCAGATGGGCCCTGCGGAATACACCGCCGTCTATTTCTGCGCCTTTCTCATTCTCGGCAGCGTGATCGGGGACTCGATCATCAAGGGGCTACTCAGCACGCTGCTCGGCATCCTGCTGGCGCTGGTCGGCTTCGATCCGATCACGTCGGAAGAGCGATATACCTTCAATATCGACTATCTGCTCGAAGGCGTGGCGCTGGTGCCGCTTCTGTTGGGCGTCTTCGTGCTGTCCGAAGTCTTCGTCCGGGTCGCCGACCGAGGCTCGCTGATCGGCGATCAGGCGATCGCACCGAAATCCGCCAAGCCCGAGGATAACCGGGTCTCGTGGCAGGAATTCAAGGATTGCGCGCCGGTGATGGCACGCTCGACCGGCTACGGCACGGTCATCGGCATGCTGCCCGGTATCGGTGCGGCGGTCGCCTGCTTCGTCGCCTATGCCGAGGCGCGCCGCACTTCGAAACATCCGGAGAAATTTGGCCACGGGGCGCTGGAAGGCGTCGCGGCGGCGGAATCGGCGAACAATGCCACCTCCGGCGCGAACCTGATTCCGCTGCTCACACTCGGCATTCCCGGCAGCACCGCCGCCGCCCTACTCGCCGGCGTCATGTTGATCCATGGCATCACGATCGGGCCGTCGGTTTTCGTCACCTCGCACGACATGATCTATGGCCTCTTCGCCTCCGGCCTGTTTTGCATCGCCACCTATTTCGTCGTCGGCTATTTCGGCAGCGGCGTCATCGGACGGATCATCGCCCTGGTCCCGGCCCAAATGATCTATCCCTTCATCTTCGTCATTTGCTACGTCGCCGGTTACGCCTTGCGCCAGGCCCTGTTCGATCTCGCCCTGATGACGCTGTTCGGCGTCGTCGGCTACCTGATGAAACGCTTCGCCTTCTCGGTGCCCGCCTTCGTCATCGCCTTTATCCTGGGCAGCGGTGCGGAAACATCGTTGCGCCAAGCAATGATGCTGGACGACAGCGGACTTTTCGTCTTTTTCCAGCGGCCGATCGCGCTGATGTTTTTCGGTTTCGGCCTGTTGGTCATCGTGTTGCGTATTCGCCAGCTCCGCCGGCAAAAGGGCGAGCGGCAGCTCGCCGCGTCCCTGAGCGAATAGAGGTAAGACGGCCGGCATTTTTTAGCGCCGGATTTTTGCGCAACCGACAAGCGTGGTAAAATTCAAACAACCTTCTGGATAGAGAATGGACGAGACGATGGAAGTCATTCCGACGGGCAGCGCCTTGGGCGCGGAAATCAGGGGCATCGATTTATCGCAGAACGTTTCAGACGTGGATCGCGAGTTCATCTTCAATGCCTATATCGAAAACCAAGTCCTCTTGTTTCGGGGTCAGTCGCTCAGCTTCGACGACCTGCTCCGGCTTCGTGAAGTGTTCGGCCCCGCCGGCCAGACCGCGAATCAGTTATTGGGACTTGGCCGGAAAGAGTACTACCCGGACGAGGTGCCGGACGACATCACCATCATTTCCAACATTATCGATGAAGACGGCACGCCACGCGGCAGCCTCGGCGACGGCGAAGCCTTCTGGCATACCGACAGTTCCTTCACCGAAGTGCCGATCTCGGCAAGCCTGCTGCATGCGATCGAGGTGACCGACCAGGGCGGCGAAACCGCCTTCCTCAATATGTACCGGGCCTATGACGAAATGCCGGAGGACCTGGCCGCCGAAATCGAGGGGCGGTACGCCAACCATTCGAAGGTATTTCTCTCGAACGGCATGAAGCGTCCGGAATTCGAGGATGCGACCGACCCGTCGAAATCTCCCGGCGTACGCCACCCGATGGTGCGGACCCATCCCGCGTCCGGCAAGAAATGCCTCTACCTCGGCCGCCGCCTTAATTCGTACATTTTCGATCTCCCGGTCGAGGAAAGCGAAGAGTTGCTCGACCGGATTTGGGCGCATACCTGCCGCGACAAGTATGTCTGGGAGCACAAATGGGCGGTCGGCGACCTTCTGGTCTGGGACAATCGCTGCACAATGCATCACCGCAACGCTTTCCCGCCGGACGCCCGGCGGCTAATGCACAAGTCGATCACTGCGGGCGAGCCAGTCGTCTAGGGTTTGGACTCAATTGGACGCAACGCATTGATCTGATTCAATTTTGCCTTAGGGCATCGAAATAAAAACTGTTATAATTTCAACGTGTTACTGCTAATTGAGTACAGACCCTAGAGCAGCGTGCGCCCATTTGGGCGCACACAAGCTGCTCTATCTTTATAGAATCGATCAACTTTTCTGCCTTTAATTGATTCCAATTACAGGCAGGTTGATCTAGCGCACCGAGCCACGCGGCGTTGCAAAACCGGTAGAGCGGGAGAGGTCCGATGAAAGCGATGGTTTTGCGGGCGGCCGGGGAACCCTTTGTTCTGGAGGAACGTCCCGACCCGACGCCCGGCCCGGGCGAGGCGGTGGCCCGTGTGCTAGCCTGCGGCTCCGGCCTGACCATTCAACATGTTCGTGCCGGGCGCACCGGGGCGAACTTTCCGATCATCATCGGTCACGAGATTACAGGCGAAATCGTCGCCGTCGGGCCCCGGACCGAGGCCATGCCGGTCATCGAGCCGCTCGAGGAAGGCGACCCGGTCACCTGCTGGTTCTATCTGATCGAAGGCGAGGACCGCTGGACCCGGTCGGACCGGCCCACGATTTCTACGAAAATCGTCGGCCATGTGGGGCGGCAGATCGACGGCGGCTATGCGGAATACATCAAACTGCCGGTGCAGAATTTCATCAAACTGCCCGAAGCGCTGGACTGGCAAAACCATCCCGCCGAGGCGGGCGTCATCTGCGACGCCATCGCCACCCCCTACAAGGTGCTGCGGCGCGGACGCATCGGACCGCGCGACACTGTGGCGGTCTTCGGCGCCGGCGGCGGCGTCGGGCTCCATCAGGTCATGATGTGCAAATGGGCGCACGCACGGGTCATCGCGGTCGAGGTGGCGGAACACAAATTCGCCGCCTGCCGCGACGCCGGCGCCGACGCGGTGGTCGATGCCGGCTCCGAAAACGCGGTCGAGGCGATCCATGAGTTGACCCGGGGCGCGGGCGTGGATGTGGCGATCGACTATGTCTCGTCGACCCGGACGCTGGAACAGGGCGTGGCGGCGCTCGGGATCGGCGGAAGGCTGGTCACGCTCGGCGGCTCCGCCGGCAAACCGTTTACCGTCAGCGCCCAGATCATGCTCCGGAAGGAACTCGAACTGCTCGGCAGCCGGTATTGTACGCGCCAGGAAGTCATCGATTCTCTGGAGCTGGTGGCGCGTGGCGAGGTGCGCCCGATCGTCACCGAAACCTATCCGCTGGAAGAAGCGGAGCATGTCCATCAACGCCTTGAACAAGGCCAGGTAACCGGCCGCGCCGCCCTGCTGATCGGCGCATAGGGACGGCGGGACCACAGCGCCTTCGGCCTCGGAAGCGCGAACCTGTACACAACGGAATGACCGGGCTCACGTGTTCGGTCGGAAGCCCCATACCGGAGAAAAAGCATGACGCTGCCCGACTATGAAGTGTTTGCAATCAAATATGGCGAGCGCGTCGGGACACGCGGAAAGATCTTCGTCCACGGCGATCCCCACAACGCGCCGCTGCCGATGGATTATTTCGTCTGGGTCATCCGCAACGCCGACCGGACGGTGGTGCTCGATATCGGCTTCAACCGGGCCGAGGGCGAACGGCGCGGCCGGATTTTTCATCGCTGCCCGACCGACGGCATGAAACTGATCGGTGTCGATGCCGATACTGTCGAGGACGTCATTATTTCTCATATGCATTACGACCATGTCGGAAATCTCGGTCTGTTTCCCAAAGCGACCTTTCATATCCAGGACGACGAGATGTCCTTTGTCACCGGCCGTGCGATGACGCACAAGCCGCTGCGCCATTCCTTCGTGCTCGATGAGGTCCAGCAGATGGTCGCGGCGGTGTATGGCGACAGGGTCGTTTTTCACGACGGCGACGACGACGTTTTCCCGGGCATATCGGTTCACCACATGCCGGGCCATACCCGCGGCCTGCAATCGGTCCGGGTGCACACCAAACGCGGTTGGGTCGTGCTGGCGTCCGACGCCGCCCATTACTACGAGAGCATCACGGACGGCACGCCGTTCCTGACCCATGAAAACATGTTCCTGATGCTCGAAGGCTTTCGTCGGTTGCGCAAGCTCGCGCCGAGCGACGATCACATCGTGCCGGGTCACGATCCCGATGTCTTTAATCGCTACGCCGCACCGTCGCCGGAGCTGGACGGCATCGTCGTGCGGCTCGACGAAGCGCCGAAACGCTGACGAATGCCGCCGCGGCCCATTGACCTTCCCGGCCCCGCCGCCAAGATTAGGGGGTCGACCACCAAAGGAATTCAGGCCGCATGACTCCGTCCACGCCGAAAGCAATCCTCCGGGAAGACTACCGTCCCCCCGCCTATACCATCGATTCCGTCACGCTGGCGGTCGACCTCGGTGAAACGGCGACGCGAGTCCGGAGCCGGCTCTCCGTGCGGCGGGTGGAGGGCGATGCCGACACACCCTTGATTCTCGACGGCGAAGGGCTCGAACTGGAGTCGATCGTGCTGGACGGAAAGCCGCTCGCGGACGACGCCTACACGCTGTCGGAAACAATCCTGACCGTGCATGCGCCGCCGGAGCATTTCACGCTGGAGACCGAGGCGGTGATCCATCCGGAATCCAACACCGCGCTGGAAGGGCTCTACAAATCGAGCGGCAATTTCTGCACGCAATGCGAGGCCGAAGGATTCCGTCGGATCACCTGGCATCTCGACCGGCCGGACGTCATGGCGGTCTTCGACACGCGTATTACCGCCGACAAGGCGCTCTATCCGGTACTGCTGTCCAACGGCAACAAAACCGGCAGCGGCGACCTGGGCGACGGGCGGCATTTCGCCGAATGGCACGACCCCTTTCCGAAACCGAGCTATCTGTTCGCCCTGGTCGCGGGCGACCTTGGCTGCGCCCGGGACAGCTTCACCACCGCATCGGGCCGCGACGTCGCCCTGCACATTTACGTCGAGCCCGGCAAGGAAGACCGCTGCGGCCATGCCATGGCATCATTGAAGAAGGCCATGCGCTGGGACGAGGAAGTCTTCGGGCTGGAATACGATCTCGATATTTACATGATCGTCGCGGTCAGCGACTTCAACATGGGAGCGATGGAGAACAAGGGGCTCAATGTCTTCAACGACAAATACATTCTGGCCGAACCGGAAACCGCGACCGACACCGACTACGCCAATATCGAGGCGATCATCGCCCATGAATACTTCCACAACTGGACCGGCAACCGGGTGACCTGTCGCGACTGGTTCCAGCTCAGTCTCAAGGAAGGACTGACCGTGTTTCGCGATCAGCGATTCTCGGCCGACATGCGCTCGGCCGCGGTCGAACGGATCCATCAGGTGCGGTCGCTGCGGGCGCGGCAGTTTCCGGAAGACGCGGGTCCGCTCGCCCACCCGGTTCGCCCGGATTCCTATATTGAAATCAATAATTTCTATACGGCCACCGTTTATGAAAAGGGTGCCGAGGTCATCCGTATGATGCATACGCTGCTCGGCGAGGAGAGCTTCCGGCGCGGCATCGATCTGTATTTCGAACGCCATGACGGTCAGGCCGTCACCTGCGAGGATTTCGTCACGGCGATGGAAGATGCCTCGGGCGCGGATCTCCGCCAGTTCCGCCTGTGGTACAGCCAGGCCGGCACGCCCGACGTTACGGTCAAGGGCACCTATGACACGGCGGCCAAGACCTTCGACATAACCGTGACGCAACGCAGCGCGCCGACACCGGGTCAGCCGGTCAAGAAGCCGTTGCATGTCCCCATTGCGGTCGGCCTGCTCGACGAAACCGGCGCGGCCCTGCCGCTTCGGCTCGAAGGCGATGGCGGAGACGCCACGGAAACCTCAGCGCTGCTCAGCTTGACCAAGACAAAACAGGTCTTTCGGTTTCTCGACGTGCCGGCCGAGCCGGTCCCTTCGGTGCTGCGGGGATTTTCGGCACCGGTCCGCCTGTCGCTCGACCTGACCGACGAAGCCCGGCGGCGCCTGATCGGCGCGGATCCGGATCAGTTCAACCGCTGGGAAGCGGCGCAGCAATATGCCACCGCCCTGCTGCTGAAGATGGTCGCCGCGCACCAGGCCGGAGACGCGCTTCCGACCGACGATGCCTTTGTCCATGCCCTCGGCGATACGCTGCGCGACACCGCACTCGACAATGCCGTTAAGGCGGAGATCCTGAGCCTGCCCGGAGAGTCCTATCTGGCGCAACAAATGACCGTCGTGGACGTCGACGGCATCCACGCCGCCCGCGAGGCCTTGCGCCGCGCCATAGCGACCACACTCGCGGACGATCTGCTCGCCGCCTATCACGGCAACGCCAGCAACCGATCCTACAGCCCCGATGCGGCGGATGCCGGGCAGCGTCGCCTGCGCAACACCGCGCTGGCCTATCTCTGCGCGCTGGACGATCCGGCGATGCTGGCGCTGTGTACCGACCAGGCGGAAACGGCCGACAACATGACCGACCGGATGGGCGCACTGGATATTCTCAAGGATATCGACGGCCCGGCCGGCCAGTCGGCGCTCGACGATTTCTATGCACGCTGGAAGAACGATTCGCTGGTCGTCGACAAATGGCTGTCGCTGCAGGCGATGTCCAGCCGGCCGGACACGCTGCAAACCGTCACCGCGCTGCTCGACCATGACGCCTTTTCGATGAAAACGCCCAACAAGGTTCGGGCGCTGATCGGCGCCTTTTGCAGCGGCAACCAGCTTCTCTTCAACGCGGCGGATGGCGGGGGATACCGATTCCTGACCGACCGGGTGCTCGCCCTCGACCCGATCAATCCGCAGGTCGCGGCGCGGCTGGTCGGCGCCTTCGGCCAATGGCGGCGCTTCGACGAGGACCGGCACCGGCTCATGCGGGAATCCCTCAAGCGCATCGTCAATACGCAGGGATTATCGCCGGACGTCTACGAAATCGCCTCCAAGACTTTGGCCTGACGGTCCGCCAAAGCCCACGCTTCGCTCACAGGAAGTTTAAGCGCATGTGTTTGCGGTATTGGTGTACACCTCCACGCGGCACCCTACATACCGAAGCACCTGCACCTGTGAGCAAAGGCGTCTGACATGACCGAGATAATCGAAACGGATATCTGCATTATCGGTGCGGGCTCGGGCGGCTTGTCGGTGGCTGCCGGAGCATCGCAAATGGGTGCCCGCACCGTATTGATCGAAAAAGGCAAAATGGGTGGCGATTGCCTGAATTACGGCTGCGTGCCGTCCAAGGCGCTGATCGCCGCCGGACACGCGGCGCAGGCGATCCGCGGCAGCGACCGGTTCGGCATCGCGGCCAGCGAGCCCAGCGTCGATTTCCAAGCCGTGCACGACCATGTCCAGGGGGTCATCGACACCATCGCACCGAACGATTCCGTGGCGCGATTCGAAGGACTCGGCGTCACCGTTATCCAGGGCGAAGGCCGCTTCACCGGCCCGCGCGAAGTGACGGCGGACGGCAAACAAATCCGCGCGAAATATTTCGTCGTCGCCACGGGCTCGTCGGCCGGCGTGCCGCCGATCCCCGGCATCGACCAGGTTCCCTACATGACGAATGAAACCGTGTTCGAGCTGACCGAGCGGCCGGACCATCTCATCGTCATCGGCGGCGGCCCGATCGGCAGCGAACTGGCGCAGGCGCACCGCCGGCTGGGCGCGCGCGTGACGATCCTGGAGATGTTCGCCGTTCTCGGCAAGGACGACCCGGAAGTCACCGACGTGGTCAAACGCCGGATGCGCGACGAAGGCATCGATCTTCGCGAAGGAACCGCGATCAAGCAGATCGACCGCCAGGGCGACGCCATCGCGGTCACGATCGAGAAAGACGGCACGTCGGAGATCATCACCGGGTCGCACCTGCTCGTCGCCGCCGGGCGCTCGCCCAATCTCGCCGGATTGGATCTTGAAGCGGCCGGCATCGACTCTTCGAAGGCTGGCATCGGGGTGGACGCCCGGCTGCGTACCAGCAACAAGCGGGTGTTCGCCATCGGCGATGTGGCCGGCGGCTATCAGTTTACCCATATGGCCGGCTATCACGCGGGCATCGTGATCCGCAATGCGCTGTTCAAATTACCCGCCAAGGTCAACTACGGCGCGGTCCCCTGGGTCACCTATACCGATCCGGAAATCGCGCATGTGGGCCAGACCGAGGCGCAGGCGAAGGAAAAACTGGGCAAGGATATCCGCATTCTGCGCTTCGCCTTCCACGAAAACGACCGCGCCCAGGCGGAACGCGAAACGGAAGGCCTGATCAAGGTGGTGACCGACAAGCGCGGCCGCGTGCTCGGCGCGTCGATCGCCGGCGCGCGCGCGGGCGATCTCCTCCTGCCGTGGGTCATGGCGGTTGCCCAGAAGCAAAAGATCGGCACGATGGCGAGTTTGATCGCGCCCTATCCAACGCTCAGCGAAGTCTCCAAACGCGCGGCCGGAAGCTATTTTATCCCCTCGCTGTTCAGCGAGCGCACCCGCAAAATAGTGCGGTTCCTGCTGAAATACTGGCCGTGGTGAGCGTTTAGCCGGGCCCGAGCCCGTAGGGTTTAGCCCAGCTCAGCCCTTCCAGCGTATTTTCCTTCGGCGCGTATTCGCACCCGACCCAGCCGTCATAGCCGAGCGCGTCGATGACATCGAACATGAACGGCATGTTGACCTCGCCGAATTGCGGCTCGTGGCGGCCGGGCAGGCTGGAAAACTGAATATGGCGGATCAGGTCGAGATTGCGGCGCAATCCCTCGGCCAAGTTCCCTTCCATGATTTGCATGTGATAGAGGTCGTACTGCAAATAGATATTGTCGCCGCCCACCGCCTCGATGATCCGCCTTGCATGCGCCGTATCGGTGTGCAAATAGCCGGGCGCATCCTGAAGGTTCAGCGGTTCGAGCAGCAGGGTCACGCCTTTACCCTTGGCGACCTCGCCCGCCACGCGAAGATTCTCGACGAAGACCTCCTCGCACGCCACCGCCGGCACGTCGTCCGGCACCACGCCCGCCATCAAATGCATCATCGTCGCGCCCAGACCGTTCGCGTATTCCAGCGCCAGGTCGAGACTCTCGCGGAACTCCCCTTCCCGGCCCGGCAGGGCCGCCATGCCCTTTTCGCCCGCCTCGCTATCGCCCGGCGGCGAATTCAACAGCAATAACTCCAGCCCCGAATCGTCCAGCCACTGCCGCACCGACGCCAGGGGAAATTTATAGGGACGGAGAAATTCGACGGCGCGGAAACCCACATCGCGCGCGGCGGCGAACCGTTCGGGCGCCTCGAGTTCCGGAAACATTGTCGTCAGATTGGCAGCAAATTTCGGCATGGGCCTCCCCTTCAAAGATAAAGGAGGCCTCTACCAACAAAAACGATTGTCATTCCGGACGGCCCACCGCCGATCCGGAACGCACCAACTTCTGTGTATTCCCGCTTTCGCGGGAATGACGCCGTTCTTGAATGGCCGCTATCTGCAGAGGTCTCCACTAAGGGCGATGGTACCGTCTGGACGGCACGCTGTCTAAGCCAGGCGCTCGCGCATCAAATCGCCCGCCTGGGACGGCGAATCCATCACTGCGACGCCCGCCGCCTCGAAGGCCGATTTCTTGGAGGCGTAAGTGCCCTTGTCGCCGACCACGATGGCGCCGGCATGCCCCATTTTCTTGCCTTCCGGCGAGGCCGCGCCGGCGATAAACGACACCATCGGCTTCTTCATGCCGGCGGCGTATTCGGCGGCTTCCTCTTCCATCGTGCCGCCGATCTCGCCAACGATGACGATGCCATCGGTCCCCTCATCGGCGTCGAGCTGCTGCAGCGCCGCCAGCGTCGTGGTGCCGATAATCGGGTCGCCTCCGATGCCGATAAAGGCCGATGTCCCCATCCCGGCTTCGACCACTTTCATGCAGATGAAAGTCCCGAGGCTACCGCTGCGCGATATGACGCCGATCCGGCCCGGCCGCATTATGCGCTCGTTGAAGGCCGGCATGAAGCCGACGAAACTCTCACCGGTCGTCACCACGCCGGTGGTGTTGGGGCCGATAACCTGACAGCCCGCCTCGTCGGCCGCGGCCAAGAAATACATCACGTCCTGCACCGGAATGTGTTCGGTCAGGCAGACGATTTTCTTGACGCCGGCGTCGATCGCATCGAGCGCCGCCGCCTTGGCGCCGAGCGGCGGAATGAACATCACCGCCACCTCGAACCCCTTGTCGGCCATGGCGTCCTTGGCGGTGGCATAGACCGGCAGCCCGATATGCTCGGTGCCCGCCTTCCTCGGATTGACGCCGCCCATAATCTCGGTGCCGTACTCCATCATCCGTTCCGACCAGAAAGTGCCCTGCTTGCCGGTCAGCCCCTGAACCAGGACCCGCTCTCCCTTGCGAACGATCATTTCGCCGCCTCCACCGCCGCGATCACGGCGTCATCCATCTTGTCATAAGGCTCCATGCCGAGCCGGTCCCGCACCAGGGCGACCGCCTCGTCCTCGCCGGTGCCATGGATCGAGAAAAATACCGGCAGGTCGGGTTTCAACTCCTCCCAGGCGGCGACGATTCCTTCCGCCATCACATCGGTGCGGGCAAACGCGCCGCAGAAATTGACCAGCAGGCTCTTGATCTTCGGGTTCGCCATGACGAGCTCGAGCGCCGGTTTGCCCAGCGTATACGCTTCGCCGCCGATCTCGAGAAAATTGGCCGGCGCGCCGCCGTAATACCGCACCATATCCATCGTCGTCATGGTCAGCCCGGCGCCGTTGGCGAGGATGCCAACACTTCCGTCGAGATCGATATACTTGAGGCCCGATCTCGCCGCGCGCGCTTCAAGACCGGTAAGCTTCTCCGCAGCGGCCTTGCCGCGCAGCTCCGGTTGCCGAACCGCGCCCGAATCCTCCAGGGTGAATTTGCAGTCGAGCGCGATCAGATCGCCGCTTCCGGTCACCACAAGGGGATTGACCTCGACCAGTTCGCCATCGTTTTCCGCATATACCCTGTACAATTTGGCCAGGACGTCCGCCACCGGCGCGGCGCGGTCGCCCAATTCGAGCGGCGCCAGCATCGTCTCAAGCGCCGCGGCGGCCACACCCTTGCGAATATCGACAGCCAGCCGCACGATCTTGTCAGGGTGGTCGGCCGCAACCTCCTCGATATCCATGCCGCCCTCGGTCGAGAACATGATGAGCGGCCCCTTGCTCGCCTGATCGGTCATCACGGCCGCGTAGTATTCCGCCGCGATATCCGCCTGCGCCTCCACCAGCACCTTTTCGACCGTATGGACGCCGATCGACATGCCGAGGATCTGGTGCGCCGCCGCCTCCGCCTCTTCCGGCGAATGCGCGAGCTTGATACCGCCGGCCTTGCCGCGCTTTCCGGTCGGCACCTGCGCCTTGACCACGCACGGGCCAATGCGGGCGGCCTGCGCCGCCGCGTCGGACGGGCTTGCCGCCAGCCCGCTGTCAGGGACAGCGATCCCTGCGGCGACAAGCAAAGGCTTCGCCGCGTATTCCTCGAAATCCATGAATTTACTTCCCGTAGCGTTCCCAGTGACCGCCGAACAGTTCCTGTTCGCTCGGCTTATCCTCGGGGATTTCCGTTACCAGATGGGTGATGTTTATGAAATGGCGCCAGCTGAGGTTTTCCGAAATGGAGTTCCCGGCCCAGGTGCCGCATCCCATCGACAGGGTAAAGTCCAGCCCGTTCGTGAAAGAACCGCCATTGCCGAATGTATGCGCCTGATTGACCAGCACGCGCACCACCTTCAGTTCCTCGGCGAGCGCGCGATAGTGATCCGCGTTCCTGGTATGGATGCCGACCGAGTGCCCGGCCCCCTGATAATCCAGGATCGCCTGCACATGGTCTTTGGCCGCGTCGAAATTCCTGGCCTTGTATATCGTCAGCGCCAGCGAGAGTTTCTCGCCCGAAAACGGGTGGTCGTCGCCGACTCCGCTATCCTCGACCATGAAGAATTTCGCCCCCTTCGCCGCCTCCGGCAGACCGCACAACTTGGCGAAGACCGCGGGATCGCGGGCAATGATATGGCGGTTCAGATGGCCGTCCTGCCACAGCGCGTCCTGGATTTTCCGGCATTCCTCCGGCGTGGCACGATAGCCGCCGGCACGTTCCAGTGCCGCGATGGCGTCCTCGTAGACTTCCTCCACGATGGTGACCGAGTTTTCCGACGAGCACGACGTCGCGTTGTCGAAGATCTTGGACGCACAGATTTTCTGCGCCGCGTCGTCCAGATCCGCCGTCGAATCGATGATCACCGGCACATTTCCCGCGCCCACGCCGATCGCCGGCGTGCCGCTGGAATAGGCGGCCCGTACATTGTTCTGGCTGCCGGTCACGACAACGAGGTCGACCGCCTTCATCAGGGCCTGGGTCATTTCCTTCGATACGGGCTTCGGCAGCATCTGCACGAGATCCTCGGGCATGCCGATTTTCTTGAGTTCGGCCCGCATGTAGTCGACCGTCTTTTCGGTGGTGGCGTAGCCGGAAGGCGACGCCGCGATGATCACCGCGTTCCCGCCTTTGACGGCCATCATCGCCTTATTGACGGGGGTCGCCGCCGGGTTGGTCGACGGCGTCACCGCGCCCACCACGCCGACCGGTTTCGCGTATTTGACGATGCCCTTGGCCTTGTCTTCCTCGATCACACCCACCGTCCGGGCGCGCATGAGGTCCCGCAAAGTGCCGAAAGTTTTCCGGGTGTTTTTCGTGACCTTATCATCGGCATTACCCAACCCGGTGTCGAGAACCGCCAGTTCGGCCAGTTCCCGGGCGCGTTCGGGCTTGTAGATCGACCACGCCAAGGCGGTGACCGCCTCGTCAATACGCGCCTGTCCGGCGTTCTCTATTTCCTGCATGGCCCGGCGCGCCTTCTGCACGACCGCATCGACGGCGGCGGCGGCCTGCGCGGGCTCGGGTTTCGCGGGTTTCGGATCGGCGAGCGCTTGCGACATTCTCAACTCCAACTCGTGGCAGGGCCGCACCGGACGGCGCGACCGTTGACTATTGCGATGGCTAGAAAGGGCGGGCGCCCTTGATTTGCGTGCGATGCATGATGCGCCGCGTGTTCTGGTCGAATGAATCCCGCCGATGCATGGCGCAGCGATTGTCCCAAATCAACGCATCGCCGAGCCGCCATTGATGATGCCAGGTAAATTCCGGGCGGGTGGCATGTGCCCAGATTTCATCGAGCAGATCTTCCGACTCCTCGACGGGCAACCCCATGATATAGGCGTGCCGGCGGCGCCCCAGATAGAGCGCCTTGCGGCCGGATTCCGGATGGGTGCGAACGATCGGATGCACCGCGCCAGGGCAGCTGGCGACATCGGTTACCGGTTCGGCGCCGTGGCGCAGGAATCCGCCGCTATTCGTGCTGGCGTCGTGTTTTATCCTCATCCCTTCGATCCGCTTCAGCAGATTCTCGGGCAAATTCTCCAACGCCTGATACATGTTGCAGAAGCCCGTATCGCCCCCATGCGGCGGAATTTCCAGCGCGGACAACACGCTGCCGGTCGGCGGCTCGTCGATATAGTTCATATCCGTATGCCAAACCGCCTCGGCATTGCTCAGCGCCCCGATCGGCATGCCGTTTTCGATAACATTGGAGAGGATCAACACCTCCGGATAGCCCTCGACGCCGACCTGGCCGTTTTCGTTCGGCGGTGCGATGTCCAGATCGCCGAATCGCCGGCTGAACGCTACGAGTGCCGCATCGCTGAGATGCTGATCGCGGAACAGCAGGACACAATGGTCAAGCCATGCGCGGTGCACAAATTCGAAAGTAGAGGCATCGATCTTTGCGAGGTCGACGCCGCGAACCTCCGCACCGATCGCGGGGGACAGCGGGATAATTTCCGGTGCCGCCGGCCTTCCGGCTGCCGACCGATCCGCCGCCTCGGAATGTAGGTTCATGCGCGCCCCCAAAAGGCAAAAATTCCATTTATCAACACATACCGTTCCATTTTATGCAAATTTTGTAAACCAAAACCAAGCCATTCGGGCAAGAAAAAGGGCCACGATCACCGACCGTGGCCCCTTCAAGCCCGAAACCGGGCCATTTTTCGTCAGGTGGCTAGAAGTCCATGCCGCCCATGCCGCCCATGTCGGGCATGCCGCCGCCTTCGCCTTTCGGCTCCGGCTTGTCCGCGACCATGGCTTCGGTGGTGATCAGCAGGCCCGCCACCGACGCCGCATTCTGCAACGCCGTGCGCACGACCTTCGCCGGATCGATGATGCCGGCCTTGATCAAGTCGCCGTATTCGCCGGTCTGGGCGTCGTAGCCCCAGTTGGCGTCGGCCTTCTCGAGGATCTTGCCGGCAACCACGGCGCCGTCGGCGCCCGCGTTTTCGGCAATCCGCTTGAGCGGGGTCTGGATCGCCCGGCGGACGATTTCGACGCCGACACGCTGGTCGTCATTGGCGACCTTCACGCCGTCGAGCGCCTTGATCGCACGCAGAAGGGCAAGCCCGCCACCGGGGACGATGCCTTCCTCGACCGCCGCCCGCGTCGCGTTCATCGCGTCGTCGACACGATCCTTGCGCTCTTTCACTTCGACTTCCGTCGCACCGCCGACCCGGATCACCGCAACGCCGCCGGCCAGCTTCGCCAGACGTTCCTGCAGCTTCTCCTTGTCGTAATCCGACGTGGTCTCTTCGATCTGCGCCCGGATCTGGCCGCACCGGCCTTCGATGTCCTTCTTCTTGCCCGCGCCGTCGACAACCGTGGTGTTGTCCTTGTCGATCGACACGCGCTTGGCCGAGCCCATCATGTCGAGCGTCACGTTCTCGAGCTTGATGCCGAGATCCTCGGACACCACCTGACCGCCGGACAGCACCGCGATGTCCTGCAGCATCGCCTTGCGGCGATCGCCGAAGCCCGGCGCCTTCACCGCCGCGACCTTCAGGCCGCCGCGCAGCTTGTTGACCACCAGCGTCGCCAGCGCCTCGCCTTCGATGTCCTCGGCAATGATCAGCAGCGGCTTGCCCGACTGGACCACCGCTTCGAGCACCGGCAGCATCGGCTGCAGGTTCGACAGCTTGGCTTCGTGCAGCAGGATGTACGGGCTTTCCAGCTCGCACACCATCTTCTCGGCATTGGTGATGAAATACGGCGACAGGTAGCCCCGGTCGAACTGCATGCCTTCGACGACGTCGAGCTCGGTGGCCAGGCTCTTCGCCTCCTCCACCGTGATCACGCCCTCATTGCCGACTTTCTCCATCGCCTGGGCAAGAAAATCGCCAATTTCCGAATCGCCATTCGCGGCGATCGTGCCGACTTGCGCAATTTCGGCACCCCCCGAAATCCGCTTGGAGCGTTTCGCGATGTCGGCGATCACCTTTTCGACCGCCAGGTCGACGCCGCGCTTCAGGTCCATCGGGTTCATGCCCGCGGCCACGGCCTTGACGCCTTCGCGCACGATCGCCTGCGCCAGCACCGTCGCCGTCGTGGTGCCGTCACCGGCCGAATCATTGGTCTTGGAGGCAACTTCGCGCACCATCTGGGCGCCCATGTTCTCGAACTTGTCCTTGAGCTCGATTTCCTTGGCGACGGTCACGCCGTCCTTGGAAATGCGCGGCGCGCCGAAGGATTTGTCGAGCACCACGTTGCGGCCTTTCGGGCCCAGCGTCACCTTAACCGCATCGGCCAGGATATTGACGCCCTTCAGCATGCGGTCGCGGGCGTCGGTCGAAAATTTTACGTCTTTAGCAGCCATTGTCGTGTTCCTTCGTTAAATCAAGCCGCCTTTTTCTTCGGCTTGGATTTTGCCGCATCGAATACGGCCATGATGTCGCTTTCCTTCATGATCAACAGGTCTTCGCCGTCGATCTTGACCTCGGTGCCGGACCACTTGCCGAAAAGCACCCGGTCGCCCTTCTTGACGTCCAGCGGCACCAGATTGCCTTTTTCGTCGCGTGCGCCCGCCCCGACGGCAACGATCTCGCCCTGCGTGGGCTTTTCCGCAGCCGTATCCGGAATGATGATGCCGCCAGCGGTTTTCTGGTCTTCGTCGAGCCGACGAACTGCGACACGATCATGCAAAGGTCTGAATTTCATTGATAATCCTCCTGCCCTTTATCGGGCTATCCCCGTATAAGTTGATGCTCCTCACGAGCCGGTGGATGCTTTAGCACTCATCGGCTCGGAGTGCTAGAGCACATAATCAACCGGCGGCGGATGTTCAAGCAGCTGCCGAAAAAAAAGTGCCCACGGCGATGAAATCGGAATCCGCAGGACAGCCAAAGCAGCTGTTGCTAGGTTGGCGGCACGGGATCCTCCGTTCCCGGGCGACGGTCAGCGACGCAGGAGGGACCATTCGACATGACGACCGCAGGCAGCATCCTCGACCTGATCGGCAACACGCCGCTGGTCGAACTCCGCAACATCGATACCGGCCCGTGCCGGCTCTTCGTCAAACTGGAAAACCAGAATCCCGGTGGATCGATCAAGGATCGCATCGGACGATCGATGATCGAAGCGGCGGAGCTGAGCGGGCAGCTCAAGCCGGGCGGCACGATCGTCGAAGCGACCGCCGGCAACACCGGGCTCGGCCTCGCGCTCGTCGCCGGCCAGAAGGGCTACAAGCTGCTGCTCGTCATTCCGGACAAGATGAGCCAGGAGAAGATCTTTAACCTCGAGGCGATGGGAGTCGAGATCGTGCTCACCCGGTCCGACGTGGGCAAGGGCCACCCCGAATACTATCAGGACAAGGCGGCGGAAATCGTCCGCACCACGCCGGGCGCCGTGCATGTCAATCAGTTCGAGAACCAGGCGAACCCGCTGGCCCATGAGACCGAGACCGGGCCGGAAATCTGGTCGCAGATGGGACACGACGTGGACGCGGTGGTCTGCGGCGTCGGTTCCGGCGGCACGATCACCGGGCTGAGCCGGTTTTTCGAACGGGTCAGCCCGCAAACCGAGATGATCCTTGCCGATCCCAAGGGATCCATCCTGGCCGACTATGTGGAGACCGGCGAGTTGAGAACCGACGTGGGAAGCTGGCTCGTGGAAGGTATCGGCGAGGATTTCATCCCGCCGGTCTGCGACCTGTCGCGCGTCAAGAAGGCCTATGTGGTGGACGATGCGGAAAGCTTTATGACCGCCCGCGAAATACTCGAGAAGGAAGGCATCCTGGCGGGCACTTCGTCGGGCACCTTAATTGCCGCGGCGCTGCGGTACTGTCGCGAACAGACCGAACCCCGCCGCGTCGTGACGTTCGTGTGCGACAGTGGCAACAAATACCTGTCGAAGGCGTTCAACGATTACTGGATGCTCGACCAAGGCCTGATCAAGCGAAAGCGCCACGGCGATTTGCGCGACATCATCTCGCGCCCCTTCGACGAAGGCGGCACCATCACGGCGGCACCCGGCGACACCTTGATGGCCGCGTATTCCCGGATGAAGCTCTACGACATTTCCCAATTGCCGGTCGTCGAGCAGGGCGATCTCGTCGGCATCGTCCACGAATCCGATATCCTGCTCGCGGTTTATGACAATGAAGACCAGTTTTCCCAGCCGGTGAAGGATGCCATGACGACCCGGCTGGAAACCGTGGACGTCGCCGCGTCCATTCAGGATCTGCTGCCGATTTTCGAACATGGGCATGTGGCGATCGTGAAGGACAAAGATCAATTTCTCGGCTTGATCACCCGCATCGACCTGCTGAACTACTTACGCCGGAGCACCGCATGAGCACCCCGAAACATCCGAACGAACCGCCCCGCGGTTTTTCCACCGACGCGGTACATGCCGGGCAGAGCCCGGACCCGGTTACCGGCGCGGTCTGGACGCCGATTTACACGTCGACCACCTATGTCCAGGAAAGCCCGGGCGTCCACAAGGGCTATGAGTACAGCCGCAGCCACAACCCGACCCGCCAAGCCTTCGAACGGTGTATTGCCTCCTTGGAGGCGGGGACCGCCGGTTACGCCTTCGCATCGGGCATGGCCGCCACGTCGACCATCCTGGAATGCCTCGATAGCGGCGCGCATATCGTCGCCAGCGACGATTTGTATGGCGGTACCTATCGCCTTTTCGAGCGGGTGCGCACACGGTCCTCGGGCCTTCGGTTCAGCTTCGTCGACATTTCCGACCGGACGGCACTGGAGGCGGCGCTGACGCCCGAGACCCGCATGATCTGGGTCGAGACGCCGTCCAACCCGCTGCTCAAGCTGGTCGACCTGGAAATGATCGCCGATGTGGCGCGCTCGCGCGGCATCCTGACCGTGGCGGACAATACTTTCGCCACCCCTTGGACCCAACGGCCGCTCGAATTCGGCTTCGACCTGGTGGTGCATTCGGCAACCAAATACATCAACGGCCACTCCGACGTGGTCGCGGGCATTGCCGTCGTCGGCGACAATGCCGAGCTCGCCGAACAAATGGGATTCCTGCAAAACGCCGTCGGCGGCATCGCCGGGCCGTTCGACAGCTATATGGCGCTGCGCGGCGTCAAGACGCTGGCACTCCGCATGCAGCGGCATTGCGACAGCGCCCGGCAAATCGCCGCGTGGCTCGAAGGCCACCCGGCCATCGAACGGGTTTTCTATCCGGGACTCGAGAGCCACCCGCAGCACCCGCTGGCAAAAAAACAGATGCGCGATTTCGGCGGCATGGTGTCCGCCGTCATCAAGGGCGGGTTGGACCCGACGCGCAGGTTTCTCGAGCGATGCCGGCTCTTTGCGCTGGCCGAAAGCCTGGGCGGCGTCGAAAGCCTGATCGAGCATCCGGCGATCATGACCCATGCCAGCATCCCGCCGGAGATGCGCGCCGAGCTCGGCATCGACGACGGGCTGGTCCGGCTGTCGGTCGGCATCGAAGATCTCGACGACCTGATCGCCGATCTCGACACGGCACTGTCGTAAAGCAAATCCCGAGCGAACCGAAACGGTTCGCGACGACGAATTTGCATAAAAACAAAAAAGATCGACCGCTTCACCTGAGCCAAATTAGGCAAGAAATGGTCGAGAGGTCTCCTTCGCGGATCAGGCGTTTGCGGCCACCGCCTCCGGATAGGAAATCGTGGTGCGCTGCATCACCCGGCGGTAGCGCGTGCCGTCATAGGGCGTGGCCCGGTGCAGCACCGACCGGTTGTCCCAGACCACGATATCGCCTTCGCGCCAATCGTGGCGGTATTGGTGCTCGGGCCGGGCCGCCCTTTCGAGCAGATCGTCCAGCAGCGCCGTACTCTTTTTCTGGGACCAGCCGACGATGCGCGCCGCATGCGCACCGATTAGCAGGGATTTCTGGCCGGTCACGGGATTGACCTGCACCAGCGGGTGGCGCACCGGCGGCGTTTCCGCGGCCTCCTTTTCGGTGAACTCGAATCCCACGCGCCGCCGCGAATAGATCAAATCGTGCTCGACGGTCAGCCCTTCGAGTTCACGCTGCATCGCTTCCGGCAGGCTCTCCCAGGCGGCCCGCGTCGAGGCGAATTCGGTGGCGCCCCCTTCCGGCGGCACCTCGCGGGCGGTCAGGATGGAACACAGCGACGGAATCGCCTTGAACGTGCTATCCGCATGCCACTGCATGTTGCCCTTCTGGTAATCCATGCGCCGATCGTCCGGCGGGATCACCGCGCCGGTCTTGATGTCCACATTGGATTGCCGCGCGAAGGGCGTGCCGCCGGCGGGATTGGCGCCGATCGTCCGTTCCAGCGGACCGAAGCGTTCGCTGAAGGCGATTTGCCGCTCGTCGGTCATCGGCTGATCGGGCAGGACCAGCACGGAATGCGTTTCGAACGCAGCTCTGATTTGCGCAAATTCAGCGTCACTTACGCCTTCCGCCAGATTAAACCCGGTCAATCGGGCGGCGAAGACCGGGGTCAGCGGCGTAACCTGCAAAGACATGGCGGCGTCCCTCCTCAAACAACCGGATGCGATGCCGACAGTCTAGCGTGGCCCTGCCGCTTGGCGAAGGGTCAGGCGGTCTCGCCGGGATAATTCGACACCTCGACCAGATTGTCATCCGGATCGCGAAAATAAACCGACGTGATCGGCCCGAGCGCGCCTGACCGGGTATCCGGTCCCATGATGATTTCCACCCCTTCGGCGCCGAGGTGTTCGATCACCGCGTCGATCGGCGTTTCCGTGATCATGCAGAAATCCGCGCCGCCGACCGACGGGTGCGCCGCGATCAGCCCGGGCTTGTTGTCCACCGGATGCAAATTGATCTTGTGCTGACCGAACCGCAGTGCGGTCCGGCCTTCGCCAAACTTCAGCACCTCCATGCCGAGAACCCGGGTATAGAAATCGCAGGTCGCGTCGATATCGGACACGGTCATGACGAAATGATCGATGCGCGCAATCTTCATGGCACTACTCCCTGTCGCTCGCCACTATACACTTCGCGGCGAATCGGTTCCCACCAGTCTCGGCGGTCAATATACCACTGCACGGTATCCCGCAGCCCGGCGTCGAAATTGCGCCGCGCCCGCCATCCGAGTTCCGCCGCCAATTTCGCGGCATCCACCGCATAGCGGACGTCATGGCCGGGCCGGTCCTCGACGAAGGCGATCAGCGACGCATGCGGAAAATGCGGCGACGACGCCCGCATCGCGTCGAGACAGGCGCAGATCGCGTGCACCAGATCGACATTCCGCAGCACCGTGCCGCCGCCGACATTGTAGACCTCGCCCGGCGTGCCTTGCGTCAGGATGCGGTGCAACGCTTCGGCATGATCCTCCACATGCAGCCAATCGCGCTCCTGCAGGCCATCGCCGTAGATCGGCATCGACTGGCCGTCCAGCGCGGCCAGAATCATTGTCGGTATGACTTTTTCGGGAAACTGATAGGGGCCGTAATTGTTGCAGCAATTGCTCGTCACGACCGGCAGCCCATAGGTACGAAACCAGGCCCGCGCCAGATGATCCGCCCCGGCCTTGGTCGCCGCATAGGGCGAATTGGGGCGATACGGCGCGCGCTCATCGGCCACCGCACCGCCCGCGCCGAGATCGCCGTAGACTTCGTCCGTCGAGACGTGCAGAAACCGGAAACCATCCCGCCGCGCCGGCGGCAATCCGCCATAATAGGCCCGCGCCGCTTCGAGCAGCGTATAGGTGCCGACGAGATTGGTTTGCACGAAATCCGCCGGCCCGTCGATCGAACGATCGACATGCGATTCCGCGGCCAGATGCATCACGGCATCCGGCGCGTGGCGGTCGAAGATCCGCGCCACCACCGCCGCGTCGCAGATATCCGCATGTTCGAAGGCATGCCGGGGCGACTCCATGACATCGGCGAGCGACTGGCGCCGCCCGGCATAGGTCAACTTGTCCAGCGTCACCACCGACGCCTGCGCATCCTGCACGAGATGGCGCACCACCGCCGATCCGATGAATCCCGCGCCCCCGGTAACGAGAATCTTCATCCCACCTGCATCGGCCATCCCGCGCCGGGGGTCAAGAGCGAAACGCGGCCCGGGCAGGCCCCCGCCTATTGTCATCCCGGCATCGAGCGGGCACGATTTGCCGGCATGGCGAAACCGCCACGCACACTCCAACCGTGCACTCACAACGCATTCGAAACCCGCCTTCCGGCGGCGGACATCCCGAGAGCCGCAAAATGCCATGTTGAAATTCGATCCGGACAAGAAAGGCCCGCTGGACGGTCTGCGCATTCTGGACCTGTCGCGTCTGGTCGCCGGCAATATGCTGTCCTTGCAACTCGCGGATTTCGGCGCCGAGGTCATCAAGATCGAAACGCCGCCGCGCGGCGATCCCCTGCGCGACTGGGCGGCGGACGGCGTTCAATTGCATTGGAAGGTCTATTGCCGCAACAAGAAGAGCATCGGCCTGAATCTGCGCGAGGCGGAGGGCCGCGACGTGCTGCTGCGGCTGATCGAGACCGCCGACGGCATGATCGAGAACTTCCGGCCCGGCACGCTGGAAAAAATGGGCCTGGGTCCCGATGTCCTGCTGAAACGCAACCCGCGCCTGGTGCTGGCGCGGCTGTCCGGTTTCGGTCAAACCGGCCCCTATCGCCACAAGCCGGGATTCGGCACGCTGGTCGAGGGCATGTCCGGTTTTGCCGCGCGCAACGGCTTTCCGGACCGGCCGCCCTTGCTGCCGCCGCTCGCGCTCGCCGATATGATCGCCGGCCTGTCCGGCGCGATGTCGGTCGTGATCGCCTTCTATCACCGGGACCTGAAGGGCGGCAGCGGGCAGGTGATCGACCTGTCGCTGCTCGAGCCGATCCATTCTGTGCTCGGCCCGGAAGCCGCCAATTATCGGCTGACCGGCGAAATCAAGCCGCGCGTGGGCAACGGTTCGAATACCGCATCGCCACGCAACGTCTATGTCACCAGCGACGGCAAGTTCGTCGCCATTTCCGCCTCGATGCAGGTGATGGCAGAGCGTTTGCTGCGGGCGATCGGCGCCGGCGACATGCTGGACGATCCGCGCTATGCGACCAACGCGGCCCGGGTCCGGCACCGTGACGAAGTCGATGCGGTCGTCGGCGGCTGGATCGCGCAGCGCACGCTGGTCGACGCGCTCGCCTTTTTCGAGAAGGAGAGCGTGACCGCCGCGCCGATCTACGATCCGAGCCAGACGGCGGAGGACCCGCATTTCAAGGAACGGCAAATCATCATCGATGTCGAAGACGCGGAGCTCGGCGAAATTCCGATGCACAACGTGGTGCCGAAACTATCCGGCACGCCGGGCACCTTCCGGCACCCGGCGCCGCATATCGGCGAACACAATGAAAGCTTCTTGACGGAAATCGGCCTCGATGCCGACGCAATCGATGCCCTGGCGGGCAAGGGCGTCGTGTGGAGCCACGACAATCGAAAGGACCAAAAGACATGACGACACCCTCGCAACAGGCACGGCCGGTATGGCGCTCGCTGATGTTCGTTCCCGTGAATGTGGAACGCTTCGTCGCCAAGGCGCATACCCGCGGCGCCGACGCCGTCCAGCTCGACCTGGAAGACAGCGTGCCGCTGGCCGACAAGGCGACCGCGCGGAACATGGTGCAGGACGCCGCCAAGACCGTGTCGCAGGCCGGCGCCGACGTGGTGGTGCGCATCAACCAGCCGCTGCGTCTGGCCATCCCGGACCTGGAAGCCTCGGTCTCGCCGCTGGTGCAGGCGATCACGCTGCCGAAAGTGGACAGCGCCAGCCATATCCGCCTGCTCGCCGAAATGGTTGACGAGCTGGAGGCGGAGCGCGGCATGACGCCGGGCCATACCCTGTTCATCGCCCTGGTGGAAACGGCGGACGCATTTTTCCGGCTGGAGGAGATCGGCAAATCGCATCCGCGCCTGGTCGCCATGGGGTTGGGCGGCGAGGATTTCGCCACCGCGCTCGGCATGGAGCCGGAGCCGGACGCCATGCAATACCCGAAACAGCAAACCATCATTGCCGCGCGCGCGGCCGGCATCATCCCGCTCGGCATTATCGGAACGGTGGCCGACTATTCCGACACCGAGAAGATGCGCGCGATCATCCGCAAGTCGCGGCGCTTCGGGTTCGAGGGGTCGTCCTGCATCCATCCCAGCATCGTGCCGATCCTGAACGAGGAGTTCCGGCCCAGCGAAAAGGAGGTCTCCGGCGCGCAGCGGATCATCCAGGCGTTCGACGCCGCCATCGCCGACGGCCGCGCCTCGCTGGAAGTGGACGGCAAGATGATCGACTACCCGATCGTCTACCGCGCGCAACGGGTCCTTGAACTCGATACGGCGATCCGCCAGCGTGAGGCGCGGAACCGGTGACGAACGGATCGTCTCGCCGATGACCGCCCCGAGGACGGGACCCGTCTGGCGGTCGCTGCTCTACGTGCCGGTCAATGTCGAGCGGTATGTCGCCAAGGCACATACCCGCGGCGCCGACGCGGTCATTCTGGATCTCGAGGACAGCGTGCCGCTGGCCGCCAAGCGCGAAGCGCGCGGGATGGTGCAGGAAGCGGCGGGGCGCGTCTCGCGCGACGGCGCGGATGTCGTGGTCCGGATCAACCGGCCTTTGCAGCATGCGGTGCCCGACATCGAAGCCTGCATCTCGACCGCCATCTCCACCCTGTGGATTGCGAAGACCGCGAGCGCCAGCCATATCCGGCTGATCGCCGAATTGGTGGACGAGCTGGAAGCCGAGCGCGGCATCCCCTTGGGTCATACGCGGCTGATCGCCCAGATCGAGACAGCGGACGCGTTCCACGCCATGCGCGAAACCGCGGCCGCCCACCACCGCATCGTCGCCATGGGGCTGGGCAGCGAGGATTTTGCATTGTCGCTCGGCATGGAGCCGCGGCCCGACGCCTTCCGGACGCCGAAGCAGGAAGCCCTGATCGCCGCGCGCGCCGCCAAGGTCACACCGTTGGGGCTGATCGGCTCGGTAGCGGATTTCTCGGACCTCACCGAAATGCGGCGAATTCTGGAGACGTCCCAACGCTTCGGCTTCGAAGGCGCGGCCTGCATCCACCCCGCGGTCGTGCCGATCCTGAACGAGGTGTTCAGCCCGACCGAGCCCGAGGTCGCCGCCGCCAAGCGCATCGTCGACGCCTTCGAGGCCGCCGTCGCCGACGGCCGCGCCTCGCTGGAAGTGGACGGCAAGATGATCGACTACCCGGTCGTCGCCCGCGCCGAACAAGTGATCGCGCGCGACGAAGCGATCCGCCGGCGCGCCGCGCACACGGCCAAACTTTAAGCGAGGGAACATGGACGATCCGGTACAAAGACACCCGACGCGGGCGGAACAGCTCGACATTCTGGCGACCGTCGTGGCCGACAATTTTACGGCGGATGATCGCCTGCTCGATCTCGGCGTGGGCGTCGGATACGTCGCCCACCTGATCTTCGCAAAGCAGCCCGCCACTACGATTATCGGCGTGGACCGCAAGTCGGACGCGTTGTCCAGCGCACAAGAATCGTTCCCGAATTTCGACCTCACCTGCATCGAGGGCGACCTGGAGGCGATTGCGGACATCGCGATCCCGGCCGGCCCCTACAAGGCGATCTACAGCGCGCTCACCTTTCACGATCTGACCGATGCGGCAAAACAGTCGGTCATCGGATGGGCCGCGGCGCATTTGGCGCCGGGCGGGTTCTTCCTGCTGTACGACCGGCTGCGCATGACCGATGCGGCGCTGTTTCCGCTGCAGCAAAGCATCTGGGCGCGGATCGAGAAGGAATACGGTACGGGCATGCGGTCGGCGCCCGACTACGCGGCCTACCTGACCGATCTCGGCACCGACAACCGGCCGGCCGGTCTCGACGACTACCAAAAATGGTTTGCCGAGGCGGGGCTGGCCTTTCAGATCCTTCATCTGCACGGCAATATCGCCCTGATGGCTGGTGGCAATCGGTAAAGTCCCGCATACTTAACGTCGATTCCATCAGCGAAAGGATCCCGACCCATGGCCGACCGTCCGAAGCCGTTCAACGGCATCCGCCACATCGCCCTCGAAGTACCGAATTTGGAGGAATGCGAGCGGTTCTATACCGACATCATGGGCATGAAAATGCTCAGCCGTCCGCACGAGAATTTGGTCTATCTGACGTGCGGCAACGACAATCTGTCACTGTCCCGCGCCAAATCGGCGACCGAAGACGGCGGTTGCATGGACCATTTCGGCTTCATCGTCGATACGAAGGAAGAGCTTGAGGACTGGTTCGCCTTCATGAAGGCCCGATCCGTCCCTCTGCTCGACACGCCGACCGATCATGGCGACGGTGCGCGCAGCTTTCATTGCAAGGATCCGGCGGGCAACGTTATCCAGCCGCTGTTCCACCCGGCCATTTCCGGCCAGCGGTTCACACCGGCCGGCTAGATCAACCTGCCTTTGATTGGAATCAATTAAAGGCAGAAAAGCTGATCGATTCTACAAAGATAGAGCAAATCACGTGCGCCCAGATGGGCGCACGCTGCTCTCGTCGGGCGGCGCTGGCTAGAACGGCACCTCGCCTTCCAGAATGATGCGGTGCATGACGCGGCCCGCCGCATGATCGTAATCGTCATAGGCGAGATGGAGCACGGCGCGGTTGTCGCATAGCAGCACGTCGCCGACCCGCCATTTGTGGCGATAGGTCACCGCCGGCTTGATCGTCTTGTCCAGAATATCGTTCAAGAATTTCTGACTTTCCGCCCAATCCATATTACCGACCCGGTCGGTCTTGCCCGGATGGAAATACAGCGCCTTCTTTCCGCTATCCGGATGTGTCCGCACCAGCGGATGGATTTGCGGCGCGCCGAACTTCTTCCGGTCTTCCGCGCTGACATAGTCATGGTCTTCGATCTTGTTGACCGTCTTCAGGGTCGCCAATTCATCCTGCTCCGCCTTCGGCAAGGCGGCATAGGCGGCCTGCATGTTGGCGAAGCCCGTGTCCCCACCGGATTTCGGCAGCGATACGGCATACAGCACGGTAGTCTTCGGCGGCCGCGCGTGATTGGTATGATCGGTGTGCCAAGCCCGCGAGCCGGTCGCCGCCTTGATCCCATCCGGTCCGGCGATGGTCTTGCGGCTGTCGAGCACGGCGATTTCCGGATGGTCGTCCATCAGCATGTCGGAGAGATGCTGCGGCATCGTATCGCCGAATAATCGGGCGGCGGCGAGGTACTGTTCCGGGTTCAGTTTCTGGTCCCGCACCACCATCACCAGATGATCCGCTTGGGCGCGCTTCATCGCGGCAAGGTCGTCCGGGTCGACCGGACGCGACAGGTCGACGCCGGTCACCTCGACGCCCAACGCATCCGACAACGGTTTAATCGATACTGTCACCATAGCCTCCTAACCGGCCCCATTCCGAACCGCATCCAACGTGAACGCCAACAATAGTTAAATGAGCGGGTCATTACCACTCGATGCGTTCGTAAATTTGGCGGAGCCGACGGCCGCATCCGGGATTCACGTTCTCGGCCCAGGTGACGCGGCCATTGAGATGCGCCCGGAAATCGGCGTGTCCGTTCCGGTTTTGGCTCTCCGGGCCATGTCGGCGGCAGTTGAACAAAGTCGTCTTGAGCGTGTCGAAATCGGCCCGGGGCAGATTGACATGTTCGTTGACGACCAATCCGGTGACGCGCTGACACCCGCTGCGCCGCATAATACGTGTCTTGCCGCCATTCAGGGCATAGCCCTCGTCGCGGACAATGGCCTCGACGGAGGCCAGAAACCGCCTTATTCGCAGGGCAAAGTCGCGGTCGCCGGAAAACGTCAGGTCATCCGCATAGCGCGTGTAATTGGCGTTCAGGCGGCGCGCGAGGCCACCTATCCTGCTGTCGAGCCGCCACGAACATAGATTGGCGAGGGCCGGCGACGTCGGCGCGCCCTGCGGCAAATGCGGCGCCTGAAACCGATCGCGCGCCGCCCAGGCAGCTTGCCGGGACACCGGCAGATCGTCGAATGCCGCATCCGGCGTGGCGGTCGCGCACAGACCGGTCAAGAGGCGCGCGACAGGCCACGGGTATCCGGCACATCGAAAGACCCCGTGCACCCGATTGAGCGGCGTGTTCAGGAAATTGAGCGGCGTGTTCAGGAAATAGTCCTTCAAATCGACGGTTGCGACGATGCTTTCGCCCGCATGCGCCTGGGCGGCGCTGAGGCAGGACTGTCCCCGAACGAAGCCATGGGCGCGTTCATGCGCGGGAATATGGTTCAAGATTTCATCGAGAATTTTCCGCTGAATAGCCTTTAACCGACACTTCGGCGCTTCGATCAAACGCGGCTCGCCGGATTTCTTCGGCCGCCAGACATAGGCGTAATGCTGCAAGCTCGGATCGGTCGCATGGCCATGTTGCCGCTTCCCGTCCGCATACCATTCGAGATGCGGCAAGGATACGTCCAGCCAGGCCGCGAGATCGCGCGGCGTGACAAGTTTCGGCAGAGGCGCGTGACATTCGGGCAGGACCAGCGCGAATCCAGGCGATCGCAGCGTCGGCTGGACGATGCGCACACCCTGTCGGGCCGGGAGCGAGGCTTGTTCGAACGCCAGGGAACCGAGAATGAGCTCGACCAGGCGGCGCGGCGGCGGCGGATAGGGCGTGACGTTCCCGTCCAGGACGTCGTCGATAACCGCGCGCAGCGGCTTCCGCAAACCGCGGCCCAGCGCGTTTTCCGCGCGACGCAGCATGGCGCCCTTTGTCCAGACGCCGGCCAGGAGCGCCTCGGCCAAACGCTTGGCGATCTGCTTTCTCCCGGCCATTCGCTTCACCTCGACGATTGCAATGAGAGGCGGCGGAGCGCTTCAACCCGACGTGTCAGGCATTACCATCCCTGGGTGCAGCCCAGGGGCGGTCATACAGTGCAATACTGTATCGCGTTACTGCCCTGGGGTAGTCCCAGAGCTCCCGGGATACACCGAAGTGACAACCCAGGATTGCTTGAAACGTCCGCCACGCCGGATCGAGTGTAAGGGGCCGCCGTAAACTGTCAATTGACGGAATATCGCGTTCGTGCCTGCACTCCGGACCGTGGCCGGTTGCCGTCCGAATTCAACGCTCGGGCGCCGAACGCACCCATCGAAACGCCAACCTAGATTCCACAACCAATTGAAATAAGACCCAGTTCCCTTGCCGGCGTAAATCGTCGCGAATTAATCGCATTGACTCGTTTCGGGCGCCGGTTTACATAGATTGGCACGTGGTGATTTGGCCCGACCGGCTTGCGGCCACGGTAAATAATTCAGCTAAAAGGTCGGAGCGTCCCAGTGGAGCCCTGACCTGTTTTGGTCGGGGATTTTTTATGCCGGCGTGGCCGGCAAGGAGGACGCGATGAAGAACACCCATCAGTCCCGCAAGGATAACTGGCGGCCCCAGACGAAATTGGTACGGGGCGGGCTCGACCGGACGCAGCATCGGGAGACGGCGGAGGCGCTGTTTCTCACCTCGGGCTTCGTCTACGACCAGGCGGAGGACGCCGAGGCCGCCTTCAAGGGCGAAACCGACCGATTCATCTACACGCGCTACGGCAACCCGACCGTCGCCTCTTTCGAGGAACGGCTGCGGTTGCTCGAAGGCGCCGAATTCTGTTCGGCGACGGCGAGCGGCATGTCAGCGGTCTTCACCGCGTTGATCGGTTTGCTCAAGGCCGGCGACCGCGTCGTCGCATCGCGCGCTTTATTCGGCTCCTGCCATTACATCATCAGCGAATTGCTGCCGCGGTTCGGAGTCGAGACCGAATTCGTCGACGGCACGGATCCGGCGCAATGGGAAAAGGCGCTGTCGAAGCCGGCCCAATGCGTCTTCCTCGAATCCCCCTCGAACCCGACGCTCGAGATCATCGACATCGAGCGGATCGCCGAGCTGACCCATGCGGCGGGAGGCAAGCTCGTGGTCGACAACGTGCTGGCCACGCCGATTCTGCAGAAGCCGCTGGAACTGGGCGCCGACATCGTCGTCTATTCCGCGACCAAGCATATCGACGGGCAGGGCCGCGCGCTGGCCGGCGCGATCCTCGGCCCGCAGAGCTATTACGACGATTGCATCCAGCCGCTCATGCGCCATACCGGGCCGGCCTGCAGCCCGTTCAACGCCTGGCTCATGCTGAAGGGGCTTGAGACGCTCGAATTGCGCGTCGAGCGGCATTGCCGCAACGCGCAAGACGTCGCCGAATTCCTGCAGACCCTGCCGGGCGTGACGCGCGTGATCTATCCCGGGCTGAAAAGCCATCCGCAACACGATCTCGCCGCGCGCCAGATGGCCAAACCCGGCACGGTCCTGGCGTTCGAGGTCGAGGGCGGCAAGGAGCGCGCCTTCCGCATCCAGAATGCGCTGGAGGTGATCGATATCTCGAACAATCTCGGCGACACCAAGAGCATCGTCACCCACCCCTCAACCACGACGCATCAACGCCTGCCCGAGGAGGAGCGCCAACGGCTCGGCATCGGCGAAGGTTTGCTGCGCCTGTCGGTCGGGCTGGAGGATGTCGAGGATATCAAGGAAGATTTGGCCCGCGCCCTCGCCCTTTGACGGCGACACTTTTTGGCCGGGAACCATGCCCACCGGTGGCGCCGCACTGGACGCGCGCGCCCGTTCGGCGTTGAATACCCGTATACGGCGTCCGGCCCGGCCGCCGGCAGCTTCGGGGGATTTCATGGAAAAGAATTTTTCGTTCTCGAATAAGCATGTCGATCTGATGCAGCGCGACGCCGAATCCATCATGGGGTGGCGTTATCAGCCGAGCATCATTTTCGAGCGCGGCAAGGGCACCGTCATCACCGATGTGGACGGCAATGATTACTATGATCTGACGTCGGGCATGATGTGCATGGTGCTCGGCCATTCGCATCCCGAACTGACCGAGACGATCAAGGAGCAGGCGGAAACGCTGGCCCATGAATCCTCCTGGTACTCCAATCGCTGGTCCATCGAATTCGCCGAGCTGATCGCCAGCACGTTGCCGGGCAACCTGAAGATGGTCAACTTCGCGGTGACCGGCTCGGAAGCCAACGAGATCGCCATGCGCATGGCCATTGGCGTTACCGGCAAGCACGACATCGTTTCGGTCCTGCGCGGCCTGCACGGCGGCTCGCTCGCCGCCGAATCAGTCACCAGCGTCGGCGGCGAACGCAAGGGCGGGCTCGGCCCGCTGATGCTGCCGGCCCGGGCGAACGCCATCCTCGCGCCGTTCTGTTTCCGCTGTCCGGTCAATCTGGAATATCCGTCCTGCGACCTCGATTGCCTCAAGCTCAGCGAGGACATGATGGAGCACATGACCAGCAAGTCGGTGGCCGCCATCATGGCCGAATCGATCATCGTTCCGGGCGGCATGATCGTGCCGCCGAAGGAATGGCTGCCGCGGCTGCGCAAGATCGCCGACGACTGGGGCTCCCTGCTGGTGCTCGACGAAGCGCAACTCGCGCCGGGCCGCACGGGCAAGCTGTGGGCCTTCGAGCATTACGACGTGCTGCCCGACATCGTCACCTTCGCCAAGGGAATGTCCGCCGGCATGGCGATCTGCGGCACCGTGACGACGCCCGAAATCGCCGAGCAATGCGACGGCAAAGTCGGGCTGCCATGGGCCGGCACCTATTCCGGCGACCCGCTGCCCGCGGCGGTCGCCCTGAAGCAGCTCCAGATCGTGCTGCGCGACAAGCTCACCGAGGGCGCGGCGGAAAAAGGCAAACTTCTGCGCCGGCGGCTCGAGGAGCTGAAGACGAAATACGACTGCGTCGGCGACGTGCGCGGCGAAGGGCTCTATCAGATGCTCGACATCGTCACCGACAAGAAGAGCAGGATCCCCGACTACGCCATGGCCGAACGGATCCGCTACAACTGCGCGCTCGAAGGGCTGCTCACCATCAGCGTCAAGAACTACATGCGCATCGCGCCGCCGCTGATCGTGACCGAGGCGGAAATCGACGAAATCGTCGGCCGCTACGACGCCGCCATCAAACGGGCCGAAGCGGGCTTTCCGAAGGATGTCGACTTCACGAGTTCGAGCTCGCTGGCCGCGAAGAAGTCGGCTGTCCGGCCGGCGGCTGAGTGACCGCTATACGCTCTGTCGGCGCTAACTCCCGGTGCATCCTTCTTCGCAGCGGTCGCCCCGCGACTACTAAATTCCGTCATTCCGGACGGCGCAACGCGCCGATCCGGAATCCATATGGCACCGATTCGCATGGATTCCCGCTTTCGCGGGAATGACGCCATTGATTGATATCGCTGATTGAGAGAGCCTCGCGGCTCTTTTCTACCCCGTCACACTCACCCGCAGGGCCTCGAAGCGGCTGACCGCCGACAGCGCAAGCGCCGCGTTGCTCAACTCATCGTAAACAGGCATCCCGGCTTCCATAGCGCGGGCGCGGTATTTCTGCTTGCTCTTTTCCAGCGCCGGCTCGCCGCTCGACCGCAGCACCAGCAGAAAATGCGCCTGTCCGGGATAGTCCCGCTGTATCTGCACCGCCGCCTGGATCAGGTTGTCCAGCGGATCGATCGGCCCGCGGCCGACGAAAGCGGCGAGGTTCAGATGCATCACGACCGCATCCGGTTTGTCCCTGGCATAGATCGCATCGAGGATCTTGCCGGCGATGCGGCCTTCTTCCCGCTGCATGGTGCCGACCGGCGCGTCCACCGGATTGGCGATGCTGGTGCCCGGCGGCAGTTCGAGCACCTCCAGCGCCTGACGGGTATCGTCGCCAAATGGATCGATGTCGAGCCCGTGCCGGAAGAAGAAATCGGTCGCCAGCACGCTGGTGCCGCCGCCATTGCCGAACAGCGCCACTTGCCGGGTCGCCGCGCCGCGCTTCGGCTGCAGGGTCTGGAAGGCGAGCAGCACGTCGAGAAATTCGTCCAGCGTATCGCACAGGATGCAGCCGGTCTGTTTCGACAGCGCGACCCACACCCGGTCGTCGCCCGCCAGCGCGCCCGTATGCGACGCCGCGGCGACCAGGCCTTTTTGCGTGCGTCCGCCCTTCAGGATCACCACCGGCTTTTCCATGCGGTTCCGCTTGAGCACCTCGAACAGCCGTCGTCCGTCCTTCACGCCTTCGATATACATGCCGACAACCTTGGTCTGATCGTCGGCCAGATAGAATTCCAGCAGGTCGTTCGGGCCGAGATCGGCGCTGTTGCCGACCGTGACCAACCCGCTGAACTGAATGCCCCGGCGCGCGCCCCGCATGATGATATCGGTGCCGAGCCCGCCGCTCTGCGTGATCACGCCGACCGTGCCCAAGGTTTCCGGTGGATCCTTCGGAAAGGTGACGCGGCCGCGCGGCGAATACATGCCGAGACAGTTCGGCCCCAGCACGCGGCAGCCGCCCGCGCGGGCGGCATCGACCAGCGATTGCTCGAGCTCGACGCCGTGCGAGACTTCGGCAAAACCGCTCGAGATGACTTGCGCGAACCGCACCCGGCCTGCCGCGCCGGCCAGAATTTCCGGCACCCGCTCGGCGCCGATGGCGATGTAGCAGTAATCCGCCGGCTCCGGCATTTCGGCGAGCGATGGATAGGCGGTCAGGCCTTCGATCTCCGGCGCCTTCGGATGGATGGGATAGATCGTGCCCGCATATCCGAAGTCGCGCATGCGCTGAATAAACGTGTTGGCGATCGTCACGCCGGTGCTCGACGCGCCGATCACCGCCACCGTCTTGGGCGCGAACAGATGCTTGAATGACTCGATCAAACCCTCGCCGTCCTGCGCGGCCGCCGGGCCCGGCGCGGCCGCGGCGCTTTCGGTCAGGATGAATCGGGCGTCGACGGCAACCGCCGCGGTTTCCGATACGATCAGCGGATTGATTTCGAGTTCGGCCAGATCGTCACCCAGGGACAGGAGAACCCCATCGGCGCCACCGACCTTGAGCAGCACGTCGACGATGGCGTCCCGCGACACCGCCGCCTGGCCGCGCACGCCGTCCAGCAACGGCGCGCCGCGCAGCTCATCCAGCATCGCGCACGCATCCGCTTCGGTGATCGGGCACAGGCGGAAGGCGACATCGGCCAGCACCTCGACAAAAATACCGCCGAGCCCGACCATGATCATCGGCCCGAATTGCGGGTCGCGGACGCCGCCGATAACGATTTCCTGCCCCTTCGGCGCCATCTCCTCGATCAGGAATCCGTCGAGCTTGCGCCCCTTGATCCCGGGGGCCTTCAGCATTTGCGCGATGGCGTCGCGCACCGCATCGGCCGAATTCAGATTGATCGCGACACCGCCGGCATCGCTCTTGTGCAGGATCTCCGGCGACATCACCTTGACGACCACCGGCATGGAAAGACCGTCCAGCGCGGCCGCCGCATCGTCCGGTCCCGCGGCAGCCGCCGTCCTGGGCACCGCCACGCCGCAGCGCGCCAGAATGCCTTTGCCCGCGCGTTCGTCCAGCGCCGTCCGGCCGTCCTGCCGGGCGCGCGCGATTTCCGCCCCAATGTCCATTCGCGGCTCCTTCCACCCGGTCAGTAGCTGGTCGGCCAGGCCCGCATCAGATGCTGGCCGACGCCGTTCGTCTTGCGCAGCCGGTAGACCTCAAGCATGCGGATCAGATAGTCGCGCGTCTCATCCGGGCGGATGACGTCCTGCACCGCATAGATCGACGCCATGTCCCAGACCTGCGAATCCTGCTGGATCTGGGCCAGCGCCTCGTCGAAGCCGTCCTCGCCGGGGCCTACGCCATGGACGATCTTGGTCGCGAAACGCGGATCCATGAAACTCACCTCCGCGGTCGGCCAGGCCGCCACGTCGTCGGAATGCCGCCCGCCGCCCATCGCCACATAGGCGCGGCCATAGCTCTTGCGCAGGATCACCGACAGTTTCGGCACGGTCACGAGGCAGGTCGCGTTCATGAAGTTCATGATCTTGCCGGGCGCGCGACGGCGTTCGGCCTCGGCGCCGATAACGAAACCGGGGGTATCGACCAGGGTGATGATCGGAATGTTGAAGGAGTCGCACAGCACGGTGAAGCTCACCGCCTTCTCGCAGGCATCCACGTCCATCGCGCCGCCCTTGTGCAGCGGATTATTGGCGATGATGCCGACGCTTTGCCCGTTCAGGCGACACAGCGCGGTGACCACGGGCCGCCCGAACCGGGCCTTCATCTCGAACATGCTGTCCTTGTCGACAATCGCCCTGATGATCTTGCGGACGTCATAGACCTGGTTGCGTTTCTCGGGCAGGTATCCGCCGATATTCTTCATGTCGGCGCCCGACCCCTTGGGCACCGGATGCGCCGGCGGCGCTTCCATGTTGTGGCTCGGCAAATAACTCAGGAAGGTGCGGATCGCGGCCAGCGCTTCCTCGTCCGTATCGACGAACAGATCGACCATCCCGGTGGTTTCGGCGTGCAGCTTCCAGCCGCCGAGTTCCTCGAGGTCGATCTCCTCGCCGATCGCCATGGCGATCAGCCGCGGGCTCGACACCGCCATGGCGGAGCCCTTGCGCATCACCGTGAAGTCGGAACAACAGGACAGCCAGGCGGAGGAGCCGAAGGAAAATCCCAGCGCCGCCGAACACCAGGGCGTGTCGCGCATGCGCTGAAACTGGGTCACGTCGGTCCCCAGCAGGGCACCCATCCCCTTCGATCCCATGGCGTCCGGCAACCGCGCGCCCGTCGATTCGCCGATGAACACCACCGGCATGCCGCGTTCGGAGCCGGTGCGGCGCACATGCCCCACCTTCTTGCTGTTGGTGGCGCTGGTCGACGAGCCCTTGACCGTAAAATCGTTGACCGACACCGCAACGTCGCGACCGTCGATCTTGCCGAATCCCGTCACCTTGCCATCGGTCGGCGTCTTGTCGCGGTCCTGCAGGTACACCCCCGACGTACCCAGCAGACCGGTCTCGATGAACGAGCCCTTGTCGACCAGGCAGTCGACCCGCTCGCGCGCATTGAGGACGCCCTGTTCCTTGCGCTTCTTGAGCTTCTCGGGCCCGCCCATGCCGCGCGCATTGGCGCGGCGTTCCTCGAGGTTTTCCAGCAGGCTGTCGAGATTTGTCAGATCGTCGGTCATACAGGTGCTCTCCCGCGCAGATTGCGGCGCCGTGTCGTTAGGGTGGGGTGGAATCGACGGGGATCATACAGAGCGCCCTGCGCCAAGGCGATACCCCGCACGGATGGTTACCGGCCTTGAAAATTTGGCTTCCGCTTCTCCATGAACGCGGTGCGGCCCTCGACATGATCCTCGCTCGCATTGCACATGTCGACGAGTTGCTCGCACAGTTTGAGATCGCGGTCCGCCGGATCCTTGAGCGCTTCGTTGACGCTGACCTTCGCCGCCCGCATGGTCATCGGCGCATTGCCGGCAATCATGAGCGCGTAGTCCCGCACATAGTCGTCCAGATCGGCGGCGGGCACCACCCGGTCGACCAATCCCATATCGCGGGCTTCCTCGGCGGAAAACTGGCGCGCGGTATAGAATATTTCCTTCGCGAAGGACGGGCCGACCACGGAGACCAGCCGCCGAATGCCGTCATAGTCGTAGCCCAACCCGAGCCTGGCGGCCGGAACCGCAAAGCGCGAATTGTCCGAGCAGATGCGGATGTCGCAGGTCAGCGCGGTGCCGACGCCGCCGCCGATGCAATAGCCGCGAATCTTGGCGATGGTCGGTTTCGGCGCGTTGAGCAGGTTGTCGCGCGCCTCCGACGTGCGGCGGTGATAGGTCTCCTCCGCCTCCGCATTGGCGCGCTCGTCCTCGAACTTGGAAATGTCGGCGCCAGACACGAAGGCCTTGCCGCCCGCCCCGGTGACAATGACCGCCCGGATCGAGTCGTCCTTGGCGAAATCGATCATGATTTCCGCGGCGCGACCCCACATCTCGCTGGAGACCGCATTGTGCCGCGCCGGGTTGTTGAAAATCATCGTGCCGATCGGCCCGTCCCGTTCGGCCAGCATCGTGTCGGTGCTCATCCGGCTCTCCCGCCCGTCATCGGGCCCCTGATCATGGTTTGGGCATCACTCATATCGGCCAAGCGCCGCCGCGTCCAGCCCGGGCGAACACGGGGCTGGCGCGCACCCCTTACGGTCATGCATGATGTCGGGGAGCGGATCACAACCATGACGTTCGTCTCCAGCGGCGGGAGTATCTCCGAATGACCGAGACCGACATCTATCGCCAGCCCATTACAGATTCCAGCGCATGGACGCGCGCGGAGATCGAGGCGGATGACGATTGGATTCATGTTTTGACCGAAGCTGAAATCGGCGATCTCGACCGCGCCTTGCAGGGTGTGCGCGGCCGGGCCGGGAAATTGGCGGACATTACCCGTTCGGACTTCCCGCTGCCGGTGTTGGGGCCGCGACTTGCCGAACTCGAAGGCGACGTGCGGACCGGGCGCGGTTTCGCACTGCTGCGCGGTATCCCGGTAGAGCGCTATGACGACGACGACCTGTTCCTCATGAAATGGGGAATCGGCACCCATTTGGGCCGCGCGATTTCGCAGAATGTCTACGGCGACATGTTGGGGCACGTCTTCGACCACGGCAATGAAGACCCGACGGCGACGCGAACGCGCGGTTATCAGACGAGCGCGTCGTTGGATTTTCACGTCGACCGGGCCGACATGACCTCTCTGTTGTGCCTGCGCCAGGGACGCGCGGGCGGGCTGAGCCGGATCGTCAGCTCAATGTCGGTGCACAACGCGATCCTGGCCCGGCATCCTGAATTTTTGCCGCCGCTTTATGAAGGCCTGCCCTACATCGTTACCGAGGCCGCCGGCGAGATGAAGACCTGGAACGGTCCGGTGTTCGACGTTACGGACGGCGTGTTGAGTTGCTCGTTCCGCCGCGGCACCATACAAAAAGCAATCGACTCGCCCAATGTAACTCTGACGCCCTCGAAGGCAGCGGCGCTGGCCTGTATCGACGAGGTCATGAACGACCCATCGCTGGTGTTCGATATGGAACTGCAGCCGGGCGACATTCAATTCGTGAACAACTACACGGTGCTGCACGGCCGGACCGCGTTCGAAGACGATGCGGACAAGCGCAAGCGACGCCACGTGGTACGGCTCTGGCTGAAATTCTTCACGCCGCGCCCGGCCAGCGACTACATTCGCGACCAGTACAAGGGCATCGAGAAGCAGCTGGACCAGAACCCGGCCGGCTTCCGCACGCAATAGGGCGGCATGGGGTAAATGCCCGTCTTCCTATTTTTTTGATACCAACTAATTTGTCATGCTCAACGCCAACCACGGCAGCTAGCATCGCGGGTTCGCGGTCGCGGCAATCTGCCAAACCCTGACCCGGTTGCCGCATGCCCGGCCGCGTCTTACGCTAGAGCAGCGGGCGCCCAATTGGGCGCACATAAGCTGCTCTATCTTTATAGAATCGATCAACCGGTCGCGGCGCAGGATTGCGCTTTAGCGATATACAAATCCGAGACATGGAACATGGCGAACAAGACGAAGTTGTTGCAGGAACCCACGCTGGCCGGCGAAGGGATCGCGCGGGTTTTCGAACAGGCGGGGATCGATATGGTCTTCGGCATCCAGGGCGGCAATATGGGGCGCCTCTATGACGCGCTCTACGACCATCAGGAAACCGTGCGCTGCGTGCTGGTGCGGCACGAACAACTGGCGAGCGTCATGGCCGAGGTGTACGGGCGCCTCACCGGCAAGCCCGGCGTCTGCATCGGTCAGGGTATCTTCATGCTGGCGAACGGCTTCCTCGGGACGCTCGAGGCGCATTTCGGCAGCTCGCCGATGCTGTTCCTCACGGATTTTTCCGACGTGGCCCCCTTCTCGCAACACGCGCCCTATCAGAGCGGCCGCGGCGAGTACGGCTCGGCCGACACGCGCAACGCGCTTGCCGCCGTTACCAAACAGACCCTCACCGCGCTGACGCCGACCGAGGCCGTGCACGCGGTCCAGCTCGGCATCAAGCATGCGCTCAGCGGCGAACGCGGACCCGTCGGGATCGTCTTCAACAGCAACGCCTTTCTCGGCGGCACCATCGATCCGGAGGCCCGCCCGTTCCTCTATCACACCTCGACCTACCTCCCGGCGAAACTGCCGGGCGACCCGGCGAGCGTCGCCACCGCGGCGCAGGCGCTCACGGCAGCCGAGCGGCCGGTGATCATCGCCGGCAACGGCGTTCGGATCAGCCAGGCGTACGGTGAGCTGGCCGCGCTCGCGCAACAGCTCGGCGCGCCGGTGGCGACGACCGCCTCCGGCAAGGGCGTCATCGCGGAAACCCATGAATGGGCGCTCGGCACCTGCGGCAATTTCGGCCAGGCGACGGCGAACGCCTATATCGGCTCGGCCGACCTCGTGCTGGCCGTCGGCACGCGGCTCGGCCCGGCGGACACGACGAACGAGAACCCGGCGCTGATCGATCCGGCGCGCCAGACGATCATCCAGATCGACATCGAATCGAAGAACGCGAGCTGGACGTTCCCCTGCGACACGGTAGTGATCGGCGACGCGGCGCTCGTGCTGCAACAGATCGTCGAGACCATCCAGGCAAACGGGGCACCGGCGGCCGACAGTGTCGCCGCGCGCAAGGCCGCGCTCAACGAGACACGCGAGACGGAAGCGTTCTTCTCGGACCCGCATTACAGCTCCGACGCGATGCCGATCATGCCGCCGCGTCTTTTCAAGGAAATTCACGACGTCATCGCCGACGACGCGCTGATCACCTGTGACGCGGGCGAGAACCGGCTGTTCATGACCCATTTCTTCCAAACCAAAGGTCCGGGCACCCTGCTCATGCCTGGCATCGGGGCGATGGGCTATGCAGTGCCCGCGGCGCTGGCCGGCAAGCTGGTCCATCCCGAGCGGCAGGTGATCGCCGTGACCGGCGACGGCGGCTTCAGCATGGCGATGAACGGCATCATGACGGCGCGCGACGAGAACATTCCGATCGTGACCGTGGTCCTGAACAACAGCGCGCTCGGCTGGGTCAAGCACGGCCAGGGCAACCGCGCGCTGAATAGCTCCTTCTCGGACATGAATTTTGCCGAGATCGCGAAGGCGATCGGCGTGAACGGCATCCGCGTCGAGCAGCCGGCGGCCATCGCCGGCGCGCTTCAGGAAGCGCTCGCCTCCGGCCGGCCGACGGTCGTCGACGTGGTCACCGCCTTCGACGGATTGTCCTTCCGCGACGTGACATCGGAGTTGGCGCAGGGCTAGTTGTGCAGGACTTCCGGATGGCGATGTAGGCCGGAATGTCCTTGTATGGCTGGGCCATTCGCCCGACGCGGAGCCCTAATGCAGCATCCCGCCGTCGATGATGATCGTGCGGCCGGTGACGTAGTCCGACAGGTCGGTCGTGAGGAACTCGACGACCCTGGCACAGTCCTCGATCGTGCCTTCGCGCCGTAAGGCGACCCGTTCCCTGGCCATGGCCGAACGGTCGCCGAGCCGGCCGGTGCGGATGATGCCGGGGGCGATGGCGTTGACGTTGATGTTGAAGGGTCCGAGCTCCTGCGCCAACGCGCGGGTGTAATGGATGATCGCGGCCTTGGCAGTGCCATAGGGATGGTAGCTTCCCTTGGCGTCTACCCCGGCGGTCGAGGACACGGTGACGATCTTGCCGCCGCCCTGTTTCTTCATGTACGGCGCGACCGCCATGCAGGTGTACATGCAGGTCTTCACGTTGATATCGAGGACGCGGGTCAGCATTGCTTCCGGCGTGTCGGACGGCGTACCGGTCGTGACTTCGTCGAGCGCGTCGTTCGTCCCCGCGCGCGGTGAGCGCTCGTCGGCGAAAATCACCGTGCCGCCCCCGGCGTTGCACACCGCAATGTCGATGCGACCGAGCCGGTCGGCGACTTCGGCGACAGCCTTCGCCGTCGCGTCCCGGTCGGTCAGGTCGACCTCCAGCCCCATCGATCGCACGCCCAGCGCCGTGCATTCTTCCATGACGGTGCCGGCGGTCAGCTGTTCGCGCTCGAATTCATAGACCTCCGCCGCTTTCAGGTTGCGGTCGATAATGGCGATGTCGGCGCCGAGCCCGGCCAGGCGCAGCGCATAGCCGCGTCCCAAGCCGCGGGCGCCGCCCGTGATCAGGGCAACTTTTCCGGTCAGTTTCTTGTCGGTCATAGTGGCCCTCGTCGAAGGCTGGCGGGATCGCTCCACGATAGGGTGGCGGGGCGGCGCAGGGCAAGCCGCGCCGGCGGTTCGCTTGGCTGGGATGCCGGACCATATTTCGCATCGCTTCCGACGACGTCACCGAAACGGAACGACGACCGCTTCCGAACGATAAGCCGACAGAAGAAACCCCTTTCTGGCCGTCGCCCGGCCACACAAACCGATACACCAGCCGGTTACGCCAGATCGTACCCGTGTTGCTGCAGGAATTCCCTGAACCCGGCGCGTTCGGGCTTCGATAGCTGTCGCGTCACATTCTCCGACCACGGGCAGTAGTCCAGCGCGCCGTAGAGGTCCACGAGCCGTTGTTTCTCGGGCGGAAGCGGCGACTTCGCATGGCGGCGCTGGTCATAGGCCTCGACGTCCTGCTCAAGCGACTCGTCGTTATAGCGGTCGGTATGGACCACGACCGATTGCGGCAGGCGCATCGATATGCGCGGCGTCTCGAATTTCGGCCAGCCGCCGGCAAGGCCCGCAATCGGAAACACGCCCGGCGGCAGGCTCAACAGATCGCGCACCGTGTCCATCTTGTTGCGGATCTGGCTGATCGGGCAGACGCCGAGTCCCGCCGCCTCGGCGGCGTTGATGAAACACTGCATCGCCAGCGCGGCGTCGACGATGCCGTTCATGAAGGTGTCGACATTATTGTTGGCGTGGTCGTGGCCGCGGATTTCGGCGAGCCTTTGAATCCGCCGCATGTCGGCGCAGAACACCAGGAAGAGCGGCGCGAGCGGCGGCCAGTCCATGCCGCTGCGAAGCGCCGACAGGGATTCCCGCAGCGACTGGTCCTTGACCACAATGATCGAGTATTGCTGCAAATCCGATTTCGTCGGGGCCGATTGCGCACAGGCGAGCAGAACCCGCAGCAGGTCGTCCGGCACCGGATCCGGCTTGTAATGGCGCTGCGAGCCGCGGGCGAGTATGCCGGCCAGCGTTCCTTCGGCGGCCATGTCGCCGCCAAATTCCACCTCGACGCCATACCGGTCGCCTGCGAGATCCTTGAGAGTCGTCATCGATCGCTTCCTTCTCATCCGTCTTTGTGCACACGGCCACGCGCCGAAGGGGCAATGTACCAAAATTGGGAGGAATAGGATAACCGCGCCGCGACGAGCCGGCGGCGGACACTAATTGACGATGATGCGGATTGCCGATGCATCCCCGGGCGCGATTTTATTGGCCCCGGCCGGATACGTTCATTGGCGATGTTTCAGGCGTGGGCGGAAACCGCTTCGTCGGGGTCGGGCACGATGAACAGTTCACCCACGACGCGAATCGGCAGGTCATGCCATTTGGCGAAGGCCTGTACCCAGGTAGCGTTATCGCGGACCCACAGCGAATCCGCGGGCAGATACCCGGTCTGGATTTCCACCACATGCCCGGCCCAAAGCAATTCCCAGAACGGCGCGGCATCGACGGCGACGGCACGCGCGTGCAACCGGCTTTGCATGGCGTAGGTCGTCGGAAATTCGACCACCATGGCCCCGGCGGAGTCGCTGGCGCGTTCTGATAGCTGTGCTTGGGTGGAATTGGTCATGGGATGCCACGGAATTGTTGGGGTGCATCCGAAAATACCGGGATAAACATTGACGAAAGATGAACGCTCTGCGGAAATCACGCAGGATTTGAATGTGTAGGGAGGCGCACGCGCCCATGAGTGACCGTATTCCCCTGATCCTGGGTCCCGGCTTGCTGAACACGCCGCGACTTTGGCAGCACCAGGTGGACCACCTGAGCGACATCGCCGACATCCAGATCGTCGACACCACCAGGGATACCTCGCTGATCGACATGGCGAAACGGATGCTCGACGACGCGCCGCCGACCTTTGCCTATGCCGGCCTCTCGATGGGCGGCTACATGGCGTTCGAGATGATGCGTCTCGCGCCGGAACGCGTGCAACGCCTGGCGCTGCTGGACACGTCCGCCCGGGGCGACGTGCCGGCGCGAACGGCCAACCGCAAGGAATTCATCGCGCTCGCGGAACAGGGCGATTTCGACACGGTCAAGCAACGGTCCCTGCCGATCCTGCTCCATCCGGACAAATTGGACGATGCCGAACTCGTCGCGACCACGCTCGGCATGGCGGACGAAATCGGCCCGCAGGTCTTCATCCAGCAGATGACGGCGATCATGAACCGGCGGGACAATGTGGACAGTCTCGGCGCGATCGAAGTGCCGACCATGGTGATCTGCGGGCGCGAGGATCAGGGCACGCCGCTCGAGGTCAGCGAGGAAATCGCCGCCGGCATTCCCGGCGCGCGGCTTTGCGTCGTCGAAAATTGCGGCCACCTGTCGACGCTGGAACAGCCGGAAGCGGTAACCGCGCTGCTTCGGGATTGGCTGACCTACGACTGATCCGCAGCGCTATTCCGCCGCCGCGGTAGCATAGCGTTTCGCGAATCGTTCGCCATTGTCGCCGCCCGCCTCAAATGCCAGATGCCGGGTCAGGGCGTGCACCGTTTTCAGCGTCCGCAGATCGCGCAACGCCTGTCGCGCGGCATCGAAATCCTCAGGCGACAAAAACCCTTCGCAGCAATCCTGGAATTTGGCATCCGTATCTGCCTCGTCGAATGGATTGTGGATCGTGCCGCGCGCCCATTGAACGCTTTCCTCGAAGACGCGGCCGTCCTTCAACTCGATTTTCACGTCATGGGGCAGACGGTGCGTCGGGTCGTCCCCCTCGGCGCCCGCTTCCGTTGCCTCCATCGAGACCAGTGGCAGGAGGGCCCGCAGCTCGGGGCGCTGCACCGCATCGGGCGTGAAATCCGACAGCGAAACGCGTCCGGATTTCAGCGCGACGCCGACGCAATAATTCATCGAGAATCGCGCCTCCATCTCCTGCTGCGGGTCGGCATGGCAGAGATTGCGCTTGTTGCCGTACCCGACCACGGTTTCCACCTTGGCCACGTCGTCCGCGGTGAAGCCATGCGCCGCCCGCAACGCGAGCACACCATCGAGCACCCGATGGGCGGAACCGCAGCAGGGATAGAGTTTCGGCGCCAGACCGTATTCTTCTATGGCCAGCGGCTGGCCGAGAGTGACGAGGATTTCCGTCCATTCGCGATCCGGCGTGCCGGCGTAGAGGTCGCAAAAACCGCGCTCGCCTTCGATGGCATCCGGCCGCGCCTCGAACCCATCGGCGGCCATTCGGGCGGCGAGCACGGCGTTCTTGGCCGCCATTCCCGCATGGAACGGCTTGCCCATCGAGCCGAACTGGACCTTGGCGCCCGACGCCATGCTGACGCCGAGACTGATTGCGCTCGTCATCCTTTCCCCATCCAGCCCGAGCAACCGGCCGCAGGCCGCCGCCGTGCCGATACAGCCGACCGTCGAGGTATTGTGCCAGCCGAGGTCGTAGTGGCCTCGCCCGATGCCCCGTCCGATTGCGCCATGGATTTCCAGCCCGACGATATAGGCGTCCATCAGGGCGCGGCCCGAGGCGTCGATCTCCTCGGCCAGCGCCAGCAAGGCGGGAATGAGAACCGCGGTGGCATGGGTCAGGCCGGGGGCGTAATTGTCGTCGAAATCCAGGGCATGCGCCGCCATGCCATTGGCCAGCGCCGCATAGGGGGCCTGCGCCTTGTCGGTGCTGCCGAAAACCGTAGACGGGCCGCTGCCGTAATGCGCCACGGTCTTGCGCAGCCGTTCGGCGCCTGCGTCGCCGGCGCCGGCGACCATGCAGGCCACCACATCGATGATCGCATCGCCCGCCCGCGACAATGCAAGCGGCGCGTCGATCTCGGGTGTTTCCGCCGCCCAGCGGCCCAGACTTTCCGTAATGCCCATGTGAGTCGCTCCACGCCAAATTATCCGATCTATTCGGAAGAGAAAGATGACATCCCGCGCCCGTGCGGACAAGGCGGCCCGGCATTCACCCTGCCCCGCGCGCGGCCTTATGGATGACGGAATTTCAGGGGAAATTCCGTGGAGACACCATCCTCGGTTATCCATGCGGTCACCAGCGACGGCGGGGTAATGTCGAAATAGGTGTTGCGCACGGTCACGCCGGACCATCCCGGCGCGGCCAGTTCCGCTGGGTCCATCGCTTCGAGCACGGGCGGCGGAGCGTCTGGCGCGGCCAATTTGAAGCCTTCGCAACACACGTAGAACGGCCGGCCATGCTGCCGCGCGGCGAGCGCCGCCAGAGATGTGCCGGCCTTGTTGACCACCCCGCCATCGGAGCAGACCGTATCGGCGCCAACCAGTGCCAGATCCGCATCCGCCATGGCGAGCCCGATCTGCGCCTCGGTGATCAAGGTTGCCGGTACGCCCCAATCCGACAACTGCGCCGCCACCGCATGGCCTTCATTGAGCGGCCGTGATTCGGTAACGATCATCCGCAACTCCGCATCCTTCAGACGGGCGCATGCAAGCAATAAGGTGGAACTTCGACTATGGGTCAGCACCGTCTTGCCCGCGCCGATGAGGGTTGCCGCATGTTCGGCGACCCGCATCGACGCTTCATGGGACGCCGCAATCAGGTTGTCCGCGCATTCCGCCGCCGCCGCACGAGCCGATCCGAGGTCGCCTCCCGGCACCTGTCCCAGACATCGGACCCATTCGCCCGTCAGGTTACCGATCGCGGCCATGCTTGGCCGGGCCATGGCCAATGCCCGCCCGCGCACGACCATCGACGCGTGAAATTCTTCGGGATCCGCCGCCGGTATTTCCCAGGCGCTCTGCTGCAAAAGCGTGAGGGCGCGTCGCGCCAACTCCGCCGCGCCATGCGCCCGATCGGCGCGCAGCGCCGCTACCGCGTCATCGAATGTCCGGTTATCCATAATCTCGAGGCGGCGGCAATCGCCCCTCCGGTCATGCCACGGTCAAGGTCGGCCAAAGCTCGTCCGCGCCCCCGGCCGCGATCGCATTCCCCAACTTTACGGCCCAGACCGATTCGCTGCCGAAATCGTCGCGCCAGGACCAGAGCCGCCGGCTGTAGCGGTGCAGAATATGTTCCAGCGTAAAGCCGATCGCGCCATGCACCTGGTGGGCGATCGCCGCGCCCTCGCCGGCCGCCTCGCCGACCCGGATCTTCGCGGCGGCCACTTCCAGGAAGACATGGTCGTCGAAACCGCCGGCCCGCTCGATCGCATCGGCCGCCGAGCTCGACGCGGCGACCGCCGCCGCGGTTTCGCCGGCCAGGCGCGCCAGATTGTGCTGCACCGCCTGGAACTTCGAGATCGGCCGCTCGAACGCCACACGATCCTTGGAGTATTGGACGGAGATGTCGAGAATGGCTTCCAGCGCGCCGGCCATCTGCGACGCCCGCGCCGCCGCGCCCATCATCAGCAGCGCGTCTTCATCGATGCCGGCCGGCGCGTCCGCGACCGCCACGGGGACGGCGCCATCGAAGGTGATCGTATCCTTCGGGTCGTCCGCGATACTGCGCCCTTCCGCGAGCCGACAAGCGCTGCGTTCCACCAGCGCGACCACCGGCGTGTCGCCGCGCCGCGCCAGGACCGCGACATGTTCCGCCGCGCGCGCGAACGGGACATTCCGCGCCGCGCCGCTCAGGCTCCCGTCGGCGGCCAGCGTAATCCGGTCTTCGGCGCGCACTGGCGCCACCGTCATCGCGCCCGGCGGCGCCGAGAGTTCGGCCTGGCCCAACAGCCAACCCGCCAACAGGGTCTCGGCCAGCGGTACCGGCACGGCGAACCCGCCGGATACCCGCAGCACCTCGAAACCGTCCACCACGCCGGCGCCGGCCCCGCCCAGCGTGTCGGGCACCCAGGTCAGCGTCAGGCCCGATTCCTCGAGCGCCGTCCATAGCGGCGCTTTCCAGCCATCGTCCGGCGCGTTGTTGACGGTCTGCGGGTCGCATAGATCCTGAAAAATCCGGGAGGTGGTATCGACGATGATGTTGTCCGTCTCGCTCATCTCGCATACGCCCCGTGGTGGATGGCCAGGGTGCTTGCCCGAATGTGACAAAGCCCCAAAAAGCCGGATAAACTAATTTGTCGTTGTTCTCGCCAGACGGCAAATCTACGCACAAATATTTATAGCCGCCCGATGCGACGCTGCAAGCGACCGGCGCGGGCGCATTGAAGAAGGACCGGTGTCATGTCGAGCACGATTCAATTCGATCCCATCCGCCTGCCGCCGGAAGCCCAGCAGTTGCGCGCCGAGGTGCGCGAATTCCTGCGCGAGGAAATGGCCGCCGGAACCTTCGACCCGACACGGGGCGATATGAGGCCGTCCTTCAACCCCGAATTCAGTAAGCGCGTCGGCGAGCGCGGCTGGATCGGCATTACCTGGCCGAAGAGGTTCGGCGGCCAGGAGCGCAGTTTCCTCGACCGCTACGTGCTGACGGAAGAATTCCGCATTTCCAGCGCGCCCGTGCGGGCGCATTTCACCGCCGACCGGCAAAGCGGGCCGATGCTGATGAAATATGCGTCGGAGGAGATTCAGAACGACATCCTGCCGCGCATCGTCAAGGGCGAATGCTATTTCTGCATCGGCATGAGCGAACCCGATTCCGGATCGGATCTGTTCGCCGCCAAGACCAAGGCCGAAAAGACCGACGGCGGCTACCTGGTCAACGGACGCAAGGTCTGGACCAGCAACGCCCACCGTTCGCACTACATGATCGGACTGTTCCGCACCTCGCCATCGACCGAGCAGAACCGGCGGCACGGCCTGACCCAGTTTCTGGTCGACATGAAGACACCGGGGATCACGACGCGGCCGATCCTGCACCTGAACGGCAATCATGAATTCAACGAAGTGATTTTCGAGGACGCCTTCGTCCCGGAAGGCAATGTCCTGGGCGAAGTCGACAATGCCTGGAAGCAGGCGACCAGCGAGCTCGCCTATGAGCGTAGCGGTCCGGAACGGTTCCTCGAAACCTTTTACGTCTTGCCCGAACTGGTCCGCGTGTTGGGCGACAAGCCCGACGCCCGGGGCGCCGAAGGGATCGGCCGGCTGGTGGCGCAACTCCACACGCTGCGCCGCATGTCGATTTCGGTCAACGGCATGCTCGAAGCCGGCAAGGAGCCGGTGCTGGAAGGCTCGGTCGTCAAGGAACTCGGCACCAATTGGGAACAGAATCTGCCGGCCCGCGCGCGCGACCTGTCGGCCTTCGCGGATCCGGATGCGGGCAACCGCACCGCCTTCGACGACGTCCTGCGGTTCGCCACCATGATCGCCCCGAAGCTGACGATCCAGGGCGGCTCGACCGAAGTCCTGCGCGGCATTATCGCCCGCGGCCTCGGCCTGCGATAATCCAAATCTTTCGGATCAAACAAGAACGGCACCTACAGCCCGCTAGAAGGAATAGTCATGCCCGATTTGAACGCGCTTCTTTGGCCCAAGACAATCGCCGTCCTCGGCGCATCGCCGGACGCCACCATCATCCGGGGCCGGATCATCAAGATCCTCGCGTCGCGCCCCTTCCCCGGCACGATCTATCCGATCAGCCGCAGCCATGACGAAGTCCTGGGACTCAAGGCCTACAAGTCGGTCGGCGACACGCCGGAAAAAATCGATCTGGCCGTATTCGTCATTCCGGCCGCCAACGTGACCGACGCGCTGGAGGAATGCGGCGCTGCCGGCGTCAAGGCGGCGTTGATCATCAGTTCGGGTTTTGCCGAGGAAGTGAGCGAGACCGGCCCCGCCCAACAAAAGCTGCTGCAGGAAATTGCCCGGCGCTACGACATGGCGGTCATCGGCCCCAACTCGGAGGGCTTCACCAACGCCCTGCTGCCCTTCGCGGCGACCTTCAGCCCGGCGATGGACGATCCCGACACGCCGCTGATCCCCGACTACCGCACATCGGGCTTCGTCGGCGTGACCGGACAGAGCGGCGGCATCGGCTATTCCTTCTTCGACCGCGGACGGCCGAAGGAAATCCCGTTCAGCTATGTCATCACCACCGGCAACGAAGCCTGCCTGTCGGGACTCGATTTCGTCGACTACATGCTGGAGGAAGGCCGCACGGACGTCTTCGCGCTGTTCATGGAAGACATCAAGGATCCGTCGAAGTTGCCGATCGTGGCCGAGAAGGCGTTGCGGGCGGGCAAACCGATCGTCCTGACCAAGGTCGGCCGTTCGGCCGCCGGAGTCCGGGCCGCGGCATCGCATACCGGCGCGCTCGCCGGCTCGCACACGGCGTATGAGGCGATGTTCGAGAAATACGGCATCATCCAGGCCAACGATATCGAGGAACTGGTCGACATCACCATGGGATTTTCCCATTGGGGCCACCGGCTGCCGAAGGGCAACCGGGTCGGCATCGTCACCGGGTCCGGCGGCGGCGGCGGCTGGATGGCCGATTGCTGCACGGACGCGGGGCTCGAGGTTCCGGAACTGGATGCGAAGACGCGCGCGGCGATCGACAAGCATCTTCCCGCCTATGGCACGTCGCAAAACCCGGTCGACGGCACCGCCGGAGCAATTCGCGTGGTCGGATACAGCACCTTCGCCGAAATGGTCGCAGGCTCCAGCGAGGTTGATTCGGTCGTCGTCGTCACCTCGGCGCGCAATCCCGCGGGATTCGTGCACGAGAAGGAGACATTCTACCGGGTCGCCAAGGAGTCGGACAAACCCATCGTCTTTTGCTCCTACACCCTGCCGCGCGGCGCTTCCGTCGAATTCGTCAACAAGGCGGGCTTCCCCTTGTTCATCAACAAGCGCAATTGCGCGCGCACGCTCGCCGAGATGGCGAAGTACCGCGCCTTCCGCGAAGAGTTTCTGAAGGCCCCGTCGATCACGACCGACCAGGCGAAAGCGCCGACAGAAGTCGGCAATGGGCTGACCGCAGCGCGGGGCCCGCTGTGCGAATACGAGGCGAAGCCGATGCTCGCCGCCTACGGCATTCCCGTCACGGAAGACCATCTCGCCAACAGCGCCGCCGAGGCGGCCGAGGCGACACGGAAGATCGCCGGGCCGGTCGTCCTCAAGGTGCAGTCGCCGGACATTCTGCACAAGACCGAGGCCGGCGCGGTCGCCTTGGGTATCGCGTCACCCGAAGCGGCGGAAGCCGCCTACGCGGATCTACTCGGCAAGGCAAAGACCTATAAACCGGATGCGGATATCCGCGGCATCCTGGTCCAGCCGATGGCGCCGAAAGGACAGGAGATTATCCTCGGCGTCAATCGCGACGATGCGTTCGGGCCGATCATGATGGTCGGTCTCGGCGGCGTCTATGTGGAGGTGATGAAGGACGTGGCTTTTGCGCCCGCGCCGCTTACCGAGGCGGAGGCGCACCGGGCACTCCGACGGCTCAAGGGCTTCAAACTGCTGGAAGGCGTGCGCGGCGAGCCGGCGGCGGATGTCGACGCTTTGGTCGACGTGATGGTCAAGCTCTCGCGCCTTGCGGCGGACTGGTCCGACAAAATTCTCGAAATCGACCTGAACCCGGTGCTGGTGCATCCCAAGGGACAGGGCGTGTCGATCGTCGATGCGCTGATCGTCCCCGAGACGGCCTGACGCAAAGAACCCGGGGAATCAATCCAGCGCGCAGGTGCGGAACCCGGCGAAGACATCGCGCCGGTCCGGGCCGAAATAATTTCGATAGGTCGCCGAGATCATGCGGCCGCGGGTCGGCCAGGCGCCGCCGCGCAGCACCTTGGTCGAGCCGAACAGCGGTTCGGAATATTCCTTGTAGTCGTCCGGCGCGAAGCCGTCGAAGGGCCCGAAGGTATCCGCCGTCCACTCCCAGATATTGCCGATCATCTGCCGGCAGCCATAGGCGCTGTCGCCATCCGGATGGGCCGCCACATCGACGCAGCCGAGCGCGTAGCCGTCGAGGTTGGCGTGCCGGTCTTCCGGCGGGTCGTCGCCCCAAGGGTAGCGGCGCTTGATCAATACGCCATCCGCTGTTTCCGGCACCGTCGTGGCGGCGAGTTCCCATTCCGCCTCGCGCGGCAGGCGGCAGCCCGCCCACCGGCAATAAGCGTCGGCTTCGTACCAGCAGACATGGCTGACCGGCGCATCGGGCGCCAACGGACCGGTTTTGTCGAATTGCCGCATTGCCCATCCGCCGGACCCGTCCGGCGACCAATAGACCGGATGTTCGGCGCCGGTTTCTTCGCGCCAGGCCCAACCTTCCGATATCCACAGGCCGCGCCGCCTGTAGCCGCCATCCGCCACGAATTCGGCGAATTCCGCGTTGGTGACCGGCGCCCGCGCCATGCGAAAGGGTGCGACGGTGACCGGATGGGCCCATTTTTCATTGTCGAACAAAAACGGCGCATCCTGTGGCGATCCCATCAAAAAGGTTCCGCCCGGAATTTCCGCATCGCTCTCGAGCCTGCCGGCCGGAGCCGACACGGCATGCGTCACCCCGTAATCAGGTGTCGGATAGGCCAGGGTCTGGCGCCCCCAGGTAAAGGCCTCGCCATGCATATCCTCGTGAAAGGTCGTGAATTGATACAGGAAGCTGTCGACCGCGTTCGCCTCGCCGCCATCCAACCGTTCGACCAGCGCCTTCAGCACCCGATCCATATAGTCGAGCATTTCCGGTAACGGCATCACCGGCAAATCCCAGCGAACGTCATGGGCGATGGCGATCGAATCATAAAGGCTGTCGCCATTGGCCAGCAGGGGTGTCGCCCCGTATATTCGCCGCAGGATGAAAAATTCGTGGAACCAGGCGACATGGCCGATTTCCCAAATCAGCGGGTTGAGGGTCGGCAATTTGGGACCGACCAACTGCTCCGGCGTCAGCCCGTCGACCAGGGCAAGCGTGCGCCGACGCGCATCGGTCATCATCTCGATCAAGCGGGCGGTTTCGACAGGATGCGTCATTCGGAACTCTGACTTTCGGTGGCACGATGCAAATTAGCCTGATCACGCCCGCGGGCAAACAATCGCGCAACGGCAACCGGACCACCGCGGTTCGTTGGCAACGCCTGTTGCAGGAATTGGGGCATTCGGTCCGGGTGGAGATGGCCTATGACGGGCGGCCGGCGGATATGATGATCGCCGTCCACGCCTGGCGCAGCGCGCAATCGATCGGGGATTTTCACGCCCGCTTTCCGGACCGGCCATTGGTCGTCCTGCTGTCGGGCACCGACATCTATAAGTTTCAGCACAGCCATCCGGAGGTGACGCTGCATTCGATGGAGCTGGCCGACCGGCTGGTGTGCCTGCACGATCTGGTGCATCGGGATATCCCGGAGCGTTTCGCGGAAAAACTCACCGTGATCCACCAGTCGGCGCCGCCGCTCACCGCGCCGCGCCGGCCGTCGCGCCGCCTGTTCGACATCTGCGTGGTCGGGCATCTGCGCGAGGAAAAGGATCCCTTGAGAACCGCCGAGGCCGCTCGGCTGCTGCCGCCCGATTCCCGGCTTCGCGTGCTGCATTACGGTAAGGCCCATGACGCATCCTGGGCCGAGCGGGCGCGGCAGGAAATGGCGCGCAACCCGCGCTACCACTGGCAAGGCGAAGTTACGGGCGGGATGATCCGGCGCGCCTTCGGCAAATGTCATCTGATGGTGTTGAGCTCGATCATGGAAGGCGGCGCGAATGTCGTTTCCGAAGCGGTCGCGGCCGGGCTGCCGGTCATCGCCTCGGACATATCCGGCTCGGTCGGGCTGCTGGGATCGGACTATGACGGGTATTACCCGGTCGGCGATGCGCAGGCGCTGGCGGACCGGCTGCACCGGGCCGAAACCGATCCGGCCTATCTCGACCGGCTCGCGGCGCAATGCGCGAAACAGGCGCCGTTGTTTCAGCCCGAGCGGGAGAAACGCGCCTGGCGGGACTTGCTTCGGCACCTGCAATAACGGCCGCTCAGACCAGTATCCGGACCGGCTCCAGCGTATTGCCCTGCGGTAGCACGCTGCCGATAATGGCGGTGCGGTCATATCCCAGCTTGCGAAGTTCGGCGACACACGCCTCGGCGCGGTCGCCCGGCACGCTGGCCAGCAATCCGCCGGCCGTCTGCGGATCGAAGATCAACGGAAACCGCGAATCCTCGCCCACCACGCCCAGATTGGCGATGGCCCGGCGCAGGCGTAAATTCTGCGGTTGCAGCGTACTCGTGATGCCCGCATCGACGGTTTGCTGCGCGCCGTCGAGCAACGGGATCGCGCCAAGATCGAGTTCCACGTCCACTTCCGACGGCTTGGTCATCTCGACCAGATGGCCCAGCAGGCCAAATCCGGTGACGTCGGTGCAGGCATGCGCCCCGTGTTCGGTCAAACAGATCGCCCCGTCCTTGTTCGATTGCTGCATGGAGGTCAGCGCGCCGCTGATCCACCGGCCCTTCGCCTTCAGGCGCATGTCGGCGGCAAATAGAGTGCCGGTGCCGATCGCCTTGGTCAGCACCAGCCGGTCGCCCGGCTGCATGCCGCCCTTGCGCATGACCTTGGCCTGATCGATCAGCCCGTTGATCGCAAACCCGAGCGAAAGCTCTGTGCCTTCGCTGGTATGGCCGCCGACCAGCGCGGTGTTCGCATCCTTCAGCACCTCCATCGCGCCCGCCATCATCTGCGACAGCAGATCCTCGACCTTCTCTTCGATGCCGTATGGAATGGTGGCGATGGCGAGAGCCGTTTGCGGCTCACCCCCCATGGCGAAAATATCCCCGAGACTGTGATTGGCGGCGATTTTACCGAAGACATAGGGGTCGTCGATCATGGCGCGGAAGGAATCCACCGTATGGACCATGACCTTGCCCGGCGGCACTTCGACCACGGCCGCATCGTCGGGCTCATGCAAGCCGATCAGCACGTCGTCGCGCGGCACCGGCTGCAGCTGCGACAGGGCGCGGTTGAGCACGGTCGCACCGACCTTGGCGCCGCAGCCGCCGCAGCGCATGGCGATGGCGGAAATTTCCTTGATGACTTCCTCGCCGGCCAGACCGCGCGGAACGTCGGATTTCTCCTCCGTATCCATCTCCGGCAATTCATTGTATTTGCGCATGAAGCGCCGATCGATCCAGTCCTTCCACTGCCACACCCAGGCGCCCTCGACCGATAGCTTGCCGCGCGAGGCGACGGCATATTTGTCACCGGTGCTGACCAGGCTGAGCCAATCGCGCTGCGGCGCGAACGGCTTGAGCGGCCGGTCGACCAACGCCCGGCGCAAGTTGCGCGTCAGCGGCGGCCCCTGCCGGACCGCAAAGACGCCGGCCTTCGGCCGTGGATGATTGATCATCGCGGCGATATCGCCCGCGCCGAAAATCCCCGGGTGCGACACCGATTGCAGCGTGTCGTCGACCCGCATGAAACCGCGCTCGTCCACGTCGAGCCCGGCTTCGCGCACCCAGGCAGCCGCGCCCGCGCGCGTCACCCACAGGATTTCATCCAGCGCCAGGGGACCGCTTTTCGTCTTGATCTCACCGGGCGAGACGGAGTCCACATGCATTCCGGTGTGCAGCGTTATGCCCCTTTCCGCGAAGATACGGCCAAATTTCTTGCGCGCCATCGGATTGTGGCTGGTCAGAATTTCCGCCTCCTCGGTCACCAGATGAAAATCGAGATGCTCGGCCGTCCGTCCCTGCGTCGCCAGTAGCGTCTTGAGCCGGTGCTGCGCCGCCAGAATCAGCTCGACCCCGCCCGCGCCGCCGCCGACCACGCCGATGCGCGTGCGGTCCTCGCGCAACAGAATGCGTTCGCGCAGGCGTTCCCAATGGGCGACGAATTTGTTGATGGGCTTGACCGGCACCACATTACCGTCGGCGCCCGGCGTCTCCCAGGTAGCGGGCGCGGATCCGACATTGATCGACAGCAAATCGAAGGGGACCGGCGGCCGATCGCGGCACAGCACTACGCGCCGCACCGTATCGATGCCGATGGCATCATCGTGATAGAAGCGCGCGCCGGCGAATTGTGTCAGAGGGCCGAGATCGATGTGGGTTTCGTCGAAGGTGTAATGCCCCGCCACCAGCCCGGGCAGCATGCCGGAATACGGCGTATGTACGTCGCGGCAGATCAGCGTGAGGCGGACGCCGGGAATCGGCTTCATGCCGAAGGATTTGAGAACGCCCACATGGCTGTGCCCGCCACCGACGAGCACAAGGTCCTTGAGGACCGGGATCGTATCCTGTTTCACGCTGGTCTATCCCTGTTCGATGGTTGTTCGGAGATGAAGCCGCGCCCGGATGGCGCGGGAGAGCGCGTCGACGCCGATATTGAGCAGCGCGGTCAGCAATATGAGAAACAGCGCCCGATCGGCCCGAATATCGGCGAAAGCGCTGTCGATATAGAATCCCAAAGTCGCAATGCCGAGAATGCCCAGAATTGCTGTTTCCCGTAAAATCACTTCCCAGCGATAGAACAGAAACGCCAGCAACTGACCGTACAGCCGCGGCGTGACTTCATAGGCATAGAGATTGAGGCCGCGCGCGGCGTCGGTTCGCAGTTTCATTTCCTCGGTATAGCGGCCCACCAGATGGCCGATGATCGCGCCGTTGTGCAACGCAAGCGCAACGATGGCCGGCAGCATCGACGGCCCCCAGAGCTGAAGGAAGATATAGGCCAGAATGTATTCGGGAGTAGACCGCACGACGACCAGGAAAATGTGCCCGGCCGACCGGCCGAATCGGCCGTAAAACAGCGGCGAAATCAGCGGGAAGAACGCGAGCGCCAGCAGTCCGGACGCGACCAGCGCGATCATCGTCAGCAACATGGTGTCGATGGCGCCGGGTATCGCTTGCCCCACCAGCAGATGCTCGAACCAGTCCCAAAGCGCCGCGAGCGCCGGGCCATCGATCGTCTCCGCCGTCCGGATCGGGTGCGGCACGATGTCCTGCGTGAAAAAGCGCACGATATTCGCGGTATCGATCTTTGCCGCACCCCACGGCAAGATCAGCAGCGACACCAGAATATAGATCGGCAGCAGCGGCTTCCGCATCCAAACCCGCATGCTGGCGATGATCACATAAAACAGGATCAGCAACGCCGACACTTCCGAATACTGGCCCTGCCGGAACGCCGTTTCGAGATAGAAGCCGAGCGTCGGCAGGCCGACGAACCCGAGCACCGCGCTCGACCGCAAACCGCATTCGAGGCGGTACAGGGAATAATTCTTGAAATGCGCCCAGACGTCCGGCAGGCACACAAACAGGAAAACCGATGCCCGACTGCTTCCCGCCGGCACCGCCTGGAGCGGCCGCTTATCCGCCTCTTCCAGTATTTCCGCATACACCTTCGCAATGATACCCGCATAGGGAATGGCGATCGCGAGAATGCCGGTCAGCGGCGAAAGCCCGAATATTTGCAGGAAGATTAGTGCCCAAAACAGCTCGTGCACCGCACGAACGAAGGCGCATCCGACCCGCACCATCCGGCTGTGAAAGACCAGCGCGAGCAGAAATCCCAGAACATTGCCGATGACCACGCCGAGGATTGCGAAAGCGACCGTCAGGACCAGCGCCATCCCGAGGTTCTCGGTCGCAAAAAAGTTCGGCGTGAAAATACCGGCGACGAGCCGGCCCATCTCGGTCCAGGGGTTGACGGTCGTGATCGCGATGTCGGCGACCGCCAAACATGCCAGCGCAATCGCCAGGAAAACAAGGCTGGTGCGCACGGTTGGAGAATTGCGCCACACCGCCTCCATCGCCGTCAGCCCGCGTAGATCGGCTTCAAATCCGCCGGGGTCATGCCGTCGCAGGATTCGTCGAACACCACGCGGCCATCGCGCAACGCAACGACGCGGTCCGAATATTCCAACGCCAGCGCCGTATCATGCATCGCCAAAATGACGGTCTTTTTTGAGTCGGCGATACTTTCAAGAATGGTACGCGCCTGATGCTCGTCGACGCTTGAGACCGGCTCGTCGCCGAGCAGGATCGTTTCCTGTTGATAGAGCGCACGGCCCACTGCGGTGCGCTGCTGTTGCCCGCCGGACAGGGTGCCGACGGAGTCGAACAGTTTCACCTCCAGCTCCAATCGCGCCGCGACCGGCCGAATACCGTCGACCTCGCTCTGCAGGGGTTTGACGAGATTCGCCAGATTACGCCAGACCGAATGCTTGTTCAGCCGACCGATATAGATGTTGTGAAAGACCGAGAGCGCTTTTACGAGACCGAAATCCTGCGGCACCAAGGCAGCATCGCCGTTAACGCGTTCATACAGCAACCGGAGCAGCGTCGATTTTCCGGCGCCGCTCCGGCCGACCAGGGCGACACGTTCGCCCTGGCGAATGCTTAGCGAGACGTCGTGCAGGATTCTATGGCCGTTATATCCCGCCGTCGCCTCGCGAAGCTCAATCAAGGACATCAGTCGAGCAGACCGATTTCCTTACCCACATCCACGATCGGCTTGTAGTCTGCGTTGCTGGCGAGAACGAATTTCGATCTGGGAAACGATTTGAGCAGATCGGGATCGTTAAGCCCCAGCAGCGCCTTGCGAACCTTTTCCGTAAAGCCCTTGCCGTACTTCTGGTCCACGTCGCCGCGTACCGACCACTGATAGTCCGGATAGGTCGGCGTTTTCCAGATGATCTGAACCTTCTTGGGGTCGATCTTACCGGCCTTGAGTTCGTTTTCCCAAACCTTGTAGTTGACGGCGCCAACCTGATAGGCGCCCGATTGGACCAGGGCGATGGTGCGGGAATGATCGCCACTGAAACCGACGCGGCTAAAGACCTTGGCCGGCGGTTGTTTGAATTTCGTCCTAATGTGGAATTCCGGCATCAAGCGTCCGGATGTCGAGCCTTTCGAGCCGAACGTGAAGGTCTTGCCTTTGATCTTGTCGGACAGGCTCTCGCTCTCGCCAAGGCCCGCGCTCTCATGTGCGATGAAGTAGGTGACGAAAAACTGATCTTCGTAGCCTTGTGCAATGGCCGTGGAATTCGGCACCGCGCGCCGCGCGCGCACGCCGGATAGGCCGCCGAACCAGGCGAGCTGCACCTGATCGTTCTTGAACGCCGTGACGGCCGCCGCATAGGACTTCACCGGCACGTATTTCACGGGAACGCCGAGTTCCTTCGTCAAATAGACCGCGACCTTGTCGAAGCGGCTGCGCAGGCGGCTTTCGTCCTCATCCGGAATTGCAGTAAAGACGAAACCATCCGCAAGCGCCACGCTCGCCGTGCAAAACAACAGCACGATGCCAATTAGTAGACGTTTCATTTTTCTCGATCCCCTTTCCATGGGCACGATCTATTGTACGGTACTCCGGGCCTACCTATAGCAGCTTGGCGTCGGCGAATTAAACCCACTATCGGGAATTTGGCATACCCTCACGCCAGCAACTGTCATATCGCGTTTTCGTCGATCGCCGCCTGCGCCATGCGCCGCAACGCGACGCGCTGAATCTTCGTCCCGTTTGCGCTGGGCGTCGTGGGAAACGCATCCAGCGCGACAATCCGTACCGGAACCTTGAATTTCGCGAGACGCGCCGCACAATGCGCCCGTGCTGCCGCCTCGTCCAGCGTACCGCCCGGCGTCACAATGACATATGCGAAAGCGGCATTGCGCCCGGCCGCATCCACTTCGACCACCTGCGCCGCCTCGATCGGCGGGAGCGCTTGCAGTTCAGCCTCGATTTCCGCGGGGCTGACGAGAAAACCGCCCAGCCGCAATACATCGCCCATCCGGGTGATGAATTCGAAGCCGCCATCCTCCTCCATTTGCGCCAGATCGCCGGTGCACACATACCCGTCGTCGGTCAGCGCCGCGGCGGTGGCCTCCGGATTGTCGAGATATTCGACCATCAGGCTCGGCCCGGCGATTTCCAGCGCGCCCGGCGCGCCCGGTGGCAGCAGGTCGCCGCTATCCGGGTCGCGGACACGGGCCCTGCCGCGCGGCGAGACCATCGCGCCACCCGCCTTGCGCCGCTCCGCCAGGGGTGCATCAGGGTCGCGACCGGCGACGAATGCCATCGTTTCGCTCATCCCCCATAGCCCGATCACCCGGATGCCCCGCGCCTCCGCACGGTCGGGCAAATCCTCGAGCGCCCGATTGAACGCGCCGTACCCGATAAACCCGATTTTTTCGAAGGGCGCATCGCTCTCCGCCGCGCGCAGCATTGCATCCAGCATGTCGTCGGTCGACTCGAAATGGGTCACCCGGTGGCGCGCGCATAAGGCCACCGCTTCGGCCGCATCGAAGGCGGACATCAGCACCATCGGCCGCGCCGCGGCCAGAGTCGCGATCGCCTGACAAAACCCGAACACCCCGCAAAGCGGCAGGACCTGCAGACACACCGTCTCCGCATCGACGAAGCCGAACTTATCGGCAACCTCCGCCGTGTGCACCGCGACCGCGAATTGCCGGTGCAGCACCAGTTTCGGCGCACTGGTCGTGCCCGAGGTGGTGAAAATGTTGCAGCCGATATCGGGCCCGGCATGGTCTACATCATGCGGCGCCTGCGCAGCGATCTCGGCGAATCGGTGAATCGCGCGGCCGGGAAGCTCGACCGACGCGTCGGCCCCTTCCGTGTAGACGATGACGCATTCCACCGCATCGAGCGCGCCGGGCTCAAGCGAGGCGAGGATGCCGGGAAAATCGATGCCGCGGAAATCCGGCCACAGCACCAGCATGCGCGCGCCCGACCGGCGAATGATGTCGCCCACTTCGGCGGCGCGAAACCGCGTGTTGACCGCAACCGCGACCGCGCCGATCCGCGCGCACGCAAAGTAAAGGATCAGATAGGCGGGGGTATTGGGCAGCCAGAACGCGACCCGGTCGCCCTCCCCGATCCCCTGTGTCGCGAGAAATCCCGCCGCGCGGCGGACTTTTTCCTCGAACGCACGATAGGTCAGGGTTTGGTCTTCATAGACAATCGCCACACCGTCGGGCTGCACCGCCGCGGCGCGGTCGAGCAACGCGGTGAGCGTGGTCGGGAGTGTTTGGGCGGATTCGTTCATGCGGCGAAGTTTAGCAAAAGATCCGCCGACGGCGCGAACCCGAGGCCCGCCCAAACAAATCGCCGCCAATTAGCGGCACGCCGCCCGCGCGACACTACCGCTTCAAGCGCCGCAGATCATTGAAGGGCTCCGCCACGATCTGATGCTCATCCTGATACACCACATATCCGGGTTTGGACGTCTTGATCATGCTGACATGGTGGCCGTGAATTTCCAGGATCGCCGATATTCGATACATCCTTGCAATATGCTCACCGGCCAAAGACTTGAACCAGGAAATGCCTTTTGTGGCGCGCCGGTAATAGCCCTTGGATTTCGTTCGGTTGAACCGGGCGGGAACCGACAAATTGTCTCCGAACCAACGCAGCAGTATGCCGAGTTCGTCCCGTTCGTGACTGGATAGAGCGCCCTCGCGGCGCAACGCGTATGCCGTGGAAAATACTCCCTCCTCGACACCCGTGTCGGGGTTTTGCATCGTCAATACGAAGCGGAGGTACATGATCCGGTTCTCGAACATGATGAATGCTGGCCAGATGACGAGTCTCCCAAGATTTCATTGAAGGTTTGCTAACGGCCAACCACGGCCCTGCACTTGCAAAATCGCCATCCCGCCGCCACCCTTCCTCCGCCCCGCCAACCCGCAACGAGCCGGAACCGCCCATGAGCTGGAAGAAACAGGTCGATGAAATTCACCGGAAACGAGCGCTCGCGAAGGAGCTCGGCGGGACCGAGGGCGTCGCGCGCCAGCACGCGCAGGGCCGCCATACGGTGCGCGAAAGCATCGACGGGCTGATCGATTCGGACAGCTTCCGGGAAATGGGCGCGGGCGCCGGCGTGGCGGCGCGCGACGAGAACGGCGCATTGACCGACTTCACGCCGGCGAATTTCGTGCTCGGCTTCGGCGAGATCGACGGACGACGCTGCATCGTCGGCGGCGAGGACTTCACCCTGCGCGGCGGGTCGCCGAACGAAGCGGGGCTGCGCAAGAGCATCTATGCGGAGGAAATGGCCTGCCGCTACAAAGTGCCGCTGATTCGGCTGCACGAAGGCGGCGGCGGAAGCGTCTCCGGCGCCGGCTCGAAGACCGTCGACAGCCCGGTCTATTCGCCGCCGCGC
>JBFFGE010000002.1:0-82744 GCA_041557595.1 Alphaproteobacteria bacterium
CTGAGAATGCGTGAAGTCGCGATGGTCGCGGCGGGAATGACGCGGTTCGGTTCGAAGCTTGGCGTCGATGGCCGCCGGAGGCAAGGGCCGGCTGCATCGCTGCGGGGCACGTTCGCGTGAACCGCTTGCCGGGCAACGCGGTCCGCCGGGTTTTGCGATGTCGATTTTTTCGCGATAGGGTGCCGCGCGGCCGGAATGGACGGTGGGATACGGGAGGAAGAACGGTGGTCGAGGCAACGGAAACGGGTGGGACGGCGGAACAGGCCGGGGCGCCGGGTATCGACGATCTGTTCGCCTGCTGCCGGGACGCCCTCGGCGCGGCGGAAACCCTGCAACAGGCAGCGCGCGGCGCCGTCGCCGCGCTGGTCGCGCCGGACGGGCGCGTCGCCGGCGATCTGCTGGAGCGGGAACAGTTTGCGGCGCATGGCTATGCCTGGCTCGCCACGTATGTGGAAGGGCTCCGCCAGATGCTCGGCTGGGCGGAGCGTTGCCAGGGCGCCGGGCATTTCGGCGAAATCGAGGCGCTGACGCTGCAGATGGCATTCGGCGAATACCTGTCGCAGCTATCCGGCGGTTTCGCGATGAGCCAGGGCGAGATCGTCCGGCTGGCCGATATGGGCGTCGCGGAGGCCGACAGCGCCGCCTTTCGCACCGATGGCGTCTCGAAACTGATCGCCACGGGCAACACCGCCGCCGTCCGCCAGCGGTTGGCCGCCTTGCTGGGCGAGGGCGACGTCGCAGATGCGGCGCTGGCCGACGAGACGCTGATGATGATGCGCGACCAGTTTCGCCGATTTGCCGACGAAAAGATCGCGCCCGCCTGCCATGACTGGCACGTCAAGGACGAACTGATCCCGCTGCCGCTGGTCGAGGAATTGTCGGCGCTCGGCGTGTTCGGGCTCACGGTGCCGGAGAGCCATGGCGGGCTCGGCATGGGCAAAATGGCGATGTGCGTGGTGACCGAGGAGTTGAGCCGCGGCTATATCGGCGTGGGCTCGCTCGGCACGCGCTCGGAAATCGCCGCCGAGCTGATCCGTCTTGGCGGGACGGAAGCGCAAAAGCAGAAATGGCTGCCCCGGATCGCGTCCGGCCAAATTTTGCCGACCGCGGTCTTTACCGAACCGAACACCGGCTCCGACCTCGGCCGGCTGCGCACACGGGCCGAACGCGACGGTGGGACCTACCGCATCTTCGGCAACAAGACCTGGATCACCCATGGCGCGCGCAGCGATCTGATGACCCTGCTGGTGCGCACCGATGCGAACGAGCCCGGCTATCGCGGTCTGTCGATGTTCCTGGCCGAGAAGCCGCGCGGCACCGACGCCGATCCGTTCCCGGCGCCGGGCATGAGCGGCGGCGAGATTCGCGTGCTCGGCTATCGCGGCATGAAGGAATACGAGATCGGCTTCGACAGGTTCGAGGTCAAGGCGGAGAACCTGCTCGGCGAGGCCGAGGGCGACGGGTTCAAGCAACTCATGGCGACCTTCGAATCCGCGCGCATCCAGACCGCGGCGCGCGCGGTCGGCGTGGCGCAGAACGCCTTCGAGCTGGCCCTGACCTACGCCAAGGAGCGAATCCAGTTCGGCAAGCCGCTGGCCGCCTTCCCCAGGGTCGCGGGCAAGATCGCCTGGATGTCGGTCGAGACGATGATCGCCCGGCAGCTCAGCTATTTCGCCGCGCGCGAAAAGGATTCCGACCGGCGCTGCGATATCGAGGCCGGCATGGCCAAGCTGCTGGCCGCGCGCACCGCCTGGTCGAATGCGGACAACGCGGTGCAGATCCACGGCGGCAACGGCTACGCGGAGGAATATCCGATCTCGCGCGTGCTGTGCGACGCGCGCATCCTCAATATTTTCGAGGGCACGGCCGAGATCCAGTCGAATATCATCGCCCGCGGGCTGCTGTCGGCGGGGCGGAATTAGCAGCGGGCAATTCCTGGGCGATTGCCGGAATTCGCCTTCCCTCTGTCCAGCCGGGATAAAAACGGCTATATCGCTGCAATGTCCGGAGCTGTCACCTTTCTGCTCGTGATCGCCATGCTGGCCACGCTCGGCGTGTTGGCGTTCGGCTTGATCACCATGGCCCGCGGCGGCGATTTCAACCGGCGCTATGGCAATAAGCTGATGCGCTGGCGCATCCTTCTGCAATTCATTGCGCTGGCGTTGTTCGCCATATTGATGCTGGCGCTGGGCAAGTCCTGATGGTTCGGCTCACGCGTATCTATACCGGCGGCGGCGACAGCGGCGAGACCTCGCTCGGCGACGGCGGCCGGGTCGCCAAGCACGACATCCGGGTCGAGGCCTATGGCACGGTGGACGAGGCGAATGCGGTGATCGGGCTGGCGCGCGCCGGCGCGGGTTTGCCGGACACCGTGGATGCAATATTGAGCCGGATTCAAAACGACCTGTTCGATCTGGGCGCCGATCTCTGTACGCCGGAGGGCGGCAAGCGCGGCGATACGGCGTTGCGGGTCAGCGCAGAGCAGGCGGCGCGGCTGGAGACGGAGATCGATACGATCAACGCGACTTTGGCGCCCTTGAACAGCTTCGTGTTGCCCGGCGGCGCGCAAGCGGCGGCGCAGCTCCACCATGCCCGCACGGTGGTGCGCCGCGCCGAACGTCTGGTGGCGCAGCTCGCCGGAGCGGAGGCCGTGAACCCGCAAGTACTGATCTATCTCAACCGTCTGTCGGACCTCCTGTTCGTTCTGGCGCGCCACTGCAACGACAACGGCAAGGCCGACGTGCTCTGGGTCCCCGGCGCCAACCGCTAGCCGCGCGCGATATCGGGCCCGTGATCCTCGAACTCATCGAATACCTCACCACCGGCTGCCCGCGACCGGCGCGCCGGCTCGGCTATTTGAAGGAAGCGGTCGCCATTCACGCCCGTCGACGCCGCTTGGGGCCGGCGTGGGACGACCATCTCGAACGCTCGCGCGCGGTCATCGCCGAGGCCATTGGCCGCTGTTCCCGCCGCCGCACCGCCCTGGTGCTCGGCTCCGGATTGTTGCTGGACATTCCCCTGCCCGCGCTGGCCGAGGGTTTCGATCGTGTGCTGCTGGCCGATCTGGTGCATTTGCGGGCGGCCCGGCGCGAAGCCGCGCCCTATCGTAACGTCGAGCTGGTGACGGCGGACGTCACGGGGTTCGTCGGTGATTTCGAGCATCGCGTCGCGGCGGGCTGGCGCGGCGATCCGGTGCCGGTATCGGAAGCGTTCCTCGATGTGGCGGATCTCGACCTCGTCGTTTCCGCCAATGTCATGGCGCAGTTGGCGATTTTCCCGGCCGCCGCGCTGCAACGCCGCGCCGAACTGGACGACGATGTCCTGGAAGCCTTTTGCCGGCAGGTCGTGCAACGTCATCTCGATTATCTCGGCCGGTTCGAGGCCAATGTCTGCCTGATTACCGAATGCCGCCGCGAGGCCTTCGACAGGAAGGGCGGAGTGCTCCAGGATCACGATGCGCTGTTCGGCGTTTCCGTGCCCGATGGCGGGGCGCAATGGAGCTGGACGCTGGCGCCGCTGGGCGAGGTGAGCCGGGATTACGGGATCCGGAACCGGGTTGTCGGATACAGCGCTTTCCCGCCGCTTGCGTCGTGAAATCCGCGAATTTGACGTCATTCGCGCTTCTGCCTATGGTGCGCCGTCTTTGCGGCGGCCCGCGGCTTGACAGGGCACGGCAAGCCTCCGTATGTCTCACCTTAATTTCCCTGATGCACGCGAGAAGAGAGAGCAATGAAAGTCCTCGTCCCCGTGAAGCGGGTCATCGATTACAACGTGAAAATCCGGGTCAAAGCGGATCAAACCGGTGTCGAGACCGCCAACGTAAAAATGTCCATGAATCCCTTCGATGAGATCTCCATCGAAGAGGCCATTCGCATGAAGGAAGCCGGCACGGCGACGGAAATCATCGCCGCCTCCATTGGCCCGCAACAATGTCAGGAAACCATCCGCACGGCGCTCGCCATGGGCGCGGACCGCGGCATCCTGGTGCAGACCGATGCGGAAGTGGAGCCGCTTGCCGTGGCCAAGATCCTCAAGGCCCTGGCCGAGAAGGAAAGCCCGCAGGTCGTGATCGCCGGCAAACAGGCGATCGACGACGATTCCAATCAAACCGGCCAAATGCTGGCGGCGCTGCTCGGCTGGAGCCAGGCGACCTACGCCTCGAAGATCGAGCTTGGGGACGGCAAGGCTACCGTCATCCGGGAAGTCGACGGCGGGCTGGAAACGATCGAGGTTTCCCTGCCGACGGTCGTCACCACCGATCTGCGCCTGAACGAGCCGCGCTATGCCTCGTTGCCCAACATCATGAAGGCGAAGAAGAAGCCGATCGACGTCATGTCGCCGGAAGATCTGGGCGTCGACATCTCGCCGCGCCTCAAGACCTTGAAGGTGATCGATCCGCCAAAGCGTGAATCCGGTGTCATCGTGGAAACGATCGCCGAACTTGTGGACAAGCTGAAGAACGAAGCGAAGGTGATCTGAGCATGACAAACCTGGTCATTGCCGAACACGAAGAGGGCGAACTCAAGGGTGCGACCTTCAACACGGTCGCCGCGGCCCAAGCGATCGGCGGCGAAACGCATTTGCTGGTGGCCGGATCGGGCTGCGCGGCGGTTGCCGACGCGGCCGCGAAGGTCGAGGGCGTCGCCAAGGTCCTGCTGGCGGACAGCGCCGAATTCGACCGGTCGATTGCGGAGAATTTGGCGCCGCTGATCGTCGGTCTCGCGGGTGGGTACTCGCATGTCCTCGCGCCCGCGACCACATTCGGCAAGAACGTGATGCCGCGGGTCGCGGCGATGCTGGACGTGCAGCAGATTTCCGAAATCACCGCCGTTGTGTCGGACGATACTTTCGACCGGCCGATATACGCGGGCAACGCGATTGCCACGGTGCAGTCGACGGATGCGGTCAAGGTCATCACCGTGCGCGCCACCGGTTTCGATCCGGTCGCGCCGGAAGGCGGCTCGGCGGCGGTCGAGGCGGTCGACGGGACCGGCGACGCCGGACTCACCAAATTCATCAGTGCGGAAATCTCCAAATCGGAGCGGCCCGAGTTGACCGCCGCGCGGATCGTTATTTCCGGCGGCCGCGGCATGCAGAGCGGCGATAATTTCGCCATGCTCGAGAAAGTCGCGGACAAACTTGGCGCGGCCGTGGGCGCATCGCGCGCCGCCGTCGATGCGGGCTTTGTGCCGAACGACTATCAGGTCGGCCAGACCGGCAAGATCGTCGCGCCCGACCTGTATATCGCGGTCGGCATTTCCGGCGCCATCCAGCATCTCGCCGGCATGAAAGACAGCAAGGTGATCGTCGCCATCAACAAGGATGAAGAAGCGCCGATTTTCCAGGTCGCCGATTACGGCATCGTCGGGGATCTCTTCAACCTGGTTCCCGAATTGGAAGCCGAGCTCGACTAAACGCTTCCGGTCGGGCGCCCGCGCCGTTGCGCGGAACCGCCGCACCGAGGCGCAACGCCGAAGACAACGTGCTGTCCGAAAGGGCCTGAAATCATGATCAAGACAATCGGTGTCATCGGCGCCGGGCAGATGGGCAATGGCATTGCCCATGTCTGCGCCGCCGCCGGATTCGATGTTAAGCTGGTCGATGTTTCGGCCGACCAGATCGAAAAGGCGCTGGCGACGATCGATCGCAACATGGATCGCCAGGTCAAACGGTCGCTGATGAGCGACGCCGATAAATCGGCGGCGCTCGCGCGGATCGAGACGAGCACGGAGTACGACCTCTTTCCCGGCTGCGACTTCGTCATCGAGGCGGCCACCGAGGACGAAAAAATCAAATGCGCGATCTTCGAGAAGGTCGTGCCGATGCTCAAGAAGGACGCCTTGCTGGCGAGCAACACCTCGTCGATTTCGATCACCCGTCTGGCGGCGACGACCGACCGGCCCGACCGCTTCATCGGCATGCATTTCATGCTGCCGGTGCCGGTGATGAAGCTGGTCGAGATCATTCGCGGCCTGGCGACCAATGACGAAACCTTCCAGACCATCAAGGAACTGGCGGAGACGCTTGGCAAGGATGTGGCGGTGTCGGAGGATTTTCCGGCCTTCATCGTCAACCGGATCCTGCTGCCGATGATCAACGAGGCGGTCTATACGCTGTATGAGGGCGTCGGCGGCGTCGAGGCGATCGACAAGGCGATGCGGCTGGGTGCAAACCACCCGATGGGGCCGCTCGAGCTGGCCGATTTCATTGGCTTGGATACCTGCCTGTCGATCATGCAGGTGCTCAATGAAGTGCTGGCCGATTCGAAGTACCGGCCCTGCCCCTTGCTGGTAAAATATGTCGAAGCCGGCTGGCTCGGCCGCAAAGCCGGGCGCGGCTTTTACGACTATGCCGGCGATACGCCCGTCCCGACGCGGTAGCGTTTCGTCCCGGCGCCGTCCCGTGATAGGGCGTGGCCATGCTTGAGAGTCTTCCCGACGCCGCTTCCCTGTCGATGGTGCTGACCGGCGCGTTCGTTGCCGGTTTCGTAACGGGCTTTGCCGGGTTCGGTACCGGGCTGGTGTCGTCCGGGCTTTGGTTTCACGCCCTGCCGGCGCCGATGGTGCCGCCATTGGTCGCCTTGGCGTCGGTCGCCGCCCAGATCGTCGGGCTGGCGACGGTGCGAAAGGCTTTCGAATGGCGGCGGGCGCTGCCCTATCTGATCGGCGGCCTGGCGGGCGTACCGCTCGGCGTCGCGGCGCTGAAGTTCGCCACGCCGGAGATCCTGCGGCTTTCGGTCGGCGGGTTCCTGGTCGCCTATGCCGCGTTTCAGCTTTCCGGCGTCGGTCGCTTGCGTATCGGTGCCTGGGGCGACCGCGCCTCGGACGGGGTGGTCGGCGCCGGGGGCGGTTTTCTCGGCGGTTTCGCCGGCCTGTCGGGACCGTTGCCGCTGGTCTGGCTGCAGATGCGGGGCGGCACTTCGGCGTAGCAGCGGGCCATCTATCAGCCGTTCAATCTGATCGTCCTCGTTGCCGCCAGCGTGGGAATGTCGATCAGCGGCGCGATCGACGGTAGCGTGCTGACCGTCGCCGCGCTCTGCCTGCCGGTGACGGTGCTCGGCGCCTGGATCGGCGCGCGCGTCTACACCGGCGTCAGCGAGCAGGTATTTCGCCGGATCGTCCTCGTCCTGCTGCTGGTGTCCGGAGTGATTTTGGTGGTGCAGGGCTTCGCGTGAACGCTTTGGCGCTATTGCTTCCGCTTCAGGTAATACCCGATCAACGCCTTCGCTTCCGGCGCGTCCCACTCGGCGGGTCCGGTCAGCGCGCCGACCACCCGGCCGGACCGGTCGATCAGGTAGCTGGTCGGCATGCCGCGCAGGCCGAGCGCCTGGGCGAGCGCGAGCCGCGTGTCGATATAGAGGGCGAGCCGGGTCAGGCCGAGTTTTGCGAGGAAAGGCTTGGCGACCGCGGCCCCGCCCCGGTCCTCGTTGATCGCGACGACGCGAAATTCCTTTTCGTCGAACGCCGCCTGCAGCCGCTCCAGCGACGGCAATTCGCGGACGCACGGCGCGCACCAGGTCGCCCAGAAATTCACCAGGGTGAGGCGGCCCCGGAAATCCGAGAGTTTTGCCGGGCGGCCGTCGGCATCGGCGATTGGCGTATCCGGCACTGGCTTGGGCGGGGTGTTGAGAGTAAATTGCTCCATCCATCCGGTCCGCGGCGGCGATTCCGCCGCCATTGCTTGCGCAGCGGCGCAGGAAATTAGGGCGGTTAGAAGGACGGTCCGGAGCGAGCGCATGAATTTCATCGTTTATTTCGTTAGTAAGGCAAGATGACCAAAAACAAGATGTGGGGCGGCAGGTACGAGTCCGGCCCTTCCGCCATTATGGAAAGCATAAACGCCTCGATCGATTTCGACCGGCGGCTCTATGCCCAGGATATCGCCGGCTCGAAAGCCCATTGCCGGATGCTGGTCGACCGGGGCATCGTCAGCGCCGAAGACGGCGCGGCGATCCAGGACGGCCTCGACCGCATCTTGAAGGAAATCGAGGCGGGCGGCTTCGAATTCAAGGCCGCGCTGGAAGATATCCACCTTAACATCGAATCACGTTTGAGCGAGCTGATCGGCGCGCCGGCAGGCCGGCTCCATACCGCGCGCAGCCGCAACGATCAGGTCGCCACCGATCTGCGCCTCTGGGTGCGCGATGCCGCCGACGGTCTCGACGCGCAGCTCGGCGCGCTGCAGGCCGCCTTGCTCGACCAGGCGGAGACGCATGCTGCGACCCTCATGCCGGGGTTCACCCATCTGCAGCCGGCCCAGCCGGTGACTTTCGGCCATCACCTGCTCGCCTATGTGGAGATGGCCGGACGCGACCGCGGGCGGTTCGCCGATTGCCGTCGGCGAACCAATGAATCGCCGCTCGGCGCGGCCGCCCTGGCCGGCACCTCGTTCGATATCGACCGGCACGCGACAGCGACGGCGCTGGGGTTCGATGCGCCCATGGCGAATTCGATCGATGCGGTGTCGGCGCGCGATTTCGCGCTGGAATTCCTCTCCGCGTGTTCGATCGCGGCGGTCCATCTTTCGCGGCTGGCCGAGGAGCTGGTGCTGTGGTGCACGCCGCAATTCGGCTTCATCGAGCTGTCCGATGCGTTCACCACCGGATCGTCGATCATGCCGCAGAAGCGCAATCCGGATGCCGCCGAGCTGGTGCGCGCCAAGGCGGGCCGCATCGTCGGCGGGCTGACAGGGTTGTTGATGGTGCTGAAGGGGCTGCCGCTGGCCTATGGCAAGGATATGCAGGAGGACAAGGAGCCGGTCTTCGACGCCGCCGAAAGCCTGGAACTGGCGGTCGCGGCAATGACCGGCATGTTGACGGATATGAAGGCCCGGCCCGCGGCGATGGCGGCGGCGCTGGCCGACGGTTTTCCGACCGCGACCGATCTTGCCGACTGGCTTGTGCGGGTGCTCGACATGCCGTTCCGCGAAGCCCATCATGTCACCGGAACCTTGGTTTCCCTTGCCGAAAAGCAAGGTTGCCCGTTGGCGGATTTGCCGCTGAAGGAGATGCAACAGGTGGAAGCGCGGATTACCAAGGATATATATTCTGTATTGAGCAACGAATCCTCGATCGAGAGCCGCAAGAGCTACGGTGGGACGGCGCCGGATCGGGTTCGGGAAGCCATCGAGGCGGCGCGGGAGCGATATTTGTGATGCCAAACCCAAGGAAGTTATTGGTCGGAGCGCTTGCCCTGGCGCTGGTCCTGTCGGTCGCGGCCTGCGGCAAGAAGGGGCCGCCGAAGCCGCCGGGCCAGAATGAGTATCCCCGGCAATACCCGGCGCCGCTATGAACCATTTCGAGTACCGCGCGGGCGCCCTGCACGCCGAAGGCGTGTCGCTGGCCGACATTGCCGAGGCGGTGGGCACGCCGTTCTATTGCTATTCGACGGCTACGCTGGAGCGGCACTACCGCGTCTTGACGCAGGCGCTGGAGGGGCTGGACACCATGATCTGCTATTCGGTGAAGGCCAATTCGAACCTCGCCGTGATCCGGACCCTGGCAGAATTGGGGGCGGGCGCCGATGTGGTGTCGGGCGGCGAATTGCTGCGGGCGCTGGCCGCCGGCATCCCGCCGGAGCGGATCGTCTTTTCCGGCGTCGGCAAGACCGAAGAAGAGCTCGCCCTGGCGCTCGACCGGCAGATTCATCAGGTAAACGTCGAATCGGTGCCCGAGCTCGAATCCCTGTCGGCGCTGGCCGTCGCGCGCAAGGCGACGATGGCGGTCGCGGTGCGGGTCAATCCCGATGTCGATGCGGAAACCCACGACAAGATTGCGACCGGCCGCAGCGAAGACAAATTCGGGGTCGATATCGAGGACGCGGCGGCGGTGTTCGCCCGCGCCGCCGAATTGCCGGGCGTCACGCCGGTGTCCGTCGCCGTGCATATCGGCTCGCAACTGACCGATTTGCGGCCCTTCCGGGCGGCCTTCGAGCGGGTCGCCGATTTGGTGGGGGTCTTGCGGGACGCCGGACACGACATCCGCCGGCTGGACCTCGGCGGCGGGCTCGGCATTCCGTATCACGGGGAGGTGCCGCCCTCGCCGGACGAATATGCTTCGATGGTGCGTGAAACGCTGGGCGATTTGGACTGTACGCTGATGTTCGAGCCCGGACGGATGCTGGTCGGCAATGCGGGCCTGCTGGTCAGCCGGGTGATCTATGTGAAACAGGGCCGGACGCGGCGCTTCGTCGTGATCGACGCGGCAATGAACGACCTGATCCGGCCGACGCTGTACGATGCGTATCATGGTGTGCTGCCGGTTCGCCAGGCGGGCGAGAACGCGGCCCTCGAGCCCGCGGATATCGTCGGGCCGGTGTGCGAGACCGGCGATACCTTCGCCCAGAAGCGGCCGCTGCCGCCGCTTGTCACGGGAGATTTATTGGCATTTTCCTCCGCGGGAGCGTACGGTGCGGTAATGGCTTCAAGCTATAACTCGCGTCTGCTGGTACCGGAGGTGTTGGTGAACGGAGAGACCTATAGCGTCGTGCGCGCACGACCGACCTACGAAGACCTCTTGGCGCTGGACAGCTTCGCTGCCTGGCAGGACGAGGCTGCGATTCGACGGCGGCGGGCCTGATGGGCTGGCGCGTCCCAAAACGCAAGAAATCCGGCAGGACCGTTGCAGTCTGGCGGATCGCAAGTGCCTGGCTGGCGCTTGCCTGGGAACGGGTATGGCCCGCCCTGTGGCCGGCGGTGGGCGCCGCCGGCGCGTATATGCTGCTGGCGCTGACCGATATACTGCCGCTGATTGCCGGATGGCTGCACGCACTTATTCTGGCGGCGTTCGCCGCTGCCGTTCTGGGCCTCGGCTGGCGGCAGCTGCGTCGTCTACGGCTGCCGGACCGCGGCGCGACCTTGCGGCGCCTGGAAAGGGCCAACGATCTGCGGCATCGGCCCCTGGACGCGGTTTCCGATCGATTGGAGGCCGGCGCCGCCAACGACGAGACCCGCAGGCTGTGGGAACTGCATCAGGAACGCATGCGGGCGACCGTATCCCGCCTCCGCATCGGCTGGCCCTCGCCGGGTCTCATCCGACGCGATCCGTTTGCGTTGCGGATCGTGCTCGGCATTGCGCTTACGGTTGGGTTGATCGTCGCCGACGATCCCATCGACCGGGTTGCGCGGGCCTTCACGCCCGATCTGACACGTGTGGCCGCGAGCAGCCCTGCCAAACTGGATGCCTGGATCACACCGCCGGAATATACCCGCGCCGCACCGATCTTCCTGGCGTCCGGCGGTGGCGACGGCGCGGTCCCGGCCGAGCAGACGACAATCACGATACCGTTCGGCAGCATGCTGGTGGCGCGCGTCAGCGGCGGCGCCGGGACGCCGGAACTCACGGGCGACGGCAGCAGCGTTGGATTCGAAACGCAGGTCCCCGGCAGTTTTCAACTCGAACATAAATTGCTCGTAGATGGCGATTTGTCGATCCGGCAGGGTCGGCGCACGCTCGGCCGCTGGAAGGTTGCGGTAACGCCGGACAATCCGCCGGCGGTGACATTTTCCCGCCCGCCGTCGCGGACGCGACGCAATGCGATGCGCCTCGAATTCGAAGCGACCGACGACTACGGCGTCGAAAAAGTGATCGCCCGGATCAGCCGGTCGGGCGCCGTTCCGGCGGAATCGGCGCTGGCGAAGTTCGAACCGATCGAGATTGATCTGCCCTTGCCGGGTCTGCAGCTCCGGAAGATCAAATCGACGAGCTATAACGATCTGACCGCCCATCCCTGGGCCGGATTGCCGGTCAATCTGGTGCTGACCGCGAGCGACGCCGCCGGTCAGACCGGCAGTAGCAAGACGATCCAGATGGTGTTGCCGGAACGCGCCTTCACGCATCCGGTCGCGCGGGCGATTATCGGACACCGTCGGCAACTGGCGCTCTATCCGGAACAGAACCGCAACCGCGTGGGGGCCCAACTCGAACAGCTGGCCTGGGAGTATGAGGAATATAACGGGGATACGGTGGTGTTCCTCGGCCTGTCCACGGTCGCCCGCCGGCTCGAAAACGAAAAACTGGATACCCCGCAGAAATTGCTCGGCGTGCTCCAGCTTCTCTGGAATGTGGCGTTGCGCATCGAAGATGGCAATTTGTCGCTGAGCGAACGCGCCTTGCGCGACGTGCAACAGGCGCTGCAGGACGCGCTGTCGAAGAAGACGACGGATGCGGAAATCGAGCGATTGCTGAAGGAATTCGAACGCGCCCTCGGCGAATATCTCAACGCGCTGGAAGAAAAGATGCGCTCGATGCCGCAGCAGCGGGCGGAGAATATGCCGCCGGACGCGCGTGTCCAAATGCTGCGCCGCGAGGATATCAAAAAGATGCTCGATCGAATTCGCGAATTGTCACGCAGCGGTCAGCGGGACGCCGCGCGGCAAATGCTGTCGCAGCTCCGGAATATGCTGGAGAACCTGCGCACGCGCCAAATGGCGCGCCCCGGCGGAACGCAGCGCCGTGCGATGAAAATGCTCAACGAATTGCAGGACATCATCCGACAGCAGCAAGGTTTGCTCGACCGCACCTTCAAGGAAGCGCAGCGTCGGGGTCAGATGCGCGGTTCGACACCGAACAATCCGATGCTCCGCCTGCCGCCGAACTTTCTCCCGCCCGGCGCCGGCCGCCCGCCGGAGGACGGCAAGCAATCGCCGCCTCCGATGGCGAAGGAATCGGAATCCCAGGAAAGCCTGCGCCGTCGACTCGGGGAAATTATGCGGCAATTGGGAGAAATGACGAAATCGATACCGCGCGCGCTTGGCCGTGCGGAACGCTCTATGAACGAGTCCACCAAGCAGTTGGGGACCGGACAGGCGGGACAGGCCGTGCCGCCGCAGACGCGCGCCATCGATCAGTTGCAACAGGGCGCCCGCTCGGCGACCGAACAGTTGATGCGTCAGCTGGGGCGCGGGCAACGGCCGGGCGAAGGCAGCGAACCGTTTGGCCATTCGCGCCGGTCACAGGATCCGTTCGGCCGCGATGTCGACAAGACCGGGCGCAGCGCCAATACCAACGATGTCAAAATTCCGGATGAAGACAGCGTCCAGGGGTCGCGCCGCATCCGCGACGAGTTGCGCCGCCGTGCCGGCGAGTATCAGCGTCCGAAGCTCGAACGCGACTATATTGATCGTTTGCTGAAACAGTTTTAGAGCGAACCCTAAGCGAACCGAAACGGTTCGCGACGGCGTATTTGCGTAAAGACCAAGAGATAGACCATTTTATATGAGTCAATTTAGACAAGAAATGGTCTAGCCTGCGCCGTCCCCCTGGAGAGGCTATTGATGCCGCTGTATTACCGGCGCCTTGGGCATTGCGTCGTCCGGCAGCGGCTTGTTTGCGATCCCCGTTTCGCCCGGGCGGGTGAAGGTGATATCGAGCTTTTGCGCGGTGCCCGGCGGATTGCGAAATTCCGTCTTGTATCCGACCAATTCGCCGGGTGCGATTTTTGTCTGGTCCGCGCGGAACGTCCAGACATGCAACTCCGAACCATCCTTGCCGAGCAACGCGCCGCGCATCAGCGGCAGTGAAAGCGGCCGGTTGGAGGTGTTGCGGATCTCGCCTTCGACGACCAGAACCTCGTCATTTCCCTTGATCTTCTTCTTCGGTTTGGGCTCGATAATCTGCAACCCGGTGCCGAGGATATCGGGCTGCAATCCAACCATCGCATAGACCGAGTTCGACCAGGGCAACCAAGTGACGATGGTGTTCTGGAACATGAAGGCGGCGGCGCCAAGGGCGCCGACAAAGAGAATCAAGGCGAAGAGCGATAGGGTCGCCGCGCGGCCGCTATTGCGGCGCGGGGGCGGCGCGGTGTTTCGGGTGCCCAGAGCGTCCGGCGATGCGATGGGCGGCGGCGGGAATCCATCCATGGCGGCATCCGCCGACGGCGCCGATATCTGTGCCTCGGCCATGGACGGCGGCGGCATTCCGACCGGCGGCGGATCCGCCAGCGCCTGCGCGATCGCGTCCGTTTCGTCGGTAGCGCCGGGGGCCGGCTGCTCGGTGTCAGCCGCCGGGTCCTGGGCCAATTCGGGAAACGGTTCCGCCGGCATTTCGGGCGGCGTTCCGGATGCAGCAAACTCCGCGGCGATATTTCGGCCGCGCGCGGGAGGATCGGCCTCCACGGCCGCGTCGGGGGCGAACGGCGGCGCCGGATCGGCGGCGAGGGGCGCGGGATCCGAGTGGAACGGCGGATCCTCCGGCTGTTCGGGTTCGGGCGTCGGGGCGGCTGCGACCATCGGCTCGGCGGGCGGCGGCGCCGCATCGAATTCAGGCATCGCGGGTGGCGCAGGCGGCGGTTCGGCGGCGAATGGCGGCGGCGGGATTTCCGGTTCGGCCGGCGGCGGCGCCTGTTCCTGGACGGGAAGGTCGGCGTCGGTCGCCGCGCCGTCCGGCTTGGCAAGCCATTGATGGCTGCATTTGCTGCACCTGACGGTGCGGCCGTCGGCGCCAAGCGCGTTCGGGTCTACATTGAAGCTGGCTTCGCAGCCCGGGCAAGTAATAATCATCTTATGTAAACTGCGAACCTTGAATGGTAATATAACGACATCGTCGCGATTCTAAGGGGTCGGGAGTCCGGTTGCAACAACGGTGGTGCTTTACGCACGGCATTGTCCATGCCATGTTGCCGACCCAGAGCGCTCGGAAAATTCGGCCCCTATCGAGGGCACGAGACCAGTGATTTCCTAATTCGGGACACGGCATAGACGGTGGTTCGTTTCGAAAACGTGGGCATGCGCTATGGAGCTGGTCCAGAGGTATTGAGCGATATCAACTTTACGCTGGAACCCGGATCGTTCCATTTCGTGACCGGACCCAGCGGGGCGGGCAAGTCCACTTTGCTCAAGCTGCTGTACTTGGCATGTCGACCGAGCCGCGGTTTCGTGAATCTGTTCGGCCGCGAAGTGACAAAAATTCCCTCCCATGAGTTGCCGCAATTGCGCCGCCGGATCGGCGTCGTGTTCCAGGATTTCCGCCTGGTCGCCCATCTTTCGGCCTTCGATAATGTCGCCCTGCCGCTACGCGTTTCCGGCGGCCGGGAAGAGGTGATCCAGAAGCACGTTACGGAATTGTTGTCGTGGGTCGGGCTTGCCGATCATCTGAACGCCCGGCCGCCGACCCTGTCGGGCGGTCAGCAGCAACGGGTCGCGATCGCCCGCGCGGTCATCGCGCATCCGAATCTGTTGCTGGCGGACGAACCGACCGGCAATGTCGACGACACGATTGCCGTGCGCCTGCTCTATCTGTTCGAGGAATTGAACCGGATGGGGACCACGGTCATCATCGCGACCCATAATGAGAGCCTGGTATCGCGGTTTTCGCATCCGGTCCTGCACCTGGAGGATGGGGTGCTGGAGCTCAGAGGGGCAATGGCGTCGTCGTGATGGTTCGGAGCCAAGATGTCCTGCCTTTTGCCAAAGAATCCACCACGCGCCTCCTGCCGTGGATCGTCGGGGTAATGGTCTACCTCGCGGCGGTGATGATGGCCGGCGCAATGCTGCTGGCGGGCGTTGCGGCCGATTGGAATCGCGATCTCACGGGCAGCTTCACGGTGCAGATTCCGCCGGCGGAGAAGAAATCGGACGGCAGCGAAAAGGCGCGGGTCGACCGGGTGATCAAGCTGCTTCGCGAAACGCCGGGCATTCTCAAGGTGAAGGCGATACCGGCCAAGGAAACGGCGCAGTCCCTGGAACCATGGCTGGGTGCCAATTTCGATGCCGACGATTTGCCCTTGCCGCGGGTCGTCGACGTCACGCTCGACCGCACCAAGACAATCGATTTGACTGCCGTCGGCGAAAAATTGCAGGAAGCGGTGCCGGGCGCCGGTCTGGACAGCCATGAATATTCGCGGGACCAAATTCTGTCGCTCGTTCATGCCCTCGGCGCGCTGGCGGCGGTGGTGATCGCGTTGATCGGCGGGACCTGCGTCAGCGCGGTGGTGTTCGCGACGCGCGGCGGTGTGGCGGTTCACAAGGAAGTCATCGAGGTCTTGCATCTTATCGGCGCCACGGACGACTATATCGCCCGGCAATTTCAACGGCAGGCCTTTCGCATCGCCCTGATCGGCAGCCTTTTCGGCGCCATCGTGGCCGTGCTGACGTTGTTTGCGATTGCGCGGTTCGTGACCGGGCTGGACGCGGTTTTGCTGCCGACACCGCAGCTGGCATTCTGGCAATGGTGCGTGTTGGCGCTGGTTCCCTTGTTTGCCAGCTTTATCGTCACCTCCGCCACGCGCCGGACCGTTCTGCGCACCCTCCGGCAGATGCTGTAGCCTTGCGCCAGCGATTTACAGTTTCCCTGTGTTTGAAACGGCGGACCGTGCCCGGCGCCTGCGGCAGCGTTCGGCGATAGTCGGATGCGGCGCGGCAATATCCGGTTTCGAATCCTCGCGATTGCGCTGACCGCGTCGATCGTCGCCTGGCTGGCCGGGCTCCCCTATTTTGCGGCCGGTATTCCGCGCGAGCCGACGCGCGCGCTGGAAAAAGTGGACGCCATTGTCGTGCTGACCGGCGGCACGCTGAGGCTGGAGCGCGGGCTCGAACTGCTCGGACGCCAGATGGGGAAAAAGCTGTTCGTTTCCGGCGTGCACAGCGGCGTCGACGTGCAGCAGCTGTTGCGCCTGTCGCGTCAATCGCCGCAGGCGCTGGATTGCTGCATTGCCCTCGGCTACAGCGCCGATCATACCGCCGGCAATGCGGCGGAAACGGCGGACTGGTTGCGCAAGCAAGGCTATCGATCATTTTATCTGGTCACCGCCAGCTATCACATGCCACGCAGTCTGGTGGAATTTCGAGCGCGCATGCCGGCATTGCGAATGCTGCCCTATCCGGTGTTCCCGGCGCACGTCAAGCTGGAGGAGTGGTGGCGCTGGCCCGGTACGGCGAGTTTGATCGTCGGCGAATATAATAAGTATCTACTGGCCATTCTGCGCCATGAACTTGACAATATATTGGGTGGGTAAACGATCGATGGATACAGCCAGGTCGCTCGCGTTTTCCGTGATTTTCTATGGGTGGTCGACGATACTCAGCCCGTTGTATGTGCCGCTATTGCTACTGCCGCGCCGGATGTTCTGGTTCATGGCGTGGGTTTGGGTCCGCTCCTGCATCGTCATCGCCCAGGTCGTTGCCGGCATCGATTATGAAGTCCGCGGCCAGGAGAATTTGCCCGAAGGGGCGTTCATCGTCGCGTCGAAACATCAATCGGCGTGGGACACGCTGATCTACAATAAATTGTTCGAGGACTGCTCCTACGTCCTCAAGCGGGAGCTGTTCTGGTTTCCCTGTTTCGGGTGGTTCCTCTGGAAGGTCGGCATGATCGGTATCGACCGCAGCGGCGGCGCCAGCGCCCTCAAGGGAATGGTGCGTCAGGCGCGCCACTGGCTCGCCGCCGGGCGGGTGATCATCATCTTTCCGCAGGGAACCCGCACGAACCCGGGGGCCAAGAGGCCGTATCTGCCGGGAGTCGCCGCGCTCTACATGCAGTGCGACGTGCCTGTCGTGCCTGTGGCCCTGAATTCCGGCCAATTCTGGCCGCGGCGCCAGGTTGCCAAGCGGTCCGGAACGATCGTCGTCGAGTATTTGCCGCCGATCCAGCCCGGGCTCAGCCGGCGCGAATTCATGGCGACGCTCGAGGAGCGTATCGAGACGGCGAATCGCCGAATCGAAGCGGAAGGCGCGGCGCAGCTTGCCGGCCGGTAGCCGCGCGAATACGAGAACAATAGAAGAACATTCATTGACCTGAAGCGCCCGACGCACTAGCTTCTACTCAGGGCTACAGGGCAGTGATCATGCAGCGGCTGAGTTCATTTTCCCATCAGATTTGGGACATGAAATATCGTCTCAAACGGGTTGACGGCACACCGGTCGACGTGACTGTCGAGGACAGCTGGAAACGCGTCGCGACCGCCCTGGCCGCGCCGGAGAAGCGTCCGGCGACATGGCGCAAGACGTTCCTGGGGGCATTGCGGGATTTCCAATTCCTGCCGGCCGGAAGGATCCTTGCCGGCGCCGGGAGCGGGCGTTCGGTCACGCTGTTCAATTGCTTCGTCATGGGCGTCATCCCGGACGACATGGGCGGCATCTTCAGCCATTTGAAGGAGGCCGCCCTGACGATGCAGCAGGGCGGCGGCATCGGCTACGACTTCTCGTCGTTGCGGCCCAAGGGCGCGCCGGTTCGCGGCGTCGGGGCGGACGCTTCCGGACCGTTGAGCTTCATGGATGTCTGGGATTCGATGTGCCGGACGATCATGAGCGCAGGCTCGCGCCGCGGCGCCATGATGGGGACGATGCGGTGCGATCATCCGGATATCGAGGCGTTCATCGACGTCAAGCGGCGCGCCGACCGGCTGCGGATGTTCAATCTTTCGGTGCTGGTGACCGACGCCTTCATCACGGCGGTCGAGCGCGACGCGGATTGGGACCTCACATTCGACGGCACGACCTACAAGACCCTCCGCGCGCGGGCGCTTTGGGAAACCCTCATGCGGGCGACCTATGACGTTGCCGAGCCGGGGGTGATCTTCATCGACCAGATCAACCGGCGCAACAATCTGTATTACTGCGAGGAAATTTGCGCGACCAACCCGTGCGGCGAGCAGCCCTTGCCGCCTTACGGCGCCTGCGATTTGGGTTCAATCAATCTGACCCGGCTGGTGCGCGACCCCTTTACCGACCGCGCGGCGCTGGACCTGGACGCGCTGGCGGCGCTTGTGCCTGTCGCGGTGCGGATGCTGGACAATGTGGTCGACATTTCGGAGTTTCCCCTCGAAGCCCAGCGGCACGAAGCGCAATCCAAACGCCGTATCGGGCTCGGCGTGACCGGCCTCGCGGATGCGTTGATTCTCTGTGGCGTGCGCTATGGCAGTGCCGAGGCGGTCGCCCTGACCCGCAAGTGGCTCGCGGCAATCCAGCGCGCCGCCTATCTCGCTTCGACGGCGCTGGCGCGCGAAAAAGGCGCCTTCCCGTTGTTCGATCGCGACGCCTATCTGCGGGGCGACAGCATTGCCGCCCTCGACAAGGATATTCGCGATGCGATCGCCGAGCACGGCATCCGCAACGCCCTGCTGACATCGATCGCCCCGACCGGCACGATCTCCCTGTTGGCGGGGAACGTATCCTCCGGAATCGAGCCGGTCTTCGCCTGGGAATTTCAACGGGAGGTCCTGAACCCGGACGGCACGCGGGACAGCCATACCGTGGCGGATCACGCCTACACCCTGTTCCGGGAACGTTTTGGCGAGACCGCGGCGCTGCCCGAATATTTCGCCGATGTGCAGACGCTGGCGCCGGAAGATCATTTGGCGATGCAGGCGGCCGCGCAGGAATTCGTCGACAGTTCGATTTCGAAAACAGTCAATCTGCCGCCGGAGATTTCGTTCGACGCGTTCAAGGATATCTATCGCCGGGCCTATGACACCGGGTGCAAGGGCTGCACGACCTACCGGCCGAACCCGGTGACCGGCGCGGTGCTGTCCGTCGCCGACCCGTCCGGCGCGGCGTCTCCGGCGGAACGGAACGAGCTGCGCGCAGGGGATAGCGGCATCGTTTACATGACCGAGCCGCTGGAACGGCCGGATTCGCTGACCGGCCGCACCTATAAGCTGGTTTGGCCCGATAGCGACCATGCGATCTATATCACCCTCAACGATATCATGGAGGGGGAGCGGCGCCGGCCGTTCGAAGTCTTCATCAATTCGAAGAACATGGAGCATTACGCCTGGACCGTGGCGCTGACCCGGATGATCAGCGCGGTATTCCGGCGCGGCGGCGATGTCAGTTTCGTGGTGGACGAATTGAAGGCGGTGTTCGATCCGCGCGGCGGTCAATGGATGGAGGGAAAATACGTTCCGTCCTTGCTGGCCGCGATCGGCGGCGTAATCGAACGACACATGATCGAGATCGGTTTCCTGCCGGAACAGGAACCGATATTCGGCGGCCAGGACAAGGACGCCGTCCGGTTGGCGGTCGGCCAGTCGCCCTTGCGGCAATGTCCGAAATGCGGCGCGGCGTCGATGGTTCGGCAGGAAGGCTGCGACGTGTGCGTGAATTGCGGCTACAGCAAATGCGGCTGATGGGCCGCCGCCCGCGCGCCGATTGGTCGTCTTATGCGACGCCGTCGCGATCCAGGGCGTCGACCGATTGCAGCAGCCGCTGCAAATGACCGCCGGCGATGCCGAGTTTCTGCAAATGAGCGACGGTTTGGGCCAGGTAGTCCCGATTGGTTCCGCGCTCTCCCCGGGCGCGACGGATCGTCCGGACGGTGCTGTTGAAATCCAGGGATTTGGCGAAGGTCGCGCCGCGCGCGTCGACGACGAAGGTGCGGGCGGCGACGGTGCGCGCGCGCAGCCGGACCTTCGCGCAGATCGGCCGATAGTCATATTGAACCATCTCCCGATCCCACAGATAGGCCAGCACCGAGTCCGCGTTTTCGCGCGCGACCCGAAAAGCCATGCCGCGGCAGCAACCGCCGGGCGCGAGGCCCAGCACCAGGCCGGGCAACTCTTCGGTGCCGCGGTGACGATGGGAATACAGGCAGAACCGCCGGTGATAACCGTAAATCAGCCCGGGTTCGGCGTCGGTATGGTCGAAGCCCGGGTTCCACATCAACGAGCCGTAGCCGAAAACCCAGAAATCACCGGACGGCGGCGGCGCCATGAAATGGGCCCGCGCGGTTTCGATGGGGTGCTCGTTCATTTTGGGAGATTCAGGCGCAGGCCGGCCAATCAAGGGGTTCATGCGGTGATGCGAAAGCGATGTACGCGACGGCCGGACTTATACGGAGCGCGGTAGGTCATGTCCATTTTTTCACTCCGGGCGCTGCTGATTACCGGGGCCGGTCTCATACTGTTGGCCGGCGCCTGTGCGGGCTATTGGTTTTACGCCTCGGCGGCGCTGGAGGACGGTCTTGCGAAGTGGCGCGCAGCCCGCCAGGCACAGGGCTACACGATTACCCATGGCGCGGTGTCGGTCACCGGCTTTCCCGCGGCATTACGGCTGCAGGTCGCGGATCCGTCGGTCGCCGATCCGCGGCGGGGCTGGTCCTGGAAGGGGCGCCGCCTCAGCCATGAGATCGCCCCCTGGAACTGGTACTGGTACCGTCTCGAAGTCGAAGGGCCGCACGACGCGGCGGTGACCGTCGATGGCAGGCGCCGCGTCTATCGGGGGAACGCCGACAGCGCGGTCTTCATCGGCCGGGTATCGTCGTCGGGCGGCATGGAAAAGGGGGCGCTGGACGTGGCGGCGTTGCGCCTGACCGAATCCGGCAGCGATGCCGCATCGACCGTTCGACACCTGCGCCTTCGGCTCGACGCCGCCGAGGTGCCGGCGGGAAAATCCGACATGAATGTCGCTTTGGTCATGGAGCACGCCCATCTTGCCGGGGAAGCGGTATTCGCCCTGGGACCCGATATTGCCCGCCTCGAGGCGCATGGCACGCTGCGCGGCGGAATTCCCGCACGGGTCGATCGCGCGGCGTTCGAGCGCTGGCGCGCCGGCGGCGGCATCGTCGACCTGGATTGGCTGAAATTGGCCTGGGGCCCGCTTGATCTCCAGGCCAAGGGGACGGTTACGGTGGACGACCGGATGCGGCCGGTGGGCGCGCTGAACGCCGACATTCGCGGCCATAACGAGACGATCGATGTGCTCGAAAAAGCCCGGCTGCTGCGGCGCAATACGGCAGCGACGTCGCGCATCGCGCTGTCGCTCCTGGCGAAACCGGACGCGGACGGCAATGGCAGCGTTCTGACGATCCCCGTCACCGCCCAGGACGGGCGCCTGTATTTGGGCTTCGTGCGGCTGTTCGCGCTACCGCCTATTCCTTTTCCGGCTCCGTCGGATTGAACGAGCCGGCCTGTCCCATGTCGATGACGCCGCGCCGCACCGCCCGCGTACGGGTAAACACGTCCTCCAGGGTCTGACCTTCGCCCCAGCGGATGGCGCGCTGCATGGCGGTCAGGTCCTCGACGAACCGGCCGAGCAATTCGATCACCGCTTCCCGGTTGTTCAGGAAGATGTCGCGCCACATGACCGGATCGGATGCGGCAATCCGGGTAAAGTCGCGGAAGCCGCCGGCCGAATATTTGATCACTTCGCGGGTTTCCACGACGTCCTGGTCGTCTTCGCGTTCGCGCAGGAGCTGGTTTTCCAGATCGCTCGCCGTGCCGACGATGGTATAGGCGATCAGGTGCGGCAGATGCGAGGTGATGGCGAGCACCCGGTCGTGATGGTGCGGGTCCATCAGCTCGACATTGCTCCCCGCGCATTTCCAGAGCGCGGCGACGCGGTCGATTGCGTCCTGATTGGTGCCGGCTGGCGGCGTCAGGATGCAATAGCGGTCGTCGAAGAGTTCCGGGAAGCCCGATTCCGGCCCGGAATGTTCGGTGCCGGCGACCGGATGCCCGGGAACGAGATGAACCCCGTCGGGAAGGTGCGGTCCCACGTCGCGGATAACCGCAACTTTGACCGACCCGACATCGCTCACCACGGCGCCGCGTTTCAGCGCCGGACCAATCGCCTTCGCGATCGCGGCATTGGCGCCGACCGGCGCGCACAGCACCACCAAATCCGCATCGCGCACGGCGTCGGCGGCGGCATCGTGTACGCTGTCGAGAAAACCGAGGGCCATCGATGTCTCGCGCGTCTCGGCGCTCCGCGCATGCCCCGCGACATGGGTCGCCAGGCCGTCGCGCTTGATCACCCGGCAGAGCGACGAGCCGATCAGGCCGAGCCCGATGACGGCGATCCGATCGAAGATCACGTTGGTGCTCATGATTTCTTCAAATGCCCGGTAAGGTGATCGGTAAAGGCGCGCATCTCGTTTTCCAATCCGATTGTTACCCGCAGGCAGTCCGGCAACTCGTAGCCGCCCATTTTCCGGGTGATGATGCCGGCGCCGAGCAGATGCTGATACGCCGCGTCGGCCGCCTCCGGCCCGGCGAACTGGACCAGCACGAAATTCCCCACCGAGGGGTGCACCGTCAGGCCGAGCGCGCCGACTGCCGTTGTAAGCCAGGGCAGCCATTGGTCGTTATGCGCCCGGCTCGCCTCCTGGTGCGCGGTATCCTCGATCGCGGCGATGCCGGCCGCCTGGGCCGCGGCGTTGACGTTGAACGGGCCGCGCAACCGGTTCAGCACGTCGGCCACGGCCGCCGGGCAATAGGTCCAGCCGAGCCGCAGCGCCGCCAGACCGAAAATCTTCGAAAAGGTCCGCGTCATCACGACGTTGTCATGATTGTCGACCATCTCGATTCCGGCGGAGTAGTCGTTGCGGGAGACGTATTCCGCGTAGGCCGAATCGATCACCAGCAAGATGTTGTCGCGCAACCCGTCGCGCAGACGCTGCATCTCGGCCGCCGGAAGGTAGCTGCCGGTCGGGTTGTTGGGGTTGGCCACGAACACGAGCCGTGTCCGTTCGGTGACCTTGCTCAGCAATGCGTCGACATCGGCGGTGAGCACCTTTTCCGGCGCGGCGACAGGCGTCGCGCCCGTTCCCAGCGCGAAGATTCGGTAGATCGAAAATGCGTGCCGGCTGGACAACACCTCGTCGCCGGACCCGGCATAGGCACGGATCAGCAATTGGATCAATTCGTCGGAGCCGGCGCCGCAGACGATCCGATCCGGGTCGCACCCGAACCGGCGTCCGATCGCGGCGCGCAAATCGGTCGCATGGCCGTCCGGATACCGGTGCAATCTTTCGCGTTCGGCATTGTAGGCCGCGATTGCCTTTGGGCTGGGCCCGATCGGCGTTTCGTTCGACGCCAGGACGATGACCTCGTCGACGCCTTCGACCGAATGCAGGCCGCCGACATAGGGATCGACCGACAGCACGCCCGGGCGGGGAGTCGGTGTCGTCACGGCCCCGTTCCCTGGGCCTCCGCGCCGTCGATCGGCGTCGCATAGGCGCCGATCACACTGCACCCTTCGACGCCGTTCAGGCGGCGGAGATCTTCGAGACGCGGATCGCCGGGCTCGACAAATCCGTCGGCCTCGACCAGATGAAACCACGCGCCGTGCTGCCGCGATGCGTGCGGCTGCGCCTTGATCGCGACGCGTTCCAGCATGGCGGCGAGACCGGTGCGGCTCACGGTCTCGGCGGTTTCGATGACGACAAGTGTCTTGTCCGCGCCACTGGACTCCGGCACGACATAGCCGAGCGCCAGCGCGGACGCGCCATTCGCCCCGGCGATCGGGCTCATCGGCAGGCGGTACGACACGCGCGGGCCGTCGGGCGCGGTCAGCCCGGTCCACCAAGGGTCGCTATCGCCTTCGCGCGGAAAGGGCAGGACGCCCAGCGTCACTTTCTTTCCGATGACTTCGCCGACGACTTCGCGCACGCTGCCAAAGGCAGTCATCGGCGTCGCGCTGCCGAAGGCGTTGCGCGCCAGGTCCCAGTAGCTTGGATTTTCGCCGGTCGCGAACACGGCGACCGAATAGTCGGACTTCTCCATCCGGGTGATGCCCGCAATGATCTCGCGCCAGATCCGGGCGATGGCGGCGAAGGGAAAGCCGCCGTCGTGCCGGCTGGCCAGACGGCGCAGGATCAATGCCTCGCGGCCGGGGCGAATCGGTGCGATCGCATCGCGGCTTTTCACGGCGCGAATCCGGTCGACCAGCGCCGCCCGGCGTATGATCAGCGCATGCATCTCGGCATCGATCGTATCGATGTCGCGCCGCAAATCGTCCAGGGTCGTGCCAGTGTCGTCCATCGTCCTACATATCCATCGGAAAAGCCGCTCACTTCTAGTGCCTGACGGGGTAGAAATCAAAGAAAACATTGACACCGTAGGCCACTCGACCAAAAGTACCCGGCCCTCAGCAACCGGCGGGGACAGAACTCATTTCCAAGCCAGAGAATCCCGTAAATCCGACACTTTCAGCAATGTCACCGGCGCCGAACCCGACGGATATCGCGTTGCCCGGTCATCGTGTCGAGCTCGGCGTCGACGCGCGCCTGCGCCTCGATAGCGGCGCGGCGCTCGGGCCGTTTCCGATGGCCTATTGCACCTATGGCGAACTCAACGCCGACCGCAGCAACGCGATCCTGGTCTGTCATGCGCTGACCGGCGACCAGTATGTCGCCGAAACCCATCCGATCACCGGCAAGCCCGGTTGGTGGGAGCTGATCGTCGGACCCGGTCTGGCGCTGGACACGGATCGTTTCTTCATCATCTGCGCCAACGTGTTGGGCGGTTGTCTCGGCACTGTCGGGCCGAAGGAGATCGATCCCGAAACCGGCAAGCCCTATGGCCTCGGTTTTCCGGTCATTACCATCGGCGACATGGTGCGCGCGCAGGCGATGCTGCTGGACCATCTCGGCATTGATCAGCTGTTCTGCGTGATCGGTGGATCGATGGGGGCGATGCAGGTGCTGGAGTGGGCGTCGCGATACAAGGATCGCGTCTTCGCGGCGGTGCCGATTGCCGGCGCGGCGCGGCACACCGCGCAGAACATCGCCTTCCACGAAGTCGGGCGGCAGGCGATCATGGCCGATCCCGATTGGCATGGCGGCGACTACATGACCCATGGCGTCATGCCGCGCCGGGGGCTCGGCGTCGCGCGCATGACCGCGCATATCACCTATCTGTCCGAGGCGGCGCTGCATCGCAAGTTCGGCCGTAACCTCCAGAACCGCGATATGCTGAGTTTCGGCTTCGACGCGGATTTCCAGGTGGAGAGCTATCTGCGCCACCAGGGCTCGACCTTTGTCGATCGGTTCGACGCCAACGCCTATCTCTACATTACCCGGGCGATGGATTATTTCGACATGGCGGCGGAGCATGACGGCTCGTTGCCGCTGGCCTTCGAGGGCACGAAGACGCGATTCTGCGTGATCTCGTTCACCAGCGACTGGTTGTTTCCCACCTCCGAGAACCGGGCGGTCGTGCGGGCGCTGAACGCGGTGGCCGCGAATGTCAGTTTCGTCGAGATCGAAAGCGACCAGGGCCATGATGCCTTTTTGCTCGACGAGCCGGAATTCATCCGCGTTCTCAAGGGTTTCATCAATGGTTGCGCCGAGCACCGCGGACTCGGACGATGAACGATAGCCGCGCGGCGATTCGCGTCGACCTGCAGCTTATCGCCGATATGGTGCCGGCGGGCAGCCGGGTGCTGGATGTCGGTTGCGGAGACGGTGTGTTGCTGCGCTACCTCAGCGACTTCAAGCAGGTCGATGCCCGCGGGATCGAACTCAGCATGGCCGGCGTCAATGAGGGCGTGAGCCAGGGACTGTCGGTGATTCAGGGCGATGCGGATACGGATCTGGACGACTATCCGGACAGAGCCTTCGACTACGTGGTCCTCAGCCAAACCTTGCAGGCCACGCGTCAGCCGCATCGGGTGGTCGAGAACATGGTCCGCATCGGCCGGCACGCGATTCTCTCGGTGCCGAATTTCGGGTTTTGGCAGGTGCGCTGGCGGTTGATGACGCGGGGCCAGATGCCCCAGACCGAGACGCTGCCCTATCTCTGGTACGACACGCCGAACATCCATCTGTGCACGATCCGGGATTTTCTCGCACTGTGCCGCGACCTGCGAGTCGAGGTGGAGCAAGCGGTGGCATTGGACCGTAACGGCAATGCCTTGAGCTGGTCCGCTTCCGGCCCGTTCGCCAATCTGCTGGCCGCACAGGCGCTGTTCGTGCTGCGGCAGAGATAAGTCCGGACGCCTACATCCCCTCGCCGCCCTCGCCGGCATCCTCGCCCGCACCGCGCCGTTCGCCTTCGGCACGCCGCGACGGTTGTTGCGCGGGCGCTGGCGGTGGCGGCCGATTGGGCGCCTGGTCGTCCTCCTGCATCCGGATGCGCGCGGGCGGCGCATCGCCATGGCTGTCGACGCCGAAATAGAGCGTCCGATGGGGGAAGGGAATTTCGATCCCTTCCTGATCGAAGCGGTTCTTGATGAGCCGGAGGTAGGCCCGCTGAACGCCGAACTGCTTGCCGGGCTGCACCCGGATCCGGGCGCGGATGACGACCGCCGAATCGCCCAGGCTTTGGACGCCCTGGATTTCTATGTCGGCAACGATAGTGGACGCATATTCCGGATCGGCGCGCATTTCCGTACCCACCTCGCGCATCACGTCCATGCAGCGGTCGATACTTTCGCTGTAGCCGACGCCGATATCGAACCGGGCGAAGGAGAAGTCCTTGCTTTTGTTGGTGGTGGTGGTGACCGAACTGAACGGGATCCGGTGCACCTGACCCAGACCGTCGCGCAGCTGGATCGACCGGATCGACATCGCCTCGACTTTGCCGATATGCCCGGATAGCTCGACGAAATCGCCGACCGCAACCGAATCCTCAAGCAGAATGAAGAACCCGGTGATGAAGTCCTTGACGATGGTCTGCGCGCCGAAGCCAATCGCCAGGCCGAGTATTCCGGCACCGGCAATCAGCGGCCCGATCTCGATCCCGAGTTCGGACAGCACCATCAGCGCGACCATGAGCGCCAGCACGATCAGTACCAGGTTACGCAGCAAGGGCAGCAGCGTCTGGGCGCGCTGGCTGCGGCTGACTGTGTTGCCGTCCCGATCGGTCGCGGTGAGGTAGCGCTCGATACCGGCGCTGATCAGTTCCCAGATCACCAGTGCGAAGAAGATGATGGCGGCGATGGTAATGATGCGGCTCAGAATAAGGCTGCCGACCGGTCCGGAGAACCAGGTGAAGACATCGAGTCCCCAGACATCGAGCAAGGCCAGGGCCGCCGCGACATAAATCATGACCTTGATCGCTGTCTGCAGGACGGGCAGGTAACGGTTGGTGCGGGCCTCGAGTCCCGGAAAGCGGGTTTTCTGTTCGTCGGTCAGGGAAAAGGCGCGGCGAACAAGCGATCGTTCAAGCATTACCAACCCGCGGGCAACGCCCAGGATCACCAGGCTCAACAAGGTCGCACGCAGGACGAACTCGAATCCACCGGGAATCTCCAGCGCCCAGACACCGTAGATCGCCGCAATGAATACGATGCCGACGAAATGCCAGATTTCAGCAATCCGCCGACGGATTACGGCCAGCGATCGACCGTCCTCTCCACGGATCGCCGATGCCACCTCCTGCCGGTTTTGCAACAGCAGCATGACCAACAGGAGGGTGATGACCAGACCCAGCAACTTCATCAGCGCGTTCTGTGCGGCGGCCGGCAATCCCAGCGGCAAGGCGGCCTGAATGATGAAGTAGCCGTAGATCGTCCAATTGGTCAGGCGTCGAATCCAGACGAAACTGTAATTCGCGGTTTCGTCGCCGATCGGCAGCAGCCGCATCGTGCCGATACGGGGCGCCAACAGCATGCGGGCAACGGCAGCGATTGAGCGGCACAGCACGCTCGCATTGATCAAGGCGATTGCAACTACCTGACCTTCGCGACTTGGCGTGACGATCGCCATGGCGCCGTATGCCGCGGCGGCAAAGACGACCACCGCGACCAATTCCAGAATAGTGCGCAGGATGGCGAACACCAGATTGAGCCACCAGCCATCCGCCGATTGGGACTCCAGCGAGGCGCGCGGCCGCCGCAACAGCCGGTTTGCGATCCATTCGCCGGCCAGCCCGGCGAACAGGATGGCGGCCAGTTTGGCGAGCATGGACAGCCATTTCTTGCGGATTTCCGGGTTTGTCGCGCTGCTTTGAATCCAATCGAACAAATTCGGCAAATCGATCAGCGCCGCCGCGATATTCGCGAGTTGCTGGCCGGTATTCTCCACCTTGTCCGACAGGGTTTCGAGCAATTGCGTGCCGATCGGCTGCGTCTGTCGTGCATCGGTCTTTTTCTGCGCGTCGACGAGCGTCTGCAGGTCCTGCAGGAACGCCTTGCGTTTCGCATCGTCCTTGAGCGTATCGACCAGCTGTTCGAGATCTGCCGTGGTGGGCGCGCCGGTGTCCGGTTTTGCATCGGCCGCCGCGGCCGGTGCCGCGAGGATGCCGAAGACGAGAACAAAGAAAGCCCGCTGAAGGAATGTGCACATTGTCGAATTCATGTCGCCCTGGCCGGAAAGGGAGGGACTCTAGACTCGCCGTGGTGCGATCACAATGGCGCCCAGCCAGCATCCTGATGGCCGAAATCGAATACGGCGGGATGCAACATCTCCGCCAGGATTTCCAGCGATTCGGCGATCCTGGGGCCCGGGCGATTGAAGAAATGATGGCCATCGGCGATGCAGACCCGGCCGTCGCGGACCGCCCGCAAATCCGGCCATTCAGGCCTGTCGGTCAATGTCGGCATCTCGGCGCGGGCGCGCGCCATGCCGAAGCCGCAGGGCAAAATGACGATGACCTCCGGGTCCGCGGCCACCACATCGTCCCATGACAGCCAGGGCGAATGTTTTCCCGCGTCGCCGAACAGGTTTCGGCCGCCCGCCATGGCGACCAGTTCGGGCATCCAGTTGCCGCCGGCCATCAAGGGATCGATCCATTCGATACACGCGACGCGGGGCCGGGCCGGCAGCGCCGACGCTTGCGCGGCGATCGCGGCCATACGTTCTGTGAGCTCTCGGACCAGATCGTCTCCGCGCCCGGACACGCCGAGCGCCGTCGCGACATTGCCGATATCGCGCCAGATATCGTCCAGCGATTCCGGGTTCAGGCTGACGATACGGGGCGCGCCTTCGAGCCAGTCCGCAAGGGCGCCGCGCAATTCGATTTCGCTGACGGCGCAGACCTCGCACTGCGATTGCGTCACGATGAAATCCGGCCGCAGCGATTTCAGGCGCTCGCTGTCGACCCGGTAAACCGACAGGCCCTGTTCGACGACCGATTTTATGCGCCGGTCGATTTCCGCGGAATCGCCGGTCAGGGCGATCTTCGGCTGGGTGCAATGCGGCAGGCGGTCTACGCCGGCCGGGAAATCGCATTCGTGGCTGCGCGCAACCAGGGCGTCCTGAAAGCCCAGCGCGGCAACGATCTCGGTCGCACTCGGCAGGAGGCTCGCGATTCGGACCATGATTCGCCCGCCTTTGGCCAAACGACCGGTTATGTTTCCGCAGTATGTACCGCCTGTGTCCGTCGCCGCAGCCGCAAGCCGCCCAGCAGAATCGCCACGAGTCCGACCAGGATGGGAACCAAGGCGATATTGGCGAAGCGGATGCCGCTCTCCAGGGATTCGATGTCTTCCCGCAACGCCAATTGAACCTTTCGCAATTGCTTGCGGGTGGTCAGAATCTCCTGCGTGATCTCGGTGGCGGTGGTTTCGACCGCCTGGGTCACCGCCGCCTCCGACGTGCCATCCGCCTTTTTCTTGCTGAGCTCGGCGAGGCGTTTTTCCGCTTCCGTCAATTTATTCCGCAACTGTTGTTCTTCGTTCCGGAACCGGGTGTCCGCGGCGAGCCGCAACTCGGCGATCTTGGTGAAGGGCCGCCGCGCGGTGCCGCGGCTCCGCAGGCTGATCAGGTCGTCGCCGCCGGCGAGATTTTCCACCGCGTTGACGACGAAGGCGGCGTTGTTCGCGAAGGGGACCTGAACCTGTTGCCCGAAGAAGTCCTGCTTGCGGACCCAGAACCGATCTTCCAGCAGATCGGCGTCGGCGACCAGAATGACATTCATCGGCCGGGTCGATTCCGCGATGTGCGGCGGCGCTTTCGATTCCTCTTTTTTCCCTTCGGCTTTTTCGTCGTCCTTGTCGCCGCCGCCACTTGCCGGCGCGGGCCCGTCCGGCGCTTGCGCCGGCGAATCGGAGGTTTTCTTGGCCGGCGCCTTGGCGCCGTCGGAGGCCGGCAACGTCCGCTCGGCCTCGTCGGCCTTAACCTCGGGTTTGGGCTCGTCCTTGGCCGGCGCTTTCTCCGATTTCGATTTGCCGTCGGGTTTCTCTTCCACTTCCAACTTTTCCTTGGGCGGACCGTCCGGGAAGAGGCTCTTCACGCGGCCGCGAAGCCGGGCGGCGACGGTGAACGATTCGCCGGATGGCTTGAACTGTTCCTGCATCTTCAGGATTTCCGGGCGTGGGCCGTTGAGCAGCTTGATGTCGATTGCCTGGCTTAGCTTGCTGGTCTTGATCAGCGGCTCGAGGGTAACCGGGCCGTCCGGTTTGCTCTTGATGATGCCGGCGCTTTGGATGTGCATCACGTTGATATCCGACGTGACCGCGTCTTTCGTCGAGAAGGCTTCCTTCTGCATCTTCATCCAGGACAGGAATCGGGCGGGAACGACCTGCTGTTCGCTGCCCGCGTTCACCAATTGGGCGAATTGCATGTCGCCGGCGATCTTGTCGTTGGCGATCTCGACACCCCAATGGTCGAGCAATTTCTTCATATCCGATGTGATCCGCTCGGGCATCGGGCCGCGTTGCCGGCCTGCGGCGGTCTCGTTGAACGGGTCGATGAAGATCAGTGCCTTGCCGCCGTTCAGCAGGTACTGGTCGAGGTGATAGTATTCCTGGTCGTCCAGTTCGCCCGGATGAACGATCATCAGGACGTCCGGCTTGATGTCCCAGATATCCTCGAACGAGAAAATTTGTTTGACGTCGAACGCGCCGCGCAACTGTTCGACCAGGGCCGACGGCGTCATCGGAAGGCCGCGCATCTGCAGCCGGAAATCGCCGAAGATCGGACGTGAACTTTGTACCGCGAGGACGGTCTTGCGATCTGCTCCCAGCTTGTTGATGGTGCTGGCAAGATCGTATTCCAAAAAGCGTTCGCGTTCGATTTGCAGGAAGGCAATCGCGTCGTTCTTGTCACCGCTCGCCGCCGTCAGGCCGAAATAGGCTTTCGCGCCGGTCTGGTCGAGAGGAATTCCCTGAAGGCCAAGCTCTACCGCCTTGTCTTCCTCTTCCGAAAACGGTTTGGGATCCTTGAAGGAAACCGTCAAAGAGCCGCCGCTGGTCGACGCGAACACCCGCAGCATGTCCTTCACGCGGGTTGCGTAGTTGCCGTATATCGGCGAGGCGGTGCCGAGGCTGGCCGAATAATACAAGGTCAGCGTAATCGGCTTGTTCAGGTTTTTGAGAATGTTCTCCGTCCCGGGAGACAAGGTGTACACACGATCTTCCGTAAGATCGGCGCGCATCCCGGCGACATTGCCAACGGCCAGGTTGACGAGAAAGAACGCGATGACGGCGGCCAACGCCAAGATCAGCCAGCCTCCGGTTTTCTCGAGAATTCGGCGGATCATCATATGAAGTCCTCAAGATGCCTTTAGTCTGTCGATGGCGATTAGGTTGAGGCACAGGAACAGCACGATCATCGATCCGAAATAAACGATGTCGCGCAGATCCACCACGCCCTTGGAAATGTCGTTGAAATGAATCATGACGCTCAAGCGGCGCATCAATTCGATCAGTTCGATGCCGGCCCAGTTTTCCATGAAGCCGATCACGATATTCGATCCCAACGCCACGAAAAAGAAACACAGGGTCGCCGACAGAACGAAGGCGATTACCTGGTTTTTCGTGAGCGCCGAAACGAAGGACCCGATGGCGAGGAACCCGCCCGCCATCAACAGGCTGCCGATATAGCCGGCGAATATCGCGCCGTTGTCCGGGTTGCCGAGGTAGTTGACGGTAATCCAGATCGGGAAGGTGAGGGCCAGCGCGATCCCGGTGAAACACCAGGCGGCGAGATATTTGCCCAGCACGGCGTCGAGTTGCGAAATCGGCAGCGTCATCGACAGCTCGATGGTGCCCGTGCGCCGCTCCTCCGCCCATAACCGCATGGACAGGGCGGGAATGAGAAACAGGTAGAGCCAGGGGTGGAATGTAAAGAAGGCGGTGAGGTCCGCTTGATCCCGGCCGAAGAAGTTGCCGACATAGAATGTCAGGACGCCGTTCAGGGCGAGAAAGATGACGATGAAGACGTAGGCCACCGGTGTGGCGAAATAGCTCGCCATTTCGCGGCGGAAGATGGTGATGATATTGCGCATGGGTCCGGTCAGGCTGTTGTAATTTGACGGAAGACTTCGTCCAATCGGCCATGTTCGACCGATATCTCGTCGATTTGCACCGCGTGGTCGCGCAGGGCGCCGGTGACCTCGTCCAAGATCATCCGGCCGTCCTTCGATTCCAGGAAAAGGCGATTGCCGTTTTCCTGGGTCACCGATGCGACGCCGCCGAGCCGCTCCACGACGGGGCGGACGTCGTCCGGATTCTTGGTGGAAAGCAAGACGCCATTATGGCGCGGCGAACGGGCGACCAGATTGGCCGGCGTATCGTCGGCGACGATACGTCCATGGGCGATAATGACGGCGCGGCTGCACACGGCCTCGACCTCTTCCAGGATATGGGTCGAGATGATGATGGCTTTCTCGCCGGCCATGCCCTGGATCAGCATCCGTACTTCGTGTTTCTGATTGGGATCGAGACCATCCGTCGGTTCGTCGAGGATCAGTACCTCCGGATCGTGCAGCAGGGCCTGCGCCAGCCCGAGGCGGCGTTTGAAACCCTTACTGAGCGTGTCGATCGGCTGATCCAGCACGCCCGACAGCTGCGTTCGATCCACGGCGGCGGCCGTCCGGTTCTGCGCCTCCGTGCCGTTGAAGCCCCGAATTCTGGCGATAAAGGCCAGAAATCCCCTGGGCGTCATGTCGGGCCACATCGGCGCTCCTTCCGGCAGGTAGCCGACCCGTTTCTTGACGTCGAGCGGGTGCGTGCGGACATCGAATCCCGCGACCCGGGCGGTGCCGCCGCTCGGCGGGAGAAAGCCGGTGATCATTTTCATCGTGGTGGATTTTCCGGCGCCGTTCGGCCCCAAAAATCCGAGGACTTCGCCTTTGCCGACGGTGAGGCTGATATCGTCTACGGCGGTGATCGGGCCGAACGTCTTTTTCAGATGGTCGATCTCAATCATGCGTCATGAATCCTGCTTCGATTGTCTGCGCGGCATTGCGGCCGCAAATCTCCGATACGCATCATTCCCGATTTAGGAAAGTGCCGGGATGGCGCAAGGGGGCATAGCGGATTTTCGACGAACCGCAAACCCCTGTCGGCGCCGTTTCCCCGCTTCGCCCGGCCAAGCGCCCCGGCAATCTGCCCTGGTCGCGGCAATATCGGCGTCGTTCTCGATCGTCAGCGCGCGCCCCACATCGTTGCGCAGCGGCAACGCTGCGCCGTCGATTGCGGTGACGTCGAATTGATGCGCTGACATCGCGGTGGCTCTCTCGTAGTGATGCGGGGAACGGTCTTCGGCGGCGGAACCGGGTGGGTGCGACGAACCGGGAACGCCGGCGGATGCGGCGTTGAATCGGCGCGGGGCGGACGATAGCATGCGGCCGAGCATCTGGCGCGGTATGTCGCTGCGCGGGACGGATACAGGAGGAAGGCCGCATGGCGGTATCGAGGGTCGGAATCGTGGGTGCAGGCACGATGGGGTCCGGCATTGCGACCAATATCGCGCAGCATGGATTTCCGGTGCGTCTGGTCGACACCGGCCAGGAGATGATCGACGGGGCGATCGCGAAGGCACGGGCGTTTTTCGCCAAGCAGAAGGAGCGCGGCCGGATGACCGCCGACGAGGTGGCGGTTGCCGCCGATGCCTTGTCGGGCGGCACGGAGCTGGCGGCGCTCGCCGATTGCGATCTTGTGATCGAGGCGGTGTTCGAACGGATCGACATCAAGGCGGAGCTCTACGAAAAGCTCAACGGCATACTGCCCGGCGAATCGATTCTTGCCACCAACACGAGTTGTCTCCGGGTCGGCGCGCTGAGCGAACCGGTCGATCGGCCGGAACGCTTTCTCGGCATGCACTATTTCAACCCGCCGGCGATCAATCCGATCGTCGAGGTGGTGCGCGGCGAGGCGACGGCGCCCGCCACGGTCGAGGCGGCGTTGGCGTTTTGCGCCGCCACGGGCAAAAAATCGGTCAGCTGCCGCGACAGCAGCGGGTTCGCGCTGAACCGGTTTTTCTGTCCGTATGTAAACGAGGCCGTCCGGATCTTCGATGACGGGATGGGGACGCCGTTCGAGATCGATCGGGTGGCCAGCGATGTATTCGGCGCGGCGGCCGGTCCGTTTGTCGTCATCAACTTGGTGGGATCGCAGGTGTTGCTGCATTCGCAGGATAATTTGCGCCAGCTTGGCGACTTCTATACGCCGGCGCCGTCGGTCGAGCGGGTCGGCCGGGAGCAGGGGCGCTGGGAAATCGGCGATCCGTCACCGCCGGACGAGGTCCGGGATGCGGCGATCGCGGAACGGCTGATGGGCGCCACCTTCTTGCCCGTCCTGCAGGAACTGGACGAGGATGTGGCGTCGCCGGGCGATATCGACATGGGGGCGAAACTTGCGTTGAAATTCGGGAAGCCGCCCTGCGCGGTGATGGATACGCTCGGCGCCGGGGAAGTGGCGCGGTTGATCGAGGCGCCGTGCCGGCGCTATGGCGTGACGCCGCCGAAGAGTTTGAAACGGGTCGGCCGGTTGGCGGCGTAGAGCAGCTTATGTGCTCCCATTTGGGCGCACATAAGCTGCTCTATCTTTATAGAATCGATCAATTTTTTTGCCTTTAATCGATTCCAATTAATTGCAGGTTGATCTAGCGGTAGTGATATGCTGGCGAAGGCCGGGTGGATGAAAGTCCGTCTTGAGTCTCGCGCAGTGTCGGAAATCTGGTGGAGAGAATGCCGTGAGGAAGTGGTGCTTCCGTCGCCGAAAGACGGACTCGATTGGGCGAATACCGCAGGGCCTCCGCCGGCCGGTGGGGCTGTCGGCGCTGGTCTGTCTTGGCGTGCTCGCTGTGTTTGCTGCGGGGCCGATGGTCCAGGCGGCGGACGAAATCCGGGGCAATGCCAAGGTTACGTCCGGCAACGAACTCGTTGTCGGCAAACGGACGGTCCGTCTCTTCGGTATTGAGGCGCCGGCACTCGAAGCGAATTGCGAGAACAAGCAGGCGGAATTTCGTTGCGGTGTCGTCGCCTGGGCCGAATTGATCAAATTGTCAGATGGGCAATTCGTCTCGTGCGATCTCGAGCCGGCGGCGTCGCGGAAAGAAGCGGCTGCGGAAAAAACCGCCGATAGTGACAAGTCGGCGACGCCGGAAAATCCGGAACTCGTGATCGAACTGCCGCCGAACACCGTGTTCGCCACCTGCTATCTCGGCGAAACGGATTTGAACGAGGCAATGGTGCGATCGGGTTGGGCGAAAGCCGTGCCGGGACACACCGACCGGTATGTGGTCGACGAAAACGACGCCCGCGAGTCGCAACGCGGACTCTGGGCGGCGCCCACAAAAAAATCGGGCAAGAACCGGCGAAAAAAGGGGCGATAGCCGCGCAATTCAGGGGGGTGCGGGCCGATCGAGAGAATCGTCCTGTGGCGATGGGGTAAAGTTTGGCGCGCCCGGGAGGACTCGAACCCCCAACCTCCTGATCCGTAGTCAGGCACTCTATCCAATTGAGCTACGGGCGCATCGCCGAGCGAACGAAGAAGTTCTTGCGGCCAAACGCCGCGCTTCAGCGGCTGCGGACACTAATGAAACGCAAGGCCCCTGACAAGTATGATTACAACAAGCGAATTTGCATTTTCCGACAGGCAATAAAACCAACTTGTCGCTTGATAGGTGCTAAAGTAGTATCTCGACGAAATTTCCACCGGCCATGTTGGAGCGTGCGGTCTGAATTAATCCGATCTTAAGGGACCGTAAGCGTATACACTGGCTCCGGGGCGCGTGATGCGCCGTGACGGAAGTCAAGACGGTAAGGTGACCGCTTCATAATGATTGTACTTCGAAATGTTGGCGTTGTTGTCGCAGGCGGCCTGATGTTGGCCGCGTGCGGTTCGAGCTTTTGGCCTTCCCTGGGCGGCGGCGACTCGTCCGCGGACAAGAGCAGTGGGGAACGTATCGCCATTCCGCCTTCCAAGGCGGAGGCGTCGGCGCGGGCGCAAGACGAGCGCGGTTCCGGTCCGATTTCGACCATGCCGGAAGTCGCGGCGAAACCGGTAAACGCCCAACCCAAGCTGTCGGGCGCGTCGACGGGCACGTTTGTCGGCAAGAAAGTCGATGCGATGCGCGGCGACCTGGGCAAGCTGCAGAAGGCGGTGGCCCGGCTGGACGAACGCATGCGGCAGATCCGCGGCGACTCGGCCGGCGCGACGAATCGGTATTACGGTGTCGTCGCGGCGATTGACGCCAAGCTGCAAGCCGGCACGACGCCGGGCAATCCGGTTCTGGTGCAGCGGTGGAACGAGGCGCAAAAGCAACTCAAGCGCGTCGAGGCCAGCATCTCGCAGATGAACAACCTCTCGAACGATGCAGGATCGGAAGCAAGCGTGGCCGGGTATCTGCTGGACAGCGTCCGCGCGACCTACACGCTCAGCGGCGCGGTCGATCAGGATCATGTGGACCTGCGCGCCCTGGAAGACGAAGTCAATCAATCGGTGGTGGTCATCGATCGCCTGTTGAATGAATTGAGCGACGATCTGAATCGCCAAACCACCTATCTCGCCAATGAGCGGCGTAACCTGACGGCCATGTCGATCGCCATCAAGAACGGCGAACGGTACGGCGCCAGCCTGGCGAACCGGGCCTTCGCGCAAGCCGAGGTGAAGGCCAGCCTCGCGGCGCGGACGCGCGGCCCCGACGCCGCGGCGCGGCCGCTTGTGGTCATCCGGTTCGACCGGTCGCGCGTGAACTATGAGCGCGTGCTCTACAATGCGGTCAGCCGGGCGCTCGAGCGGAAGCCGGGCGCGGCATTCGACATCGTCGCGGTCAGTCCGCGAACCGGATCGGCGGCGCAAGTCGTGTTGAACAGCACCGCGGCCAAGCGCAATGCGGAGAGCGTGATGCGGACGCTGTCGGAAATGGGGCTGCCGTCCAATCGCGTCAACCTGATCGCATCGTCGATCGGCACCGCGCAGTCCAACGAAGTGCGCATTTACGTCCGATAGAGTTTTGATGCCGGCAGTTGCCGGCGGAAATCAGACCATTTCTTATCTAAATTGGCTCATGTGAAATCGTCTATCTCTTGGTTCTTGCGCAAATACGTCGTCGCGAACCGTTTCGGTTCGCTCGGGATTTGCTCTAGTGGCGGACTGTCAGCTTTTTTCGATCGCGATATTATCGATGAGCCGCGTGCCGCCTAGATGCGCGGCGGCAAAGACGCGCGCGCGGGCCTGCGACGGCAACTCGCCGCCGAGCGGCGCCAAGGAGTCCCCGTTCCGAATTTCAAGATAGTCGACCGGGTCGAAACCCGCGTCGCGCAACGCGGCCAAACCCCGGTCGAGTGCGGCCGCCATATCCGTGCCCTGTCGAACGTTTTTTGCGACCTCCTGCATGATTTGGTGCAGGCGCGGTGCGACGGCGCGTTGATCCGGTGTGAGATACCCGTTGCGGGAGGATAGGGCGAGGCCATCCGCTTCGCGCACCGTCGGTACGCCGACGATTTCGGTCGGAATATCCAGGTCGCGCGCCAGCCGCTGAACGACCAGCAATTGCTGGTAGTCCTTCTCGCCGAAATAGGCGCGGTCGGGCAGCGATTGCAGCAGCAGTTTGCAGACGATGGTCGCGACGCCCTGAAAGAAGTGCGGGCGCACGGCGCCGCAGAGGCCTTCGCTTACGCCCGCCACGGTGATGCGCGTCGCGAATCCATCGGTGTACATTTCGGGCGCGTCGGGCGCGAAGACGAGATCGGCGCCCAATGCCGACAGTTTTGCAAGATCGGCGGTTTCCTCCCGCGGATAGGTTTCGAAATCCTCGGTCGGCCCGAATTGCGTCGGATTGACGAAGATCGTCACGACGGTCCGGCGGCAGTCGGCCAGGCTCGCCCCGACAAGCGCCAGATGGCCATCGTGCAGCGATCCCATGGTCGGCACCAATCCGATGGATGCGCCCTCGCCGCGCCAGGTGCGGATTTGGTCGCGGAGCCCGGCGATCGTGCGCACGATCTCGGGCGGGGAGGACGTCATGGCCGCTACTCCGCCGCCGGACGCGACTTCGCGGTGAAGCATTGCTCCGCACCTGGAAACTTGCGGGCCCGGACGTCTTTGGCATACGCCGCCGCTGCTGCCTGGAGCTGATCGCCGAGGTCGGCGTACCGTTTGACGAATTTGGGTTTGAATTTCGAAAACATGCCGACCAGGTCGTCGGTCACGAGGATCTGGCCGTCGCACGTCGGCGACGCGCCAATGCCGATGGTCGGTATTTCGACCTCTTCGGTTATCCGCTTCGCCAGCGGCTCCATGACGCCCTCGATCACCAGCGCAAAGGCGCCGGCGTCGGCGATGGCCACCGCGTCCTGCAGGATCTGCTCGGCCTCGTCGCCGTTGCGACCGTGAACCCGGTAGCCGCCCGCCGCGTTAACGTATTGCGGCAGCAGGCCGACATGGCCAAATACCGGAATGCCGCGCTCGCTGAGAAACCGCACGGTCTCGGCCATCTCCGCGCCGCCTTCGAGCTTGATGCCCTGACAGCGGGTTTCCGCCATGATCCGCGCGGCGCTGCGGAACGCCTGTTCCGGGCTCTCCTGATAGCTGCCGAAGGGCAGGTCGACCATGACGCAGGCATGCGTCGTCGCGCGGGTCACCGCACGGCCATGCGCGATCATCATGTCGAGGGTCACCCCGATCGTGCTGTCCATGCCGTAAATCACCATCGCCAGGGAATCGCCGACCAGCAACAGGTCCATATGCGGATCCAGCAGCTGGGCGACCGGCGCGGTATAGGCGGTCAGGCATGCCAGGGGTTCCTGGCCTTTTCGGCGGCGAATTTCGGGCACGGTCACCCGGCCCTGACGTTGCTTTTTGGTCATGTTTCAAACCCGTTCTGGATGGCCGGCGCGGCGCGCATGGCCGGAAGGGTCAATCGAATCTTTCATATAGGAGCATTTTCGCCAAAACAATTGCTGCAATGCAAAATAATTTTGTCACATGAGAGGTAGCTCGATACGGAAGATGGTGCCGTCCGCGCTGCTTTCGACAAGCTCGAGGTCCCCGCCGTGATTGCGTACCAGTTCGCGCGCGATCGCCAGGCCCAGCCCGGTGCCGCCGGCGCGAACCGACCCTTCGAAGGGTTGAAACAGCTTGTCGCGCGCGCGCGGCGGCAGGCCGGGCCCGTTATCGGCCACGTCAATGCGGACCCAGCGGCCATTGGTCGCCGCGTCGATTGCAACCGTCTCCGCGCCGGCTTCGGCCGCGTTCCGAACCAGATTGTTCAATATCCGGAATAGTTGATCCCGGTCGGCCTCGAGTTCGAGATCGGCGGGGATGCGGTTCTCCAGCGAGGCCTTGGCGTCTCCTGCCGTCGCCAGGCCGTCGCCGAGATCTTCGACCAGGGTGTGCAATGGAAAACGGCTGCGCGAGACATCCGGCTGGTCCTGACCGACAAAATCGAGCGTTTGGCTGCACAGGTTCACCGCGCGCTCGATCGATGAAAACAAGGTTGGCGTGACCCGGCGTACCTCGGGATCGTCGACGGCGCCGAGCCGGTCGGAAATCAGCAATGCGGACGCCAGAATGCCGCGAAGATCGTGATTGACCTTGGCCACCGCGGTGCCGAGCGCGGCCAGATGGGCGCGCTGCTTCAGGGTCGCCCGCAAGCGGGTCTGCATGCCCGCCAATTCGCGTTGCGCCGTGCCGATTTCGTCAAGGCGGGGCGACGGGATGATGACCCGTGTCGCGTCCTCCGGGTCTTCGCGAAAGGCCACCATATTGGCGGTGATCGCGCGCATCGGCCGGACCAGCAACCAGTGCAGCGCCAGATAAACCAGCGACGCGGTAATCAGCGAGATGACGATCGAGAGCCCAAGGATACGCCAGCCGAAATCGATCATGGCGCGGCGCATCGGCGCTTCGTCGACAACGACCTCGATGGTCACCGATGGATCCTTCGGTGACGGGCCAATGATCCGGACGACGCGGTCCTCGGTGCGCCACAATGTCATGAACGTGTCGCGTAGATGCGGCAGCATACTCAATTTTTCCAGGCGAAAACTCTCGGCGACCGGTGGGGGCGTGGCGCTGCCGCTCAGGACCAACCGGGCGCCGCCGCGACGAACGAACAGACCGAAGGCGCCGACCTGACCGAGCAGCTCCTTGCGCAGCATTTCGCTGACCATTCTGTCCGGCGTCGCGTCCAGCGCCAGGATGGCGAGGTGGCCCAGGCCGAGCTTCTCCTCCATCCAACTTTCGCGGAATCGTGCGATCGAGGGCACGAATATCAGCACCTCCGCGATCATGACGAAGGCGATGGTCAGCACGAGCAGACGGGATGATAGACTTCTCATGGCCGTTTCACGAAGCCGCGAACGCCTACCGTTTCAACGAAGTGCCAGGGACCAGTGCGCACATGGCGGCAACCTTAGCGGAAAGAATCGCGATATGCGACGATTAGCTTTTGCGGGCCTTGACGCGTTTATAGACGATCGGGACGATCGCCAGAATTGCCAATCCGATCAAGGCAGTAAGTATTTCAGGGGTGAGAATGCCGCTGGCTGTAAATTCTTCCCCGGAATCGAATATGCTGCCGAGACCCGTGCCGACGGCGATGAAGACAAAGGTGCCCGGGATGATGCCGATAAAGGTCGCGATCACGAAGACCCGCAAGCTGACGCCGAGAAATGCCGGGACCAAATTCACGATGAAGAACGGAAAAAGCGGGATCAGGCGTAAAATCAGCAGATAATTCAACGCGTTTTCGCTGAAGCCTTCTTCCATTTTGCGCAGAAAAGGGCCCGCCTTGGCGCGCAGATAATCGCCCAACGCGGTCTTGGCCGCGAGGAACAGGATCGTTGCGCCGATGGTCGCCGCAAAGACGACATACAGCGTGCCCAAGACCTGTCCGAAGAGGAAACCGCCGGTAATGGTCATCACGGCGCCGCCGGGAAGCGAGAACGCGACGACGGCAATGTAGAGGCCAATGAACACCAGGGCCGCTAAAACGGCCGAATTCTGCACGTGATTGAGCAACCAGGCACGATTTTCGCGCAATGCCTCGAAGGTCAGATATTGATCGAGATCGAAGGCGAAAAAGGCGATCAGACCGGCGACCAGCACCAGGAGCGGAATAAGTTTCTTGGCGTCGAACCTCTTGGCGCTCCCGTCTCGTTGCTCCATTTCCATCGGTCTCTCCAAATCTCGGCGGCGCAGGGCGATAGGGGTGTCTACTATGTGTCGGCCGGGGCCGCGATTCACCTTACTGTGAATACCCCGCTACTTTGAACCGGCGGCGCCGAGACAGAATCGATATCCCACCCGATGGGTCAATTGACTTGGATCAGGCGAACTTCTATACACCGGGCTCGAAAGACAGGGGCACAGGAGACTTGCCGTGAAACGCACCTATCAGCCAAGCCGCCTCGTGCGCAAGCGCCGCCACGGGTTTCGGTCCCGGATGGCGACGAAAGCGGGACGCCGCGTTTTGGCGCGCCGCCGAAAGAAGGGCCGCAACCGGCTCTCTGCCTGACGTTATGCGATGGGCTGTCTGCCCGATCAAACGCCGGCCGGAATATTTGCGGGTCGCCGCGCGTGGGCGCAAAGTCGCGATGCCCGGCCTGGTCCTGCAGGCCTGCCGGCGTTCGACGCAAGCGAGCCCGCTGCGCGTCGGGCTGACCGCCAGTCGCAGGGTCGGCGGCGCGGTTCAGCGCAACCGGGCGCGTCGACGCTTGCGCGAAGCCGTTGCGAGGGTTATGCCTCTGCACGCTGCCGCGGGGTATGACTATGTCGTCATCGCCCGCAGCGCGTCCGTGCGGCGTTCCTTTCCGGCGCTGACGCACGACCTTGAAATTGCCTTGAAGCGTCTTGATCTATGGCGCAACGATTAATGCAGGATCGGAGCTTCTAACGCCAATGGGTGCCGCCGCGAGAATCTTGCGTACCGCCATTCGCGGGTACCAGCTGTTCCTGTCGCCCTTTACGGTCGGCTCGTGCCGCTTTGCGCCGAGCTGTTCGCATTATGCGATGGAGGCGGTCGAGCGTCATGGTCCGGTCGTCGGCAGCTGGATGGCGGTGCGCCGCCTGGTCCGGTGTAATCCATGGGGCGGCAGCGGGTTCGATCCGGTCCCTCCCAAGGCTTCGGATTGCGGCCATGCGGCGGCTCTCTCACAAAAGGCGAACATTCGGGTGACGGCGCGATAATGGGCGATCAAAAAAATCTTCTTGTCGCAATCGTGCTGTCGATTGCCATCCTCTTTACCTATCAGATTTTTTACGAAATGCCGCGCGCCGATCGGGAGCGCGCGCAGCAGGCGAAGATAGCGCAGCAGAAAAAGGCGGCGCCGCAATCCGGAGCGCCGACAGTCGGCGCGCAAACCGGAAAGCCCGGCGCGGCGGCTGTGCCCGGGAGCGTCCCGGGCGATACGCCCCGTCTCGGTGTCGACACTTCCGGAGTTGTGGGGGCGACGACGGCGAGCCCGGCGGAACAGCGGGAAGCGGCCGTTAAGTCCGTGCCGAGGCTGGTCATCGATACACCGCGGCTCGAAGGTTCGATTTCCCTGAAGGGCGCGCGGATCGACGACCTGTTGCTCAAGGGATATCGCGAGACGATCAAGAAAGATAGCCCGCTGGTGGAGCTGTTGCAGCCGATCGGCACCAGCAAACCGTATTATGCCGAGTTCGGCTGGCTCGGCGACAGCTCGCTGAAATTGCCCAATCGCAATTCAGTATGGACCGCGGACCGCAATACCCTGACGCCGAACGTGGCCGCGACGCTGAGCTGGGACAATGGCGCGGGTCTGGTTTTCGAGCAGCGGATCGCGCTCGACAAGAACTACATGTTCACGGTGACCCAGCGGGTCCGCAACAGCGGCGCCGATCCGGTAACGCTTGCACCCTATGGCCTGATTTCCCGCACAGGCACGCCTGAAATCCTGGGGTTCTATATCCTCCATGAAGGGCTGGTCGGCGTTCTCAATGACACGCTGACCGAGGTGGATTATTCGGATCTGACCGAAGACGGACCAAAACGCTATGAAACGAATGGCGGCTGGCTCGGGATTACCGATAAATACTGGCTGACCGCGCTCGTTCCGGACCAGAAACAAACCATCAAGGCGAGTTTCAACAGCGGCAAGGCTAACGAGTTCAACAAATATCAGGCGGACTACCTGCTGGAATCGCGGACTGTCCCGGCGGGCGGCGAGATCGAACTCACGAACCACTTGTTCGCCGGGGTCAAGCAGGTGCCGCTGCTGGACGCGTATGAATCCGAACTCGGGATACCCCGCTTCGATCTCGCGGTGGATTTCGGCTGGTTCTATTTTCTCACCAAGCCGATTTTTTACGCCCTGCTCTGGCTGGAGAAGTTCATCGGCAATTTCGGTCTCGCCATTCTGGCGCTGACCGTCGGCATCAAACTGCTGTTCTTCCCGCTGGCCAACAAATCTTACAAGGCGATGGCCAAGATGAAGGCGCTGTCGCCGAAGATGCAGGCCTTGAAGGAACGGTTCGGCGACGACCGCCAGAAGATGAACGAGCAGCTGATGAAGCTGTACAAGGATGAAAAGGTGAACCCGGCCGCCGGCTGCCTGCCGATGGTCATACAGATTCCGGTCTTCTTTGCGCTGTATAAGGTCCTGTTCGTCACCATCGAAATGCGTCACGCGCCGTTTTACGGTTGGATCCAGGATCTCTCGGCGCGCGATCCGCTGGGCATGCTGACGCTGTTCGGCCTGGTCGACTGGCAGGTGCCGGCGATGCTCGATGTCGTCAATATCGGCATCTGGCCCTTGATCATGGGCATCACCATGTACCTGCAGCAAAAACTCAATCCGGCGCCGACCGATCCGATACAGGCGAAGATCTTCATGTTCATGCCGATCATCTTCACCTTTATCCTCGCCCCCTTCCCGGCCGGTCTGGTGATTTACTGGGCCTGGAACAACGTGCTGGGAATCGCGCAGCAATGGACGATCATGAAGCGCATGGGCGTGAAGTGACCTCGGCAGACGCCGAGCAAATTGAAGCCGCCCGCAAGCTATTTGCCCAGGAATGCCGGTTCGTGACCGGGGCGGCCGGCCTCGACGGGTTGCCGGCCGGCAGCTTGCCGGAAGTCGCCTTCGCAGGCCGGTCGAATGTCGGAAAATCCAGCCTGATCAATGCCCTGACCGGACGAAAAACCCTGGCCCGGACCTCGAACACGCCAGGCCGGACGCGGCAGCTGAACTTCTTCGATCTGGGCGGTCGGCTGATGATCGTCGACCTGCCGGGCTATGGCTTTGCGAAGGCGTCGAAGGCGGAGGCGCGGGCCTGGACCGGATTGACGCGCGACTATTTGCGCGGCCGGGCCGAGTTGCGCCGTCTGTGCCTCTTGATCGACGCCCGCCATGGGTTGAAACCGTCGGATAGCGACCTCATGGCGATGCTGGCGGAGTCCGCGGTCCCCTACCGCGTCATCCTGACCAAGGCGGACAAGCCGAAAGCCGCGGAGCTCGCCGTCCGCCGCGCCGACATCGAGCAAGTATTGCGCGCCCATGCGGCCGCGATGCCGGAGGTCCTGGTGACGAGCGCGCGCAAGGGATCCGGAATCGCCGAGCTGCGCGCCGATCTCGCCACGCTGGCGGCAGACTGCTGATTGGGTTAAAAAACCGGTCGAGCATCCTGCAGCCCGCCAATGCGCGTCCACGCCGGTGGACGCCGCGCTAAAGGTTTCCGAGCAATGACCAGCGAAAAGACGCAACTCCGAAAGAACTGGCTCGAACGGGCCGGGATATTGACCGAGGCCCTGCCCTATATGCGGCGTCATGCGGGCCATACCTTCGTCATCAAGTATGGCGGTCACGCCATGGGGGACGCGGACCTCGCCGCCGTTTTCGCGCGCGACGTCGTGTTGCTGAAGCAGGTCGGCATCAACCCCGTCGTCGTGCATGGCGGCGGCCCGCAGATCGGCGCGATGCTCGAACGGTTGATGATCAAGAGCGATTTTGTCGACGGGCTGCGCGTGACCGATGCGGCGACCGTGGAAATCGTCGAAATGGTGTTGTCCGGCCAGATCAACAAACAGATCGTCGCCAGCATCGCCGATGCCGGCGGCCGCGCGGTCGGCATTTCCGGCAAGGATGGCGGATTGATCCATGTGCGCAAACTCGAACGGACGGTGCGCGATCCGGATTCCAACATCGAAAAGGTGGTCGATCTCGGGTTCGTCGGCGATCCCGACCATGTGGATCCGCATATCCTGAACGTATTGCGCGACACCGATATCATCCCGGTGATCGCGCCGCTCGGCGTCGACGCGGCGGGCCAGACCTTCAACATCAACGCGGACACGGTGGCCGGCGCCATCGCCGCCGCGCTCGGGGCGACGCGGTTGCTCCTGCTCACCGATGTCGAAGGCGTGCTTGACAAGGACGGCGCGCTGATACCGGAAATGACGGTGCAGGACGCGGCGGCGCGGCGCAAGGACGGCACTCTCACCGGCGGCATGATTCCCAAGGTGGAGACCTGTGTCGATGCGGTCGACAAGGGCGTCGAAGGGTCGGTCATTCTCGACGGACGGGTACCGCACGCCATTCTGCTGGAACTCTTCACGGAGCACGGATCGGGCACCCTGATCCGCGCGGGCTAGAGCCGGACGACGCCATGACCGAGGCCCTTCGAGAGTCGGCGTGCTGGATCTTCGATCTCGACAACACACTGTACCCGGCGGCCTGCAACCTTTTCGTGCAGGTGGACCAGCGGATCCAGCAATTCGTGATGGATCGCCTGCAGCTCGGCCCGGATCAGGCGCGCGGCATCCAGAAAGAATATTTCCACCAATACGGCACCACCTTGAACGGCCTGATCCGCCACCACGATGTCGAACCGGGTGTCTACCTCGACTATGTCCACGATATCGACGTCACGCCGGTGCCGCCGAGCCCGGCGCTCGATGCTGCGCTCGGCCGCTTGCCCGGGCGCAAGCTGGTCTACACCAACGGCTCGGTGCCGCATGCGGATCGCGTGATGCAGCGCCTCGGCATTTCGCATCATTTCGACGGGATATTCGATATCGTCGCGGCCGACTATGTGCCCAAGCCGGATCCCGGCGCCTATGACGAATTCATTCGCCGGTTTCAGGTCGCGCCGACCGATGCGGTAATGGTCGAGGATATCGCCCGCAACCTCGCGCCCGCGCACGCCCTTGGCATTACGACGGTCTGGTTGCGCAGCGATCATCATTGGTCCGGCGGCAGCGCGGACGATCCGCATATCGACCATGTGATCGACGATTTGGTGGATTGGCTCGACACGGTCGTCCCGGAATAAGCCAGGCGGGCGCCGGGACGCCAAGATAGCGGACCGTTGCTTGCGACGGCCTTGCGGACGCGGCAAGCTGTGTTCCTGAACGAATTGCGCGGTGGTGCGCCGAATGCCTAATTCACAAAAGGGAGCGGACAGCGATGCACAAACGAATCGACCATATGGTGGTGCGGGTAAAGGATCTTGACGAGAGCCTGCGGGCCTACCAGGACAAGCTCGGCATGACGGTGAGCAAGGGGCCGGACGATATCCCCAATCTGGGAATGCGGCGCGCTATCCTGCCGATGGGCGATAGCGGCCAATTCATCGAGCTTGCGGAACCGCTGGGAGAAGGCGGCGCCATCGGACGGTCTTTGGAGCGCTACGGCGAAGGCGTTCACCTGGTGGCGCTCGCGGTGGACGATTTGGCGAAGGCGGTCGAGCAGATGAAGGCGAACGGCACGCAGCTTATCGAGGCCGGGGCCCAGGTATTCATTCATCCCCGCGAGTCGCATGGCGTGCTCTATCAGCTCGTTGAGCGCAAATAAGTCCGTCGGGCCGCGGCCATGATCATAGGGCGCCGCAAATGTGCGCCTATGATCCCGGCCGGTTACCGATCGCCGCTGCTTCAAGGTCGGAAAGACGTGTCTGCAGGTGCAGAAGAAATCCGTCGATACCGCGTTTCTCGATGATCGCGGCAAAATCGGCCCGCTGAATTATGATCATGCTGACGCCCTCGACGATGACGTCGACGATCCGCGGCCCCGAGGTGAATTGTCGGACGCGCCAGTCGACTTTCAAGGGCTTCGGCGTCTTCGGTCCGACGATATGGGTGCGCACCAGCACGTCGCTGCGTCCAACCGCCCTGTCGCCAAGCACCCGCACCGATTGATCGGAATACCCGTTCAGCCGGATCAAATAATATTTGACCAGCCATTCCTCGAAGAGTTTGCCGTATTGCTGCCGCTGATCGGGTGACAGGCGGCTCCAATGCTTGCCCACGACAAACCGGCTGATGTGGCCAACCGCGAAGTTTTTGGTCAGCAGCGATTGAAACCGCGTTTCGCGGGCCTCGAAGGATCCTTGCCGGTGGTCCAATACGCGGATGGCGTCCTGCGCCAGCGCCGTGATGAACAGGGCTGGATCGGTTGTATCGGGTCCGCGGGCGGCGGCGGCGCCGATATGGAAGAGCCCGGCAAGCGCCATCCCCAGGATGACCGAGGCGACGACGATGCCGAGTGTATTGGAAATTTTCTTTGTCATTTGAGTTTGCTCCCGGAGATCTGGACCATTTTTTGCCTAAGGTGGCTTATATGAAATGGTCTATCTCTTGGTTTCCTTCGCAAATACGTCGTCGCGAACCGTTTCGGTTCGCTCGGGATTTGCTCTAGTTGTTCCGGAGATCGACGCGCCCGGTCATGGAGGGATGGAAGATGCAGAAATACGCCTGCGAAAGACCTTCCGAGACGACCAGTTCCCATTGTCCGTTCGGGGCGATCGATCCGGAATCCCAGCTTCGGTCCTTGGCCGTTGCGGTGTGGGGAACGAAATCCTTGTTCACCCAGACAATGGTGTCGCCGGGTTTGATCTTCTGATCCGGGGCTACGAACTTGAATTTCTGGATGGCGATGACGATGCGGTTTCCCTCGGCTGCGAAGCCAGGGCCCGACGGATGAAAAGCGATTGTGGCGGCGAGTGCCGCCACAATCAGCTTCGGCGCAAGGATGCGACGGAACATCGCCGTCAGCTTCCGATCGCTGAGACCATATGCTCGGCGTGCTTTTCATGCGCCTTGAATATGATCAGTGCGTCCCGGAACAGGGCCTTGACCTCGGGGTTCTCGATGTTCGGGATAAACGTCTTCTCGACGAGGTTATTGACCGATTTATGGTAGGCAAATTCATTTTCCGCATAGCGGCGATCAAATTCCGCGCCGCTCAACCGGCTCATTTCCTCGACCAGCTTGTCGGAACCCGCGGTGAGTTGCTGGCTGAGAAAATTGTCCTGGGCCGAGGCCTTGAGTTTCTTCAACAGCACCAGCGCCCGCTCGTTGACCGCGCTGTGATCGCGGATCATGGTTTTCGCGAATTCGTGGATCGCCGGATTCTTGGATTTCGCCAGCGCGAGATAGGCATAGCGGATGTCGATCGAGTCGGCGGTGTACGCCACATGCGCGATTTCGAGATCGTTGAGTTCGGCGGGTGACTTCGCATCGGCGGTCACGGTCATGATCGCCAGCAGAGCCAAGGGGGCTACGAGGAACTTCTTCAACATTGTATCGTCTCCTGTCATGGGATTGCGTTGCGACAGGGGGAATTCCCTGTCGGTATTTCCGCCAGCTGTCAGCTGAGGTCGTTCGGGGTTTTGGTCGCGATTTTCGACCAGTTTCGGTCGGCTCTTTTGATGAAGCCGGGAATGTCCGACCGCCAGAGCTTCTGAACCTCTGGATTGAGGTTCAGGTAGAGTTTCCCGGCGACGATCCGCCATTGCTGCGGGTCGCCGTCAAACTTTGCACCGACGGCAACGCCATAGGCGCAATAGCCGCCGTATTGCGGCAGGTATTTTTCCGGATCGTCCGTGAAGGCCTTGAGGTGATCTTCGCTGGCGAACCGGTAGGTTGCGTCGTTGTGAACGGCGGAGAATTTGGCACGGCCGATCGTCGGACGGCCTTTTTTGAAATAGGCGACGACGTCGTAGCCATGCACCGCGAGGCCGTATCCTTTCGCGGTCAAGCCGTACGAGACATTTGTGTCGGCCTTGGTGCCGGCAACGTTCGCCGCGACCAGGCCGGCAAACACCGTCAGCACGGTGAAGGCGGCGATGAAACTGCGAATGAGCGACATGAGGATCTTCCTTCTCTGGTGGGGTGTCGCCGCGCCGGCTTATGCGGCGTGCTGCGTTGCGGCCGGGTTCGCGTTGGGGCTAACGGCCATGGCGCCTGTGACAGCGTTTTCGGCAATGGCGCCGTCGCCGAATGTCGACAGCGCGTCGATCGCCGCGCGGATCATGCGCTTTTCGTTACGGATGACGATGTCGGGCGCCTGCATGCGGATGAGCCGCTTGAGCCGGTTGTTGCGGGTGATCACGCGGCGGTACAGATCCAGCCGACCCATCGGGCGATCGATGCGGTGACGGGATTGGCTGGCGGTCCGGGTTGGATGTCGTGCCATGATCGATTTCCTCCGTCTGCTTGTCGGTTCGTGGTTTTCGTTACCGGCGGTGGTGCGTTTGGCCTTATGTCCGTGGCCGCCGGGGTGGATCGACCGGTTACCGGTCGGGGCCGCTGCCGCCCGCTGCGACGCGGCAACCGGTCGACCCGGGGGAGGCTTAAGCGGCGAGCGGAACCGCGGCCGTGTCGACAACCGGGAAGTCGATGTCGGTGTCCACGATATGGTTGAAGTAGTTGGTGAAGAGGTTGGCGCCGATATGCGTCACGATCTCGACGATTTCGCCGTCGCTGAAGTTTGCGGCCCGCAGCGCGCCCATATCCGTGTCATCGATCCGGCCTCGCCGGTCGACCACCTTGCGGACGAAGGTCAGGGCCGCCTGTGTCGTGCCGTCCTGCGACTAACCGTGCAGATTGCGGCCGAGTTCCTGTTCATCGACGCCGGCGCCCTTGCCCATCAGGGTGTGCGCGGAGGCGCAATAGTTGCAGTTGTTGGCGCCGGCCACGGTCAGGGCGATCTGTTCCCGCAATTGCGGGCTCAGCTGGCCCTGCCCGAGCGCGGTATTGAGCGCGAGGTACCCCTCGAGCACTTTGGGAGACTGGGCGAAGGTCGCGAAGATGTTCGGGACGACACCGATCGCGGCTTTGACGCCATCCAATAATTCCTTGGCGCTGCCTGTGGCGGTCGCCGGGTCGACGGGTTTGATGCGGGGCATGGGGATTTTCCTTTCGGGTTCGATCTAGCGGCTGCGGGAAACAGGTCTGTCTCCCTATCGACCCAACAGGTATACTGATCGGTATCCTTTCGCAAGCCCAGCTACCGATAATTTTTGCAAGAAATCGTCACAAAATCGTGAGGAAACCCGGGAATTTTATTTAATTCAATGAAATTCTTGAAAATTCACCCATATTAAAGGATACTGATCGGTATCCGATATTGAGGAAATCATGTCTCTATCTGAACGGCGAGAACACCTGATCGACACGGCAATTCGGTTATTCGCCGAGCACGGCTATCATGCCACCGGCATCGACACGATCCTGAAGAGCGCTGGCGTCTCCAAGAAGACGCTGTATCGGCATTTCCGGTCGAAGGACGAGCTGATCCTTGCCGCCCTGCGCAAATATGACGGCCTGTTCCGGAACAGCTTCATGCGTCAGGTTGAAGAACAGGCAGCGACACCCCGCGACCGTTTGCTGGCGGTGTTCGATGTCGCCGAAGCCTGGTTCGGTCAAAGCAGCTTCTATGGATGCATGTTCATCAATGCGATCGGCGAGTACTCCGACGACGACACGCCGATCCGTCAGGTGTGCAAGGAGTTCAAGGCGCTGATGCGCTCTTATATTCGTGACTTGTGCATACAGGCGGAAATCCCGGACGGCGCCCTGCTGGCCGAAGAACTGGCGCTTCTCCTCGAAGGCGCCATCGTCACCGCGCAGGTATCGCAGGATCGACAGCGTGCGGCGAGGATAGCGAAGATCGCGGCCGGCGCATTGATCGAACGGGCGGACTCGGTATTGCCTGCCACAACGTAATGGGACGGCCCGGCGCCGGCGGCACTCGATAGCGCGGCGCTCGGAGGTGTGCTTGACACCCCCTGCCTTCTTGCTCAAAGTCGGGCCGATTTCCTTGGAAAATGTGGAAAAACAGGTGGTGCCCATGAGCCAGTCAGATCTTCAATCGGCAGTCGATGTCGCCTGGGAAGACCGGGAATCGATAAATTCGGGCACCAAGGGGGCGGTGCGCGATGCCATCGAAACCGCGCTCGACCTGCTCGACAGCGGCCAGGCCCGCGTCGCGGAGAAGGGCCCGGACGGCTGGTTCGTCAATCAATGGCTCAAAAAGGCGGTCCTGCTCTCGTTTCGTCTCAACGACATGTGGGCGCAAAGCGGCGGGCCCGACGGCTCTTCCTGGTGGGACAAGGTGCCGGCGAAGACGGCCGGATGGAGCGAGAAGGATTTCAAGGAAGCCGGATTTCGCAGCGTGCCGAATTGCGTTGTTCGCCGCTCCGCCTATATCGCGCCTGGCGCGGTGCTGATGCCGAGCTTCGTCAATCTTGGCGCGCGCGTGGGCGCGAACACGATGGTCGACACCTGGGCCACGGTGGGGTCCTGCGCGCAGATCGGCGATAATTGCCACCTGTCGGGCGGTGTCGGTATCGGCGGCGTGCTGGAGCCGCTGCAGGCCGATCCGGTCATCGTCGAGGATAATTGTTTCATCGGCGCGCGTAGTGAAGTCGTCGAAGGCGTCATCGTCGAGACCGGCGCGGTGTTGTCCATGGGCGTCTTCATCGGCCAGTCGACGAAGATCGTCGATCGCGAGACGGGCGAAATCATCCGGGGCCGCGTGCCCGCCTATTCGGTCGTGGTGCCGGGCAGCCTGCCGGGAATGCCGCTGGCCGACGGCCGGCCCGGGCCGAATTTGTATTGCGCGGTGATCCTCAAGCGCGTCGACGAGGGCACCCGGGCAAAGACCTCGATCAACGACTTGCTGCGGGACTGACCCGGTTTGCTCGACGCGGTCGAATTCGCCCGTGACCTGATCCGCTGTCCGAGCGTGACGCCGGTGGAAGGCGGTGCGCTCGACCGGTTACAAGAGACCCTGGAGGGCCTCGGCTTCACGTGCCATCGTTGCGTGTTTTCAGACGAAAACACGCCCGACGTGGATAACCTCTACGCACGGATCGGAACGCAGGCGCCGAATTTCTGTTTCGCCGGCCACACCGACGTGGTGCCGCCGGGCGCCGAGGGCGAGTGGTCGGTCGGTCCGTTCGATGGCGAGATTCGCGACGGCTACCTGCACGGCCGCGGCGCGGTCGACATGAAGGGCGCGATCGCCGCCTTTACGGTCGCGGCGCACCGCATCCTGGCGAAGGGCGAACTGCCCGGATCGATCAGTTTCCTGATTACCGGCGACGAAGAGGGGCCGGCGATCAACGGCACCCGCAAGGTGCTCGATTGGCTGGCGGCGCGCAACGAGACGATCGACGCCTGTCTGGTCGGCGAGCCGACCAACCCGGAACGGCTCGGCGACATGATGAAAATCGGCCGGCGCGGCAGCATGAACAGCATCCTGACGGTGCGCGGCGCGCAAGGCCATGTCGCCTATCCCCATCTGGCGGACAATGCGGCGCACCGGCTCGTTACCATGCTGGCAGCCATGACCAAGGAGCCAATCGACGACGGCAACGCGCATTTCCAGCCGTCCAGCCTGCAGATCACCAGCATCGATATCGGCAACCCGACCGAGAACGTCATCCCCGGTACCGCCGAGGCCCGCTTCAATATTCGGTTCAACGACATGCACACCTCCGCGTCGCTGACGGAATGGCTGCACGCGACGCTCGATGGGGCGGCCGGCGGCGCGGAACACTATGATCTCAAGATCCGGGTGAGCGGCGAATCCTTCGTCTTTCCTCCCGGACAGCTCAGCACCCTGATCGGGGACAGCGCGCACCGCATTACCGGCCGCCGGCCGGAACTGAGCACGACCGGGGGCACTTCCGACGCGCGTTTCATCAAGGACCATTGTCCGGTTGCGGAATTCGGTCTGGTGAGCCAGACCATGCACAAGATCGACGAACGGTGCCGGGTTGAGGACATCCGGCAACTGACCGACATTTACGAATTGATCTTGGACGGCTTTTTCAGCCGGTCCTGACGGGCGATATCATGATCACCGGGCAAGAGGCGACCAACGGGCTCTACGCGGCTTGGCGTTTGTTTCTGCGCGACAGGACCGCAGTCAACCTGATCGATGGCTCGCCGTCAGGCGCGATAAAGTCCTTTTTCTGCGCCCTTATCGTCTTGCCGGCACATGTATTCCTGATTTTCGTCAGGCCGACAACGCTGGAAGAGATCGGTATGGTCCGGCTGATCGCGGTCGATCTGATTGCGTTCGTGATCGATTGGACCGCGTGGCCCCTCGCCATGGCGTTCATCGCGCCGGCCATTCAGCGCGACGAGGAATATTGCCGCTATGTCGCGGCACGGAACTGGTCGGCCGGCCCCCAGTATCTTCTGTTCCTCACCCTTGCCACGCTATTCGGCGTCGGTCTCGTCTCGAAGCCGGTTTTTCATGTCTTGGCGGTCTCAATATTTCTGATCGTGCTGCTCTACGACCTGTTTATCATCCGGGTGGTCTTGCGTGTCAGCGCGGGCACCGGCATCGGGCTGCTGGTCGCTTCGGCGCTGCTCGGCATGATCATCAGCGTGTTGCGGGCCTCGCTGCTTATTTAGCCGGCCGGCCGGATCGCCCCGTTCAATAGTCGACCCGCATCAGGTACAGCCCACTCGGGGGCGCGGTCGGGCCGGCTTCTTTCCGGTCGCGCGCGGCCAGGGCGTCGGCGACCCGCGCGGCCGTCCATTTGCCCTCTCCGACCAATTTCAAGGTGCCGGCGATGTTGCGCACCTGATGGTGCAGAAAGGACCGCGCCACCGCGACGATCCAGATTTCATCGCCCTGTTGTTCGATTTCCAGGGACTCGAGCGTCTTGACCGGCGAGTCGGCCTGGCATGCGGCCGCGCGAAAACTGGTGAAGTCGTGGCGGCCCACCAGCACGCCAGCGGCATTCGCCATGGCCTGCGGGTCGAGCGGCGCCGCCACATGCCAGACCCGGCCGGCGAGGACGGTCGGCGGTGCGCGGCGGTTCAGGATGCGATAGCGATAGTGGCGGCGCGTCGCGGAGAACCGGGCGTGAAAATCGTCCGAAACCGCTGCGGTATCCAGAACGGCGACGGGATGCGGTTTGAGGTGAAAATTGATCGCGTCCCGCACCGTTTCGTCGTCTGTGTGTTTGACCAGATCGAAATGCGCCACCTGGCCCAACGCATGGACGCCGGAATCGGTGCGCCCGGCGCCGAAAATCGTGGCCCGCTCGCCGCTGAACGCGATAATTGCATCCTCCAGCGCGCCCTGGACGGACGGGCCGTTGCTCTGGCGCTGCCATCCGACAAACGGGCCGCCGTCATACTCGACGGTAAGGCGCCACCGGGTCATGCGATGCGGCTGCCCTTCGGCAGCGGAAAGCCGCGCAGGAATGTTTCCGCGTCCATTTCCTTGCGCCCCTCGCGCTGTAGTCGTGAGGGGCGCACGGCGCCCTCGCCACAGGCGACGGTCAGCTGATCATCCAGGACGGTGCCGGGAACCCCGGCGCCGTCGACGACTTGCGCCGCCAATAGTTTGACCCGGGCGCCGGCGATCTCGCACCACGCGCCGGGCCAGGGCGTGAAGGCGCGGATCCTGCGCTCGATCGCTGCGGCGCTTTCGGTCCAATCGAGACGGCCTTCCTCCCGGGTCAGCTTCGCCGCATAGGTTACGCCCTGTTCGGGCTGCGGCTCGGCGTTGAGCGTGCCGTCGGCGAGCCCTCGCAAGGCTTCGACGATCAGCCTCGCTCCCATCGCCGACAGGGCATCGTGCAATATCGCCGCCGTCATATCGGCGGCGATGGGCATCCGCTCCGCCAGCAGAACCGGTCCGGTATCGAGCCCTTCGTCCATTTGCATGATGGAAATACCGGTCTCGCGATCGCCGGCCAGCAAGGCGCGATGGATCGGCGCGGCGCCGCGCCATCTCGGCAACAGGGACGCGTGGATGTTGACGCATCCAAGCCGTGGCGCCGCGAGAATCGCCTTCGGCAGGATCAGGCCGTAGGCGGCGACGACGGCGGCGTCGAGCCGGAGGTCCCGGAATATCTGCTGGGTTTCCGCCGATTTCAGCGAGACCGGGGTTTGCACCGGTACGCCGTGATCCTCGGCCCAGGCCTGAACCGGGCACGGGCGTGGCCGTTGGCCCCTGCCGGCGGGCCGGGGCGGCTGGCAATAGACGGCGGCGAGGTCGTAGCCCGCCCGGTGCAGGGCGTCCAGGGCCGGCACCGCGAAATCGGGCGTTCCCATGAAGGCGATGCGCAATGCCATGATCGCCTTCCTATCCCTGCCGCATCAATCGGCCGCCATCGCGTTCTGCTTTTTTGCTTTTGCGAGTTTGCGCAAGATGATGCGCCGTTTTAGGGCCGAAATATGATCGACGAAGATGATACCGTCGAGATGATCCATCTCATGCTGGATGCAGGTCGCGAGCAATCCGTCGACGTCGATTTCGCAGGCGACGTTTTTTTCATTCATGTAGCGAACGCGTACCTTCGCGGGCCGCTCCACATCCGCGTAATGTTCCGGCAGCGACAGGCAGCCTTCTTCATAGACGACCCGCTCCTCGGCCTGCCAGACGATTTCCGGATTGGCCATGCGCATCGGTGCGCGCGGCCCGTCCTTCGGCGAGACATCGACGACGATCACCCGCTTCGGCACACCCACCTGGGGGGCGGCAAGACCGATCCCCGGCGCCAGATACATCGTATCCAGCATGTCGTCCATCAAGGTCGCGATGGCGTCGTCGACGGTCTCGACCGGCTCGCATTTCACTTTGAGCCTGGGGTCGGGTGCGGTAATGATCGGTAGCTCGGCCATGTCTGCTTCGGTCCGTCGCGTCGTTCCTACAGAGCTAGGTATGGGCAAGCTTCCATGGCGTCAAGGCCAAGGGTGGTGTAGATCAGCACCATGATAGGGTTAACCCGGAGGACCCGCGGCATTGAGAGAACTATTAACGGAACTTGATCCGCAGCTCGTGCTCGTCGGTGCGGCGTGCCTGGTGGCGCTGCTGGCCGCCGTCGCGGCGTTTCTGTCGCGCCGCCGGTCGCATGATGACATGACGCACCGGTTGGCCGAAGCGCAGGCCGTGCTCGCCGATCGGCTCAGCCAATTGGCCGATGCGGTTGCGACGGGCCAAAACATGGTCGGCGAACGCCTGCAGGTCCAGGAACGCGCCCTCACCAAGACATTGGACGAGCGGTTGGCCGATGTCGGCCGGCGAATCGGCGATTCCCTGCAGAAACAGGCGATCGACAGCGCCAATACGATGGGCGACCTGAAGGAGCGGCTGGCCATCATCGGAAAGGCGCAGGAAAACATCACCAAGCTCTCCGCGGATGTGGTGAACCTTCAGGAGGTGTTGTCCAACAAACAATCCCGCGGCGCCTTCGGCGAGAGTCAACTGTCCGACCAGGTGCGCAATGCATTGCCGCCGTCGGCTTACGTTTTTCAGGCTTCGCTGAGCAACAAGACCCGGGTCGATTGCTTGCTGACGCTGCCGAATCCGCCGGGCCCCATCGCGATCGACGCGAAGTTTCCGCTCGAAAGCTTTCATTTGCTGCGCAAGGCGGAAACGCCCGTGGAACGGACCGCCGCGCGGCGCGCCTTCGCCGGGGATGTCCTGAAACACGTCAACGATATTGCGAGCAAGTACATCCTGCCGGGTGAAACCGCGGATTCCGCACTGATGTTTCTGCCGTCCGAGGCGGTCTATGCGGAGTTGCACGCGGAATTGCCCGAGGTGGTGGAGAAATCCCATCGGGCGCACGTCTATATCGTCTCGCCGACCACGCTCATGGCGACGCTGAACACGATCCGGGCGGTGTTGAAGGATGCCCAGATGCGCGAACAGGCGGGTCTGATCCAGAAGGAAGTGATCGCCTTGAACGACGATGTGGGGCGTCTCGATGGTCGGGTCGGGAATCTGTTGCGCCATTTCGGACAAGCCGAGGCGGATTTGCGGCAAATTCGCATTTCGACCGAAAAGGTCCAAAAACGCGCCCTGCGCATTCAGGAAGTCGATCTCAGCGACGACGAAGACGACACCGTGACGGAACTGCCGGCCAGCCCGCGGGCCGTGTTGGAAGGCGATTGACGCGCCGGCCTTACAGCTGGACGCGCGCCTTGTAGCTGAGCGTCGTCTTGCCCTGCGCCGGAACGGTCAAGTGCCATTCCGCACGATCCGACGCCGGTTTCGCGTGTTTCGCCGAACTGGAGACGATTGTCCAATCGCCGGGAATCCGCTCTTCCAAGACCACCGTGACCGGGTTTTCCGTGGCGTTGCGAACCTCGATTTCGTGATCCGCTTCATAGGTGTTCTTGGGCAGCCCCTGCTTACGGAAATCTTTCTGTCTGCGGGTTGCCGTGATGTCGAAGGCGCGGCCGAGTTTCAGCTCGATGGATTCGCCGCTGGCGGTGTGCGGCAGGCCGTCTTCGCCGAGGAATATCGTCGCCGCCTTGCGGGCGCCGCTATAGACCCGGACCGTGCCGGCCGGCATCGGCACGCCGAGACCGTCGGATTTGCCGTTTCTGAAGCGGAGAATCGTTTCCGCATTGACGACCAGGGCATTGCCGAACCGGCGCGTATAGAATGTGCCGTCGCCGAGGATCCGGTACTCCTTGGCGACCGGCACCTTGGGTGCCCGGAACAACGTGATTTGCTTGGTCTCGCGATCACCGATCGACGCCTCCCGATCGACCGGATAGAAGTGCAAATCGGACACCTGCTGCGGTTCGGCGCGGCCGCCGACCGCAGCCACATTTTTAGCGGCCAATGCGCGCACATTGGGCCGGGTCGTTGACTGCCGCCGGTTGACTTGCCCCGCAACGAGGCGGAGCGTCGCCTTTTTGTAAGAGATGCCGCTGTTATTGGTGATCGTGGCGACGCCCTGCAGCGCGATCGCTGTTTCTTCCGCATTCAGTTCGGCGATGTAGTCCGCCTGCCAGGTAATGCCGCTCGTCAGATACCGAATATCGACACGGGCGGTCGTCGCCGCCGCGCTGCGCAGGGAGGCCAGCAGGGTCGGGCGTTCGCGCAGCGTTTTCGGCAACGCCTTGAAGGCGAGCCGCCCGGGTATCCCGGTCTCGATCTTGTCGCCGATTTTCAAGACCACGCCGTTGCGCGTGCTCAGCACGGTCGCGGCGACCAGGCTTTCCTTGCCCGTGGTCGGGTGCGTCTTGATGATGTGGACATTGCGGCCGACGGAATGCTTGAGCAGCGCTTCCGGCGTCAACAGATCGAATGCGAAGGTTTGTTCGATCAAGGTGACGGGCTGTTTCGCGCGCGCGGTCACCGCGGCGGTCGCTGGCTGCATCGACGGGCTGACGCCCGACAGGGCCAGATCATTGACGCCTTTTTTCAATTTGACGCGGCGTTGGTCCTGTATCAGCGCAAGGTTACCGTTGTAAATCGTGAGATCGAGTCGTGTCCGGGCCGCCTGCGAAACGGTCTGTTCCGGCTGTTGCGCCATCGCCGGGCCGGCAGCGGCGATCAGCACGGCGAGAATTGCCCATGCGATCGGCCTGTGAATTGGCCTGTGGATTGGCCCGTGACGACGGGTAAGAGGTGCGAACTTTGGCGCCATGTGTATGTCTTTCTCCGCCCCGTGGACCGGGGCCGCTGTGCTTCCGATTCCGGTGGGTAGACTATTCGATCATCGCCGCGCCGACGAGGAAATTGGCGATCAATTTTGCCGCTCCCGGAAGCGTTCGGTAGCGCCGGGCCAACGCGGGATCGACGTCGCGCCAGGAAGCGGCAAGATTGCTATCGGTCGGACCGCGCGAGGATTACCGCGTCTGGCGGCGGCTCCGTCACATGATCGTAGTTGGCGAAATGAAATGGCGACGACCGGGCGTATCCTTCGAACAGGACGTGCCGGCCGCCGCCGGCAGTCGTTCGGACGGCGTGGCTGCCGGCGCAGGGCCCGCCGTCCAGCGGTTCCACCCGGCCGCCCAGCATGACCGCCACCAGCTGATGGCCGCCGCATATCGCCAGCAGGGATCGGCCGGTCTGCCGGTACTCGTGGAGCCATTCCACGGTTGCGCGCTGCCATGGCAGGCCTTCATGGACCGAATGCCAACTGCCGCCGACAATGACCGCATCGGCATGTTCCGGCGCCGGCAGCGGCGCTCCCCGGCACACCGCTGCGCCGTGCAGATCGACCCGCTCGTCCAGCGCCAGATCCCGCAGGCAAAGGCGGAACCAGTGAACCTCATCGTCGCCGCTGGGTTGGCCGGCATAGAGCGTCGGGTCGTAGCGGCCCGGCGCGCCGAGCATGGATATGAAGAGCAGGCGTTTCAGTCTTGCACCGTGCGCCGCGCCCGCAGCGCGGCTGTCAGCGTACCGTCATCCAGGTAATCGAGTTCGCCGCCGACCGGCACGCCATGCGCCAGCCGCGTAACCGCGACTCCGGTCGGGGCCAGCCGCTCGGCGAGATAATGCGCCGTCGTTTGGCCGTCCACCGTGAGGTTGGTCGCGAGGATAACTTCCGTTACCGCCGCGTCGGCGGCGCGGTCGACCAGCGTGCCGATATTGAGGTCTTCCGGTCCGATACCGTCGAGGGCGGATAGATGGCCGCCGAGAACGTGATAGCGCCCCTTGAAGGACCCGGTCCGCTCGAGCGCCCAAAGATCCGCGACCTCCTCCAGCACGCAAATCAAGGCGGGGTCGCGTTTGTGGTCCAGGCAAATGCCGCAAGGGTCCGCGGTATCGAGATTGCCGCATTGGGAGCATGTCCGCACGCTGCGCGCGACCTGATCCAGCGACCGGGTAAGCGGCTCCATCAGGCTTTCGCGCTTCTTGAGCAAATGCAGCGCCGCCCGGCGCGCCGACCGGGGGCCAAGCCCCGGCAGGCGCGCCAGGAGTTGTATCAGGCGTTCGACTTCGGTCATCGGGGGTGTGCGCTCAAAACGGCAGTTTGAAGCCCGGGGGCAATTGCAGCCCGCCCATAAGCGACGCCGTCTCTTCCTGAACTTTCGTTTCGAGCTTGGCTTTGGCATCGCCATACGCCGCGACGATCAGGTCTTCAAGAATTTCCATCTCGTCCGGCTTGGCCAGTGCCGGATCGATCTTGATACTGCGAATCGCGCCTTTGCCGTTCAACGTGATCGCGACCATGCCGCCGCCGGCATTGCCCTCGATCTCGATGAATTCGAGCTTTTCCTGCATCTCGGCCATCTTGGTCTGCATTTCCTGAGCCTGCTTCATGAGTTGGCCAAGGTTTTTCATTCACTATTCCTTTTCATCCGCAAGAAGGAGGTCGATTTCATCGACGGCATCGTCATCCATATCGTCCGGTGCGGCCTCGAGACCAGCCATCTGGTCGGGCGCCCGCGGCGTGACCTTTCGAATCGTGGCGCCGGGGAAGGCGGCCTTTACCGCTTGCACCAGCGCCAGGGATTCCGCCGCGTCGACGCGCTGCCGCTCTTCCGCGGCCGCTTGCTCGGCCAGAGTCGGATCGCCGGAGTCCTGGGAAACGCTCACGACCCAGCGTTCGCCGGTCCAGTTGGTAAGCATGCTCGCGGTGTTGCTGGCGAGATCGCGCGGGGCGTGTTGGTTTGGGCGGATTTCGATGCGGCCGCGCTCGAAGTGAACCAGATGGACGTTATTGTAGAGTTGCGCGCGTACGCCGACCTCGCGGCGGGCCTGGAACAATTCGACCGCTTCGCGGAAACTTTGCGGTATCAGCGCCGAGGCGGGCGCACTTTCCGTCTGGGCGGCCGGCGCCGGGTCGGCGATAGCCGCGACCGGTCCGCCGGCACCGGCGGCGCTTGCGCTGCCGTTGGATGCGCCCGGCGGCTCCGTTGGCGCGGGCGCCGGTTTCCCGGCCGGGGCCGCATCCGGCCGTGCCAGCGTGCTCGGCGGCGGCAGCTCGGTCGCAAATGCGAGGCGCACCAGCACCATTTCGGCCGCCTGCAGCGGTGCCTGCGCGCGCTGGGTCTCCTCGAGTCCGCGCAGCAGCATTTGCCAGGTTCGCGTGAGGATGGGCATGCTCAGTTTTGCCGCCATCTCGCCGCCCTGGGTCCGTTCCACTTCGGGCGTGTAATTGGCTTCGGCGACTTCCGGCGCGATCTTGATCCGGGTAATCCAATAGGTGACGTCGAGCAGGTCCTGGACCACAGCAACCGGATCCGCCCCGTCGCGGTACAACGACTGCATTTGCCCGAGAACGGCCTTGATATCGCCGGCCATCAATTTGTCGAACAGGTCGAAGACGGCCGTGCGGTCGGCAAGCCCGAGCATGCCGCGCACCTGCTCGGCGGTGACCGTGCCGGCGCCGAGCGCGATGCCCTGGTCGAGCAGGGAGAGGCCGTCGCGCACCGAGCCGTCGGCGGCGCGGGCGATCAGGCGGATCGCCTCTTCTTCCGTTTTGACGTCCTCGCGCGCGGCGATGTCTTCGAAATGCTGGGCCAACTCGGCGGTATCGAGGCGCCGCAGATCGAATCGCTGGCAGCGCGAGAGGACGGTCACCGGCACTTTGCGAATTTCCGTGGTCGCGAAAATAAACCGGACATGCTCCGGCGGTTCTTCCAGCGTCTTGAGCAGCGCATTGAAGGCGTTCTTCGAGAGCATGTGCACTTCGTCGATGATATAGACCTTGAAGCGCGCCGAGGCCGGGCGGTAGCGCACGCCGTCGATCAGCTCCCGGATGTCGTCGACTCCGGTGCGGCTGGCTGCGTCCATTTCCATGACGTCGACATGGCGGTCTTCGGCGATGGCAACGCAGTGGTCGCAGACGCCGCAAGGCGCGATGGTAATGCCGCCGGTGCCGTCCGCACCGACGCAGTTGAGCGCGCGGGCGATGATCCGGGCCGTCGTCGTTTTGCCGACGCCGCGCACTCCGGTCAGCATATAGGCATGCGCGATCCGGCCGCTTTCGATGGCATTCGACAGCGTTCGGACCAGAGCGTCCTGGCCGATCAATTCGTCGAAAGTGCTCGGCCGGTATTTCCGGGCGAGGACGCGGTAGGCGTCGGTATTAGTGTCCGTTGCCATGAGGCGGGACTTTTCTCTCGTTGCGAATCCTGCTGCGGGCTCCCTTTATCGGGTGGAAGACTGGACCCACGACCCGAACCTGACTCGTTACGGCTGCTTCCTTCCGGATCTGACCGGGTTGGCGAGGGACTCGTCCGCAAGCCAGCCTTCCGCGGCCAATATAGCAGTCAGCGCCCCGCCCTTGCCAACAAGAGTCTCGGGCCTGCGGGCTGGAAGTTGCACGGCCGGAACAACCGTGCCAATTTTGCCGCCCATGACCATGCGACGGCCTAACATCTATGCCGATTTCGTGATCGATCGCGCCGGACACCTGCGGCGCGACGATGACTGGCTCGACAACTGCTTGCGGGACGCGGCAAGCCGGCTCATCCCGGTTTGGCGGACGCACAGCCTTGTGCGGACCGGTGCGGAAGCGCCGGAAAGCGTGGTCCTGCCGATGGATCCGGCAATCGCTTCGCAATCGAGCCTGGTGGTCTTTCTGGGGCTGGTAGAAGACGTGCCGCATTTTGCCGTCGACCTGTCCGACCATGAACAACCGCCGCTGCGCGAGCATGGCGAATTCACCGATTTGCGCCGGGTCGGTCAATTCATGGCGCCGGGCGAAGGCGGCTTGCTGGCCTATGCCCGGGCGATGATGAACTGGCACGCGCGGCATCGCTTCTGCAGCGCCTGCGGCGGCCCCACTGAAATCAGGGATGCCGGTCATGTACTGCGGTGTTCCAATGCCGAGTGCGGAACGCTTTGCTTCCCGCGCACCGATCCCGCCGTGATCATGCTGGTGCATGACGGCGGCGACCGGGTGGTATTGGGGCGCAAGGCCAATATGCTGCCGGGTCAGCACTCGATCCTCGCCGGCTTCGTTGAGCCGGGCGAGAGCCTGGAAGATGCGGTTGCCCGCGAGGTGTTCGAGGAAGTCGGCTTGCGCATCACCGACACGATCTACCATTCTTCGCAACCCTGGCCGTTTCCGGCGAACATCATGCTCGGCTTTACCGCCCGGGCGACGACCTTCGATCTTGATGTCGACTATCACGAGCTGGAGGACGGCGCGCGCTGGTTCAGCCGCGACGAACTGCGCAATTCGCCGGAAGACGCGACCCTGCGCCTGCCCCGGAAGGACTCGATATCGCGCCGCCTGATCGACGAGTGGCTCGAAGAGTAGGGCGGTCTAGGGCAGGTTATCTTTATAGAATCGATCAACTTTTCGGCCTTTAATTGATTCCGATTAAGGCAGGTTGATCTAGTCGCCCGAATCCGTGCCGCGATGCGGCGATGCCGGATAGACCCCTAATATCGTGACCTCGCGGCTGAAAAAGCCGAGTTCTTCCAGCGCCAGACGCACGGATGTCTGGTCCGGGTGGCCTTCGATATCGGCGTAGAACTGTGTCGCGGTGAATTGGCCGCGCACCATGTAGGATTCGAGTTTGGTCATGTTGACACCGTTCGTGGCGAAGCCGCCAAGCGCCTTGTAGAGCGCCGCCGGCACGTTGCGCACGCGGAAGACGAAGGAGGTCACGACGATGCCGTCGTCGGGATCGGGGTCGATCGGATCGCGCGCCATGATGATGAAGCGGGTGGTGTTGTGGTCTTCGTCTTCGATATTGGTGCGCAGTATTTTGAGATCGTAGATTTCCGCCGCGAGCGTCGATGCGATGGCGGCGAAGGATTTGTCGCGCTTCTCCGACAATTCCTTGGCGGCGCCGGCGGTGTCCGCGTGGACCACGGGACGGACGCCGAGGTCCCGGATGATGTTTCGGCACTGCGACAGGGCATGAACATGGCTGTGCACGGTCGCCACGTCGTCCAGGGTCGCGCTTTTGAGGCCCAACAACTGGTGGTTCACCCGCTGGAAGTGCTCGGCGATGATGTGCAGATTGGATCTTGGCAACAGATGATGGATGTCCGCGACCCGCCCGGCGACCGAATTCTCGATCGGAATCATCGCCAGCCGCGCGGCGCCGTCATGCACCGCGGCGAAGACATCCTCGAACGCATTGCACGGCAGTGTTTCCATGTCCGGAAAGACGGTGCGGCAGGCCAAATCGGAATACGCGCCCGGAAGGCCTTGAAAGGCAATCAGGTTTTCGGTGTTGGTCGCCATTTTTGAGGAACCGCGTGTTGGGAATCTCGTTTCAGCGCGCGAGAATTTTGCGGGCGCGTTCAAGGTCGGCCGGAGTATCGACACCGAGCGGAACCGTGTCAACGAGCGCCACGTCGATCCGCATGCCGGCTTCGAGCGCGCGCAATTGCTCGAGCTTTTCGCGCCTCTCGAGAATGCCGGGCGGCAGCGCGACGAACCGGTCGAGCGCGGCGCGCCGATAGGCGTAGAGGCCGATATGGTGATACAGCGGCCCGTCGCCGGAGGGCGCCGTGGCGCGGGTGAAATAGAGTGCGCGGCCGCGCCGTTCCCCCGCCGCCAGGCCGACCACCGCCTTCACCACATTGGGATTGTCTCGTTCTTCCGCGCGGGTGATTTCCGCAGCGATTGTCGCGATATCCACAGCCTCGTCACCGAGCGGCGCGAGCGCCGCGCGGATCGCCGCCGGCTCGATGGTCGGCAGGTCGCCTTGCACGTTGATCACCGCGTCATGATCGCCCTTCGGATCGATCGCGGACAGCGCTGCGTGAATCCGGTCCGACCCGGACGGCAGGTCCGGATCGGTCAAAACCGCCTCGCCGCCGGCTTCGGTGACCGCGTCGACGATCGCCTGTTCCGCCGCCGCGATCACGACCCGGCCGATCCCGGCCTCCATGGACCGGCGCCAGACCTGCACGATCATCGGTTGGCCGGCGATGTCGGCCAGGGGCTTGTCCGGCAAGCGGGTCGAAGCGAGGCGGGCGGGTATCAGGATGATGGGTTGGCGCGGCGTGGGCATGGAGGGCGATTCGCGATGGTTTTCAGGTGTTTTCGGCGTATTTGCCGGGTGAAATTACTGCGTCATATTGCCGCGCGGGACGGCGCTGGCTATGGCATTACAGCCCATTGGTATAGGTTACGCCAGCCGCTTTTCGGTGCCGCGCCTTGGACATGCCATCTGATGCGCGGTTTTGTCGATGTGTTCGGAAATTGCGTTCGGGGTTTTGACGATGGGGAACGACCCGCTACTGGTAAACAAGATTGCCGCCGGCCTTCTCTGCGCCGGCATCCTCGCCTTGGGGGTCTCGCTAATTTCCCAGCAGATCTTTCTTCGGGCGCCCCAGACCAAGCAAGCCTATGCAATCGCCGAGGGCGAAGTCAGCGTCGCGTCGGCGACGGAATCCGCGTCAAAGCCTGCAGGGCCGGGCGAAGTCGCGCCGATGCTGGCGAAGGCGGATGTCGCGAGCGGCCAGAAAGTGGCGAAGAAATGCACGTCCTGTCATACCCTCGAAAAAGGCGGGAAGAACAAGATCGGGCCGAACCTCTGGGACACCGTCGGAAGCAAGCAGGCGGGCGCGGACGGATACAGCTACTCCAGCGCGCTCAAGGGATTGGGCGGCGCCTGGAGCTACGAAGATCTGAACAAGTTCCTGTACAAGCCGAAGGACTATGTGAAGGGCACGAAGATGACCTTCGCCGGCCTCAAGAGCGCGCAAGACCGCGCCGATTTGATCGCCTACCTCCGGACGTTGAGCGACAACCCGAAACCGATGCCGTAAGGCGCGCCCCAAGGGGGGCGCATTCATGACGCAATCCTGTCCCGACGCTTTCATCGCTTTGGCCGAACGCCTGGCGGAGGCGAGCGGGCCGGTCGTGCGGCGCTATTTTCGCACCGATTTCGATGTCGAGGCGAAAGGGGATGCAAGCCCGGTGACGATCGCCGACCGCGAGGCGGAAGCGGCGATGCGCGACCTGATCGAACAGGCCTATCCCGAACACGGCATTTTCGGCGAGGAGCACGGTTTCGTCCGCACCGACGCGGAAGTCGCCTGGGTTCTCGATCCGATCGACGGCACCAGGGCTTTCGTGACCGGCATGCCGGTCTTCGGCACCCTGATTGCGGCGATGCGCGACGGCGCGCCGATCCTGGGCATCATCGATCAGCCGGTGCTCGGCGAACGCTGGATCGGCGCGGCGGGCCGGCCGACCACCTTCAACGGCGCGCCCGCACGAACCCATGCGGCGGCGCGTCTGTCGTCGGCGCGGCACTATGCCACCCATCCCGACATGTTCGACCATGGCGACGACCGGGCAAAGGTGGACGCGCTGATGGCGCGGGTCGGGCAAAGCCGCTATGGCGGCGATTGCTATGCCTATGCGTTGCTCGCCAGCGGGCATATCGATTTGATCACCGAGGCCTGTTTGAAGATCTACGATTTTATGGCGCTGGTGCCGGTAATAGAAGGCGCGGGCGGCGTGGTGACCGATTGGAGCGGCGCGCCGATGACCCGCGAGTCCGACGGCCATATCCTGGCGGCCGCCAACCCGACCCTGCATGGCGAAGCGCTTGCGATCCTGCGGTCTTGAAACGCTTGCGTCCCAAGCCATCGGAACCTTACAAATTTCTGATTTGACATCACCGGTTGATCGGAGACCATGCAGGTCCCTGGCCAACAAGCGGAGTCCTGTTGCATGAGACACCCCATCGCCGCGATTTTCGCCGTTTTCGCACTCTTGTGTTCGGGGGCGGCCCTATCGGCGGATGTCTATCGCGGCCATGGCATCGCGATGCATGGGGATCTCAAATACCCGTCAGGATTCAAGCACTTCGATTACGTCAATCCGGACGCGCCGAAGGGCGGCGAGGTCAAGATGGGATCGATTGGCGGGTTCGATTCCTTCAACGGCTTCATCGTCAAGGGCCGTTCGGCCGCCGGCCTCGGGCTGATCTACGATACGCTAATGGCATCCTCTTCGGACGAGCCGTTCTCGATGTATGGATTAATCGCCGAGTCCGTCGAGATGGCGCGGGACCGTTCCTGGGTCGTCTTTCATCTGAACCCCAAGGCGCGCTGGCATGACGGCAAGCCGATTACCGTCGAAGATGTGATCTGGACCTTCAACACCTTGGTCGAGAAGGGCACGCCGTTCTACAAATATTACTACGGCAATGTGGCAAAGGTTGAGAAAGTCGCGTCGCGCAGCGTCAAATTTTCCTTCAAGCCTGGGGAGAACCGCGAATTGCCGTTGATCGTCGGGCAACTGGCCGTTCTGCCGAAGCACTACTGGGAAAAACGCGACTTCACCAAAACGACATTGGAGCCGCCCTTGGGCAGCGGGCCCTATCGGCTCAAGAGTTTCGAGGCCAACCGTCAGGTCGCCTACGAACGGGTAAAAGATTATTGGGCCGTCGATCATCCCGTGCGTCGCGGCGAATATAATTTCGACACGCTGCGCTTCGAATATTTTCGGGATTCGACGGTTTCGCGCGAAGCATTCAAGTCCGGCGCCTTCGACTATCAGGCGGAGAGTTCGTCAAAGGCCTGGGCGACCGAATATGACATCGCAGCGGCAAAAGACGGCCACCTGGTCAAGCGCAGGTTCAAGCACAATCGATCCAGCGGCATGCAGGGGTTTGTTTTCAATTTGCGCCGCCCGCTGTTCAAGGATCCGCGGGTGCGACAGGCGTTGGCGCACGCCTTCGATTTCGAATGGTCGAACAAGACCCTGTTCTATGGTCAGTACACGCGTACAAACAGCTTTTTCGATAATTCCGAATTGGCGTCAACGGGATTGCCGAAAGGCGACGAGCTCAAACTGCTGGAACAGTTCCGCGACAAGCTGCCGTCGCAGCTGTTCACATCCGCCTACAAGGCGCCGATGACCGACGGCAGCGGCAATATTCGCGCTAACTTGCGTATCGCAAACAAGATGTTGCGCGATGCGGGCTGGCAGTTCGATCGCAAGAATCGGATATTGAAGCACGGCAAGTCCGCGCAGGAGTTTCGTTTTGAGGTCTTGCTCGTCAGCCCGCTTTTCGAAAGGGTGGTGCTGCCGTTCAAGCAAAATCTCAAACGTCTCGGCATCGAGGTACGCGTACGAACGGTCGATTCGGCGCAATACCAAAAACGCGTACAAAACTTCGATTACGACATGATCGTCGGGACCTGGGGGCAATCCTTGTCGCCGGGCAACGAGCAGAGGAATTATTGGGGCAGCGATGCGGCGGCGCGGATCGGCAGTCGAAATCTGGCGGGCCTTAAGGATCCGGTCGTCGACAAATTGATCGAAAAGCTGATCGCCGCGCCGTCCCGGAAGGATTTGGTGACCTATACCCGAGCGCTCGATCGCGTGCTCCTGTGGAAGTTTCTGGTCATCCCGCATTTTCATATCCCGTTTGACCGTGTTCTCTATTGGAATATGTTCGGTATCCCGAAAGTTACTCCCGACAGCGGCGCCAGTCTTTTTACCTGGTGGGTCGATCCTGTCCGGCAGGCGGCATTGGCTCCGCACCGGCAGTCGGGCAGGTCGAAGTGACAGATTCTCGAGTGATCGCTAACTGATGTACGCCTATATCGCCCGGCGCCTGATGCTGATCGTTCCGACTCTGTTCGGGATCATCCTGGTGAATTTCGTCGTGGTGCAATTCGCACCCGGCGGTCCGGTCGAACGTGTGTTGGCGACCTTGCAGGGACAGAGCGTCGAGGCAACGGCGCGGATCACCGGCAACGAAGGCTCCGAGGCGGGCGGCGGGCAGAAGCAAAAAGCGATTGGCCAGTCGTCGGTCAATCTGAAATACCGCGGTGCGCAGGGCCTCGATCCGGAATTCATCAAACAGCTTGAAAAGCAATTCGGCTTCGACAAGCCGGCGCATGAGCGGTTTTTCAAGATGATCGGCGATTACCTCACCTTCGATTTCGGCCGCAGCTATTTCCGCGACAAGAGCGTCGTCGGCTTCATCATCGAAAAGATGCCGGTCTCCATTTCGCTCGGTATCTGGGCGACCCTGCTGATCTATCTGATCTCGATCCCGCTCGGCGTTGCGAAGGCGGTGCGCGACGGTTCCCGATTCGACGTCTGGACCAGTGGCGCGGTGATTTTCGGCAATGCGATCCCGGGTTTTCTCTTCGCCATCCTGCTGATCGTGGTGTTCGCGGGCGGCCGGTATTTCGACTGGTTTCCGTTACGCGGCCTGGTGTCGGACGATTGGGGCCAGTTGTCCTGGCCGATGAAGATCGTGGATTACTTCTGGCACATGACGCTGCCGGTGCTGGCGATGGTGATCGGCGGGTTCGCGGGCCTGACCATGCTGACCAAGAATTCCTTCCTGGACCAGATCAACCAGCAATATGTCGTGACTGCGCGGGCCAAGGGTCTCGGCGAGCGGGCGGTGCTGTACGGTCACGTCTTCCGCAACGCCATGCTGATCGTGATTGCGGGCTTCCCGTCGGCTTTTATCGGCATTCTGTTCACCAGCTCGCTGTTGATCGAAGTGATCTTCTCGCTCGACGGTCTCGGCCTGCTCGGGTTCGAGGCGGTGATCGATCGGGATTATCCGATCATGTTCGGCACGCTCTATATGTTCACGCTGCTGGGGCTGATCCTGCATCTGATTGGCGACATCACCTACATGCTGATCGATCCGCGGATCGATTTCGAAAGCCGGGAGACCTGATGGTGGCCCCGGTCGACACATCGGCAGACATATCGGCAACCGTATCTGCGGACACCGTGCTGGGCATGCGCATCACGCCGCTTAACCGCCGCCGCATCGAGAATTTCAAGGCGAACCGCCGCGGCTACTGGTCGCTGTGGATTTTCCTGGTCCTGTTCGTCGGGTCGCTGTTCGCCGAAGTCATCGCGAACGACCGGCCGCTGGCGGTGGGCTACGACGGCGGCATCTACTTTCCGTTCGCGGCGTATTATCCGGAAACGACATTCGGCGGCGATTTCGAGACCGAAGCGGACTTCACCGATTCCTTCCTCATCGACATCATCGAAAAGAAGGGTTGGATCCTGTGGCCGCCGGTCCGCTACAGCTTCGACACGCACATCTCGAACCTGCCGGTGCCGGCCCCAGCGCCGCCCTCGACCGACAATTGGCTGGGAACCGACGATCAGGCCCGTGATCTCGTCGCGCGGATCATCTACGGGTTTCGCATTTCGGTTCTGTTCGGTCTGATCCTGACGATCCTGAGTTCGATTGTCGGCGTCGCCGTCGGCGCGCTGCAAGGCTATTTCGGCGGGCTGACCGATCTGCTCGGCCAGCGGGCGATTGAAATCTGGAACGGTCTGCCCGCCCTCTATCTGCTGATCATTCTCGCCAGCGTGGTGCAGCCGAATTTCTGGTGGCTGCTCGGTCTTATGCTGCTGTTCAGCTGGACCGGGCTGGTCGGCGTGGTGCGGGCCGAATTCCTGCGCGCGCGGAATTTCGAATATGTCCGGGCGGCGCGCGCGCTGGGCGTGAACAACCGGACGATCATGTATCGCCACCTCCTGCCCAACGCGATGGTCGCCACCCTGACATTCTTGCCCTTTATCACGTCGGGATCGCTGGTGACATTGACGTCGCTCGATTTCCTCGGCTTCGGCTTGCCGCCCGGCTCGGCTTCGCTGGGCGAACTGCTGAAGCAGGGTAAGGAGAATCTCCACGCGCCGTGGCTCGGCATCACGGCGTTCGTGACGATTGCGGTGATGCTGTCGCTGCTGGTGTTTATCGGCGAGGCGGTGCGCGACGCCTTCGATCCGCGCAAGATTCAAGGGTAATGGCATGAACGATCGGCCTCTTCTCTCGGTCCGCGATCTCTCCGTGACCTTCGATGTGCCCGGCGGGGCGGTCGAGGCGGTGAAACGGGTATCCTTCGATATCCCGGTGGGAGAAACCCTGGCCCTGGTCGGCGAATCGGGTTCGGGCAAATCGGTGACCGCCTTGTCGGTCCTGCAGTTGCTGCCGTATCCGACTGCGCGGCACCCCTCGGGCTCGATAGAGTTCAAGGGCCAGGAAATCGTCAATGTAAAGGCGGAGACCTTGCGGCGGGTGCGCGGCGATCGCATTTCGATGATCTTCCAGGAGCCGATGACGTCGCTCAACCCGCTTCACTCGGTGGAGAAACAGATCAGCGAAACGCTCTTTCTGCACAAGGGCATGGCGGCGGATGCGGCGCGCGAGCGCGTGCTGGAATTGTTGGAGCTGGTCGGTATCCGCGATGCGGAGGACCGGCTGACCGCCTATCCGCACGAGCTGTCCGGCGGTCAGCGGCAGCGGGTCATGATCGCCATGGCGCTGGCCAACGATCCCGATCTGCTGATTGCCGACGAGCCGACGACGGCGCTCGACGTCACGATTCAGGCGCAGATCCTCAAACTCCTGAGCGAGCTGCAGAGCAAATTCGGCATGGCGATGCTGTTTATCACCCATGATCTGGGCGTGGTTCGCAAAGTGGCCAAAAGGCTTTGCGTGATGCAGCAGGGCGAGATCGTCGAAACCGGGGTTACGGAAGAGGTCTTCGCGAACCCGCAACACCCCTATACCCGCCGGCTTATCGAAGCGGAGCCGAGCGGCCAGAAGACGCCGATGCGGCAGGATGCGCCGGCGGTGCTGAGCGGCGGCGACGTGAAGGTCTGGTTTCCGATCAAAAAAGGGTTGCTGCGGCGCACCGCTTCTTACATTCGCGCCGTCGACGGTATCAGCCTGTCCGTGCGCGAAGGCCAAACCGTCGGCGTGGTCGGCGAATCCGGGTCCGGCAAGACGACGCTCGGCATGGCGCTGATCCGGTTGCAAAGCAGCCAGGGCGAGATCGTTTTTCAGGGTACGGATATTCAGGGCCTGTCGTCCCGGGAATTGCGGCCGATGCGCCGCGAATTGCAGGTGGTGTTTCAGGATCCCTATGGCAGTTTGAGTCCGCGCATGTCGGTCGGGCAGATCGTCGAGGAAGGGCTCAAGGTCCATGAAATCGGCGGCGACGCGGCGGCGCGCGACGCGCTGGTGGTCGAGGCGCTCAAGGAAGTCGATCTCGATCCGGAGACCCGCCACCGTTATCCGCATGAATTTTCCGGTGGCCAGCGGCAGCGCATCGCGATCGCCCGGGCGATGGTGTTGAAGCCCCGTTTCGTGGTGCTCGACGAACCCACCTCGGCGCTCGACCGTTCGGTGCAGGCGCAGATCGTCGATCTCTTGCGGGCGCTGCAGAAGCGCCACCGCCTCGCCTATCTGTTCATCAGCCACGACTTGCGCGTGGTGCGGGCGCTGTCCGACGACGTCATCGTGATGCGCGCGGGCAAGGTCGTCGAGCAGGGGCCGGTCGAGACGATTTTCCGCGAGCCGAAGGAAGCCTACACCAAGGCCCTCATGGCCGCGGCGTTCGATCTCGAGACGGCGGAAGACGCGATCGCCAGCGGCGTTATCGGCGTGTGACGCGGAGCGGGGACGGCCGATGGCGTTAATTTTCTATTCCGAAAACGACCCTTTCGAGTCCTGGCGCGACGCGCTGAACGCCGCCCTTCCCGATCTGGAGGTTCGTCCGTGGGAGTCGCCGGGCGATCCCGCGGATATCGAGTTTGCGCTGGTCTGGCGGCCGCCCCTGGGGTCGCTCACGCAATTCCCCAATCTCAAGGCGATCCTCAATCTTGGCGCCGGCGTCGACGGGTTGCTGCGCGATCCGGACCTGCCGGCCGGCGTCCCGATCGTCCGCATGGTCGACAGCGGCCTGGCCACGTGCATGGCGGAATATGTGCTGCTGCATGTGCTGCGGTATCACCGGGAGCAGCCGGTGCTGGATGCGCAGCAGCGCGCCCATGCGTGGCGGGTTATCGCATCGCCGACCGCGGCGAACCGGCGGGTCGGCTTGATGGGGCTGGGCGCGATGGGCGGCGCGGCGGCGGCGCTGTTGACGGGGGTCGGCTTCGACGTCGCGGCATGGACCCGGTCGCCGCGGGAAATGCCCGGCGTTTCCTGCTTCCATGGCGATTCCGGGATGGCGGCGTTTCTCGCCCGCAGCGAAATATTGGTATGTCTTCTGCCGCTGACCGCGGCAACCGCGGGAATTCTGAACCGGGATTTATTTGCGGCCCTGCCGCGCGGCGCTTTCCTGATAAACGCCGGGCGCGGCGGGCATCAGGTCGAAGAGGACGTCCTCGCGGCGCTCGACACGGGCCAGCTCGGCGGCGCAACGCTCGATGTCTTCGGCACCGAGCCCCTGCCCGCGGACAGCCCGTTCTGGGATCATCCGACGGTGACCGTGACGCCGCACAATGCGAGCATCGTCAACGCGGACTCGGCGATTAACCATGTGTGCGAGTCGATCCGCCAGGTTCGTGCCGGCGTGCCGCTGCACCATGTCGTCGATCCGGACACCGGCTATTGACCGATCCTGCCGAGCGCCGCCGCCAGGCTCTGGCGATTTTTGCGGCGCTGACCGCAGCCTATGCCGCAAGCCAGTTTTACCGGGCGTCGCCCGCGGTCATTGCGCCGGATTTGATGCGCGACCTTTCGCTGTCCGCCGAGTCGGTCGGCGGCATCGCCGGCATGTTTTTCCTGATCTTCGGTCTGGCCCAGTTGCCGGTCGGCGTGCTGCTCGACCGGTTCGGCCCGCGCCGCGCGATGTCGTGCCTGCTGCTGGTCGCGGTGGCCGGCGCCCTGATCTTTGCGCTGGCGGAGTCCGGGCGGGGTCTTGCGGTGGGGCGGGGCCTGATGGGCCTCGGCTGCGCCGCCGGGTTGATGGGGGCGCTGGTGGTGCTCGGCCATTGGTTCCCGCCGGAAAAATTCGCCACCATGGGCGGGCTGCTGATGGGATTCGCCAGCGCAGGCGTGTTGCTGGCCGCGACGCCGCTCGCCTATGCCAGCGCACAAGTGGGCTGGCGCACGGCCTTCTTCACGGCGGCGGCGATCACCGCCATGCTGGCATTACTGTTGTATTTGGTGGTTCGCGACGCGCCGTCCGGCCATGCCAGCGCTTCCAAGGTCCATGAGGGGCCGCGCGAAATCCTTCAGGGCTTGGGCGAAGTCATGCGCAACCGCGATCTGTGGTGTATCTGCGCGATGCAGCTCTCGATCTATCCCGGCGTGATGGCGGTTGCCGGGCTTTGGGCGGGCCCGTATCTCAACGATGTGCATGGTCTCGACACGGTGGCGCGCGGCAATGTGATGAACATCGTGTATGCGGCGCTGGTCATCAGCCCGATCATGTTCGGACCGCTCGATCGGGTTTTCCGGACGCGCAAATGGGTGGTCGTCGGCTCGGCCGTATCGCTCGCCTTGATTTTCTCGGTACTGGCGCTTTGGCCGCGTCCGGCGCTATGGCAGGCGATGGCGTTGTTGCTGCTGATGGGGCTCGCCAGCGCCGGGTCGCTGGTGCTGCACGCGCATGCCCGGTCGCTGCTGCCCGAGCGGCTGCTCGGCCGTGGCATGACGTTACAGAATTCCGCCTCGATGGGCGGCATATTCCTGATGCAGGGGGCTACCGGCATGATTGTCGGGCTTTTCGAGAATGGCGGTCCGATACCGGAAATCGGCTACCGGCTCGCCTTCGGATTTCTGGCGGTCAGCTTGCTGCTATCGCTGTCGGTCTATCTTCGCGTGCGCGATGTCGGGCCCGGCGAAGTTCTTCATCCCGCCGAATCCGCTTAAGTCTTCACGCTGTAGCGGTCGACGAAGTCCTGATTGATGGTGACGCCGAGGCCCGGACGATCCGGAATCTCGATGAAGCCGTCCTGGACCGTGAAATTCTCTTCGGCGAGTTCGTGCAGGATCGGATTCGCGCCGAGCGAATACTCGAGAATGAACGCGCTGGAGGCGACGGCAGATACGTGCAGCCCGGCGGCGAAGGTGGTGGCGCCGCCCCAGATATGCGCGGCGAAGCGGATCTGCCACGCGCTGCACATGCCTTCGATGCGCATCGCTTCCGTGATCCCGCCGGCGATCGAGAGGTCGGGCTGGAGAATATCGGCCGCGCGAAGTTCGATCAGGTCGCGGAAATCGAAGCGGGTGAATTCGCTCTCGCCCGTGGCGATGGGAATGTCCGTCATGGCGCGGATCTCGGCGAGACCGCGCTTGTCGTCCGCCGTCACCGGTTCCTCGAACCAGGCAATCCGGCATTCCCGAACCTGATCGCAAAACCGCTTGGCTTCGGCGACCAAGAACGTGCCGTGCGCATCGCACATGATATCGATGTCGTCGCCGAGTCCCGCCCGCGCCGCCTGCACCCGGGCGACCGAATGGGCCAGCGTGCCGTCGCCGGACCCGACCCGCATCTTGACCGCCTTGAAATTTCCGCGGTCGAGGAAGCGCTGCAATTCCTCGGCGATCCCGTCCGCCGGCGCCCATCCGCCGGAGGCATAGGCGGGCATGCGGTCATGCCGCTTGCCGCCGAGCAGCCGGTGCACCGGCACGCCCAGCGATTGGCCGAGGATGTCCCAAAGGGCAATATCGATTCCGGCGATGCCGCACATCGTCAGACCGCGGCGGCCCAGCGCCGGGAAGACGTGGCCGCGGTCGAGGGCGAAATGGGCGCGGCTGCCATTGTACATGACGTCCCAGAGCCGGCTGATGTCGCGCGGGTCTTCGCCCAGGAGCAGCGGGGCGAGTTCCTGTTCGATCAGTGCGTTCAACGCGTAGTTGGTGCTGGAGCTGCTCAGGGCGGCGCGCGACTCGCCGTGGCCGACAATGCCGCATTCCGTCTCGACCCGGACCAGCGTCGTATCGAAGGAACTGATCCGGCCGAAATCGGTGACGTGCTGTTGTGCGTCCGGAATGGGCACATGCAGCCAATGCGCCGTGACCGATTTGATTTTCATACGTGCTCGCTTTCTTACCGCGCGACCCGGCGCGATAATTCCTGAAGGGCTGATGTTCGTCCGGAGCGCTGCTGTCCTAACAGGGCGGCGTCTCGGAAGGATGCCCGGCGGCGCGCTGAATGATTTCGCCGAATTCGCTTAGAAATACCGAGCCCTTGACGGTGCGTTGGATCAAGACGGAACGGCGGTCCGTGTCGTCGATTTTACGGCGCAACAGATCGATCTTGCACAGGCGGTCCAGGGCGCGGGTCACCGCCGGTTTCGAGATTTCCAGATGCTGCGACAGCGACCGTACGGTGTGCGGTTGTTGTTCGAGATACACAGTGAGCAGCACCGCCATCTGCCGGGCGGTCAAATCGGGGCGATCTCCCCGGACGGTATTCAAAGTCACGCGATGCCAGAGATCGAGCCCTTGGCTTGCATTGATGTCGGGTTGCATGCGGCGATCATCTATAATGCGCTGAAATTGTTGCACTCCATGGAAACCCTAACGCATGACTATTTCGTCGGCAAGATGTCAACCTCTGATAGTGCGACGACTCGTCCGGCGGGTTCAGGAAAAACGTTTCTCGATCACGCGAAAGGCGGCGCGAATCCCCATGGCTTCGCCGCCTTTCGTGCGGCCGGGCCGCGCCAAGGCATTCCAGCCATAGACGTCGAAATGCGCCCAGGGGACCGTGTCGCCCGCAAACTCCTGGAGAAAGAGCGCCGCGGTCACGGCGCCGCCCTGCGGTACGCTGCTGGTATTGTTGATGTCGGCGATCTCGCTGTCGAGGTAACGGCGATAGGGTCGCCACAACGGCATCCGCCAGACAGGGTCATTTTCCGAGTCTCCGAATTGCGCGAACGCATCGGCCAATTTGTCGTCATTGCAGAACATCGCGGGTAATTCGGGACCCAACGCCACGCGGGCCGCCCCGGTGAGCGTCGCGAAATCGAGCATGAGCGCCGGTTTCTCGGACAGCGCTTCGGTCAGTGCGTCGGCGAGCACCAGCCGGCCTTCGGCGTCGGTATTGCCGATCTCGACGGTCTTGCCGGCGCGGGACGGCAGGATATCCAGCGGCCTGAACGCGTCGCCGGAGACGCTGTTTTCCACCGCGGCTACAAGGACGCGCAGCCGGACGGGCAGTTTCGCCGACATGATCATGCGCGCCAGGCCGAGAACATGCGCCGCGCCGCCCATGTCCTTTTTCATCATCAGCATGTTGCCCGCGGCTTTCAGATCGAGGCCGCCGGTGTCGAAACACACCCCCTTGCCGATCAAGGTAACCTTCGGGTCCTTCGCCTTGCCCCACGTCAGGTCGACCAGGCGCGGCGCGCGCGCGGACGCCCGGCCGACCGCATGGATCATGGGATAGTTATCGCGCAGCAAATTGTCGCCGATGGTGACTTTACAGCGCGCCTTGAACGCGCGCGCCAGGGCCTTGCCCGCGTCGGCGAGTTCGGCCGGTCCCATATCGGATGCGGGCGTGTTGATCAGGTCGCGGACCAGATAGGTCGCGCTGGCAGCGCCCTCGACGAACGCCCGATCCGCCGTTTTCGGCCAGACCAGCTGGGACATGCCGTTCGACGTTTTCTTGTATCGGGTGAATTTGTAGCACCCGAAGGCCCAGCCGAGCGCCGCATTGGTCGAAGTGGATTTTCCGACGGTGTCTTCGAGGCGGAACCGTCCCGCCGGCAGCTGGCTTGCCGCGGCGGCCCAGGACCAAAGGTCGGACTGCGCGGCAACGCCGACCAATGCCCGTCCGATGGCGCCACCCGCTTGCTTTCCCTTGGCCGGAACCAGCAGGACCGATCCCGGATCGCCGCGGTAGCCGCTGGCCTTGATCCAGTCTGCCTGGTCGCGGGGTTGCTTGCCGATCCATCGCTGCAGCGAGTCGGCGGTAACCGGCGTAAGCGTGATGGTCTGGGCATTCGGTTTTGCGGCAAAGCAATCCAGCATGGCGCGGTGTCCTTGAGTGCGGAGAACGGTTGATGGGCGGTTGCGTCGTGCGGTTTTAACGGGCGCGCGGTGGGGCGGCAAGCAAGCGTGTCGGAGCGGTCGTTAGGCGGCGCGCCATGCCGCGATGAGACGGCGCATCGCGTCGGCCGGATCGGTCGCCCGCATCACCGATCCCATCACTGCGGCCCCCGCGGCGCCGGCTTTTTTGACCGCGGCCAGGCGGCCGGGCGATATCCCGCCGAGCGCGAGCGCGGGAATCGTCAGGTCGCGGATTTCGCGGCGAAAGCCCTCGGGTTCAAGCGCCGGCCCGTAACCGGGTTTACTGTCGGTGAGATAAACCGGGCTCATGGTCACGTAGTCGGCGCCGTGTTCCTGGGCGGTTACGGCTTCGGCGAAATTATGCGCGGAGACGCCGATCGGGGCATCGGGACCCAAGACCGCGCGGGCCGAGGCGATGGCCTCGGCCGTGGCCAAACGCTGCGGAAAATGAACGCCGGCGGCGCTTGCATCGGCGGCGGTCCGGGCGTTGCCGCTCATCGCGACCACCGGGTTTTCGCGATGCGTGCGCTCCCGAATTTGCTGGATCAGCGCCTTCAGCGCCGCGCTGCCGAGGTCCTTTTCGCGGATCAGCACCCATCGACATCCGCCGTCCACCGCTGCCGCCACGACATCGGCGAGCGGTGTCGCGGCCATGCGGCGGTCCGTGATCAACAGGACCGGCGGGTCCGGCAGCGTCAAGTGCCGATAACGCCCGTCTTCGGGCTCGATGCGTCGGCGTGGCGTTTGCGGGGAATCCGGCCGGCAAGATACGCATGCCGGCCCGCCTCGACGCCGTGCCGCATTGCGGTCGCCATGCGGACCGGGTCGCGTGCCCGGGATACGGCCGAGGCCAGCAGAACGCCGTCGCAGCCCAGCTCCATCGCCAGCGCCGCGTCCGACGCGGTGCCGATACCCGCATCGACGATGACCGGCACCGTGTTTTCCGCCCGGATGATCTCGATGTTATAGGGATTAAGCACGCCCATGCCGGATCCGATCGGCGAACCGAGCGGCATAACCGCAGCGCAACCGAGGTCGACCAGCTTGCGGCAGGTAATCGGATCGTCGGTGCAATACGGCAGAACCGTGAAGCCGTCGCGCACCATCTCATCCGCCGCGGCCAACAGATGCTCCACATCGGGATACAGGGTTTCCCGGTCGCCGATCACCTCGAGCTTGATCCAATTCGTCTCGAGCGCCTCGCGGGCGAGCTGCGCGGTCAGCACCGCGTCCTTCGCGGTGAAACAGCCGGCGGTATTGGGCAGGATATGGTAGTCGCCCTCGAGCAGGTCGAGCACGGTCTCTCCCCCGGCCGACAAATCCACCCGCCGGATCGCGACGGTGACGATCTGCGCGCCACTGGCGGCGATTGAGTCGAGCATTATCTGATTGTTGGGATACCGCGCACTGCCGATCAGCAGACGCGACGTAAAGGTCTTGTCGGCAATCGTCAGCGAATCTTCAAGCGGGTTGTACATGGCTCCTCTGCCTTTCTTCAGTGTGGCGCGGGCTTACCCTCCGGGCGCCGGCCGGACAATCTCCACATCGTCGCCGGGGTTGACCATTGCTTCCTGCCATCGGCCGCGCGGGACGACCACCCCGTTGATCGCTACGGCGACGAACCGCGCCGTTGCGTCGACCTCTTCCGCCGCCAGCAGGTCGAGCACCGTGGCGACCCGAAGCTCCTTTTCTTCGCCATTGACGCGGATGCTTGTCATGACAGGACTCCCAGCCGAACGCCCGCGGCACCGGCCGGGCGGCGGGCGGGTTTGGGCGTGCCGAACCGGTCGAGACCGAAGGGCCGGATCGAGTCCGGGATTTCACCGGTCAGGATATGCCGGCTCACCGCATCGGCGGTCAGGGGCGTGAGAAGAATTCCATTGCGATGATGGCCTGTTGCGAGCACCAGACCCTCGATCGGCGTCGGGCCGAGGATTGGCGCGTCGTCGCGGCTGGTCGGGCGATGGCCGACCCACATCTCGCCGAGCGGCAATTCTTCGATGCCCGGCAGGACCTCCCACGTCTCGCGCAATAGATCGAGCATTCCCCCCGCGGTCAGCGCCGTGTCGAAGCCTTTTTCTTCCACCGTCGCGCCGACGATGAGCCGACCGTCGTTGCGTGGCACGAGGTAGATATCCGGCCCCCAAAGCACGTGCCAGAGCAGCGGCGCCGCGGGATCCATCTGGATCGACAGCATCTGTCCCTTCAGCGGGCGGACCGGGGGCTGCGCCTCGATCGCCAAGCCGGGCAGATTTCGCGACCAGGCGCCCGCTGCGACGAGCACGACATCGGCCGGATGAAGTGCGTCGTTGGCGCGCTCCAGCCGAACGCCGCGCGCGCGGCCATTTTCGATCTCGACGCCGATCACCTCGGTATGAGGATGACGGGCGCCGCCGGCGGCGAGAAACGCCAGGCGCAACGCGTCGGTCAGTTTCCGGTTGTCGACCTGGTGGTCGCCGGGGCTATGGACGCCGGCGCTGACGCCCGGGGCCAGAAACGGTTCCAGCCGGCGGGCTTGCGGCCCGTCGAGCCACGCGACGTCCAGGCCGAGATCCCTCTGCAGATCGTAGGTAAAGCGAAGTGCTTCCGCGTCGTCGCGGGTCAGCGCGACGATCAGCGTACCTTCGTCGCGATAGTCGATTTCCATGCCCGAGGCGGCTTCCAGCTCGCGCGCGAATTCCGGCCACATCGCCTGGCTTTCGAGATTGAGCGCGAGCAGCTTTTCCTCGCCGGGCTCCGCCTCGGCGCGCGCCGCCAGCATGCCGGCGGCGGCCCAGCTTGCGCCGCGGCCGGGTTCGCCCTTGTCGAAGATATCCACCGCGCAACCGGCTTGCGCCAGCCGCCAGCCCACGCCAAGACCGCAGACGCCGGCGCCGACGATGGCGACGCGCGGTCTTGGTCCCGGAGGATTATGCGGTGTCGAGGGCATACGGGCTCCCTTCGCTGGCATGACCCAGATCAGGTTCTGTGGGTGTATTCTCAGCCGGCGCGAACCGGCACCCCAGCCAAAGCTGTGCTTTAGAGTACTGCGTCTTCGCGGGTTTGTTCAAGCCATCCGATCATTTCGCTGCGGCCGTCGTGAAATTCCTCAGCGCGCCCGTCATCTTGGCGAAAACCTTGTCGCGATCTTGGATGCCGTGGCGTTTGGCGAGAAAGGCCGGGCTGGTGTAGCTGATATAGGTCTTGTTGTCGGACGCCTGATAGATCAAGGCCTTCATCGGCAGGTCGAGGCCGATTTTCTGATTGCTTTCCATCAGCGGCGTTCCCAGTTTCGGATTGCCGAAGATGATCAACTGCGTCGGACGCAGGGACTTGCCCACTTTTTTCGCGCCGGCGGCATGGTCGACCCTGGTGAAGACCGTAATGCCCTTCGAGGTCAGCAGCGATGCGAGCTTGTCGGCGGTAGCGGAAACGCTATGGTTGCTCGGCACGGTGACGATTCCGGCATTATCGGCCCACGCAGCCGTGCCGCCATACAGTACCGCCGCAGCGACGGTTGCGATCAGGGCGAATTTCTTCAGCATCTTGGATCCTCGTTTCTGTCAGGGTGTGGGCATAGTATCGCATTCGGTCCGCGCTCGTCCCGGAGTATGCCGCCACGGTCGATCAAATTTATGTTTTCGAGGGGCAAGGCGATGTCATTGATGAACGACGTTCTCGATTTTTGGTTCGGACCGCCGGAGTCGGCGGAATTCGGGCAGCGCCGGAAGGCCTGGTTCGTGGCGGATTCGGAATTCGACGCGCAGATAACGTCGCAATTCGGAGCGGCATTCGAGGTTGCCGCGGCCGGCGGGCATGATGCGTTGGCGGACACTGCGAAAGGCGCGTTGGCGCTGGTCATCACGCTCGACCAGCTTCCACGCAATATGTTTCGCGGTTCGCCGCGGGCGTTCGCCACGGACGGTAAGGCCTTGTCCGTGGCGCGGGCGGCGGTCGCCGCCGGCCACGACCGCGGTCTAAACCTGGTGCAGCGCTGCTTCCTCTATCTGCCGTTCGAGCACAGCGAAGACCTGGCGGACCAGAACGAGTCGATACGGCTTTTCGAAGCGCTGGGCGATGCGGAATTCCTCGATTTCGCGATCCGGCACCGCGACATCATCGCCCAATTCGGGCGATTTCCGCATCGCAACGCGATCCTTGGCCGCGAGAACACGGCGGCAGAAACCGAATTCCTGCAGCAACCCGGGTCGTCGTTCTAGATCAACCTGCCTTTAATTGGAATCAATTGGAGGCAGAAAAGTTGATCGATTCTATAAAGATAGAGCAGCGAGC
>JBFFGE010000003.1:0-69241 GCA_041557595.1 Alphaproteobacteria bacterium
GATCTGATGCAGCTCGTCAACGACCGGGTGACGATGTACGACGCGATGAAGAACCAGGAGATCGGCCACGATCAGGTGGTCGAGAAATTCGGCCTGGGTCCGGATAAGGTGGTCGAGGTCCAGGCGCTCGCCGGCGACTCGACCGACAACGTGCCGGGCGTGCCGGGGATCGGCGTCAAGACGGCCGCGCAACTGCTCGAAGAATACGGCGACCTGGAATCCCTGCTGACCCGTGCCGAGGAGATCAAGCAGCCGAAGCGGCGGCAGAACTTGATCGAATTCGCGGAGCAGGCGCGAATTTCCCGGCAACTCGTTCAGCTGCGCGACGATGTTCCGGTCGACATTTCCATCGAGGCGATGGGGCGCATCGAAATCGATGCGGAAACCGTTCTGCCCTTCCTGCGCGAGCAGGGCTTCAAATCGATCATCACCCGTGTCGAAAGCAAGCTTGGCATATCCGATAGCCAGACCCCCGACGTGGCGCCCGACACGACCGACTACGAACTGGTTCAGGATGAGGCGGCGCTTCAGGGATGGATCGACGCCGCCTTTCGCGCGGGATATGTCGCGGTGGATACGGAGACGACGTCGCTGGACGCCAACCAGGCCGATTTGGTCGGCATATCGCTCGCGGTGACGCCGGGCAAGGCCTGCTACATCCCGGTGGCCCACCGCGCCGCCAACGGCCAGGGCGCGCTCGATCTCGGCGGCGACGGCGGCAAGAAGGCGAACGGGAAGGAGGCCGCGCTGAAGCAGATCCGCCGCAACCGGGCGCTGGACCTGCTGCGGCCGCTGCTCGAAGACCCGGGCGTACTCAAGATCGGCCAGAACATCAAATACGACGCGCTGGTTTTCGCCCGCTACGGTGTGCCGGTAACGCCGGTCGACGACACAATGCTGCTGTCTTTCGTGCTCGACGGCGGCGCGGGCAAGCATGGCATGGACGAACTGGCCGAACGGCATCTCGGCATCAGCACGGTGAAATACAAGGACGTCGTCGGCAGCGGCAAGAACCAGGTCACCTTCGATTACGTGCCGCTGGACAAGGCCTGCGGCTACGCCGCCGAGGACGCGGACATCACGCTGCGGCTGCACCGCCTCCTGAAGCCGCGCCTGCTCGCCGAACGCATGGTCACCATTTACGAAACCATCGAACGGCCCTTGATTCGCGTGCTGAGCGAGATCGAACGCAAGGGCGTTCTGGTCGATCCGGCGGCGTTACGCGGGCTCAGCCGGGACTTCGCCCAACGCATGGGCGGGCTGGAAGACGAGATTCGCACCCTCGCCGGCGAGGATTTCAATATCGGGTCGCCGAAACAGCTCGGCGAAATTCTGTTCGACAAGATGGGCTTGCCGGGCGCCAAGAAGACCAAGACCGGGGCCTATAAAACCGACGTGGACGTTCTGGAAACCTTGGCTGCCGCCGGGCACGACCTGCCGGCCCGGGTCCTGGAGTGGCGCCAGATCGCCAAGCTCAAGAGCACCTATTCGGATACGCTGGTCGAGCAGATCAACCCGGATAGCGGCCGCATCCATACATCCTACGCCATGGCGGGGGCGCAGACCGGGCGGCTCGCCTCGACCGACCCCAACCTGCAGAACATTCCGGTACGCACCGAGGAAGGCCGCAAGATCCGCCAGGCCTTCATCGCCCGCGACGGCTGCAAGCTGGTGTCGCTCGATTACAGCCAGATCGAATTGCGCATCGTCGCCCATATGGCCGGCATCAAGGCGCTGGTCGACGCTTTTCGGGACGGCGCCGATATTCACGCGCTGACCGCGTCGCAGGTCTTCGGCATTCCGATGGAAGGGATGGATCCGATGGTGCGCCGCAAGGCCAAGGCGATCAATTTCGGCATCATCTACGGCATCAGCGCGTTCGGCCTGGCCCGCCAGCTCGGCATCGAACAGCGCGAGGCGAAGGCCTATATCGAGACGTATTTCGAGCAATATCCGGGCATCAACGACTATATGGAGCGGATGCGCGAGGAATGCCGGAAGACCGGCAAGGTGGAAACTTTGTTCGGCCGGCGCATCCATCTGCCCGGCATCAACGACAAGAACCCGATGCGCCGCAACTACGCGGAGCGCCAGGCGATCAACGCACCCATTCAGGGCACCGCCGCCGACATCATCAAACGCGCGATGCTCCGTGTGCCGCCGGCGCTGAAACGCGAAAAACTAAAGGCGGACATGCTGCTGCAGGTGCATGACGAATTGTTGTTCGAAGTGCCGGACGCGCAGGTCGACGACACGATTGCCGCGGTGCGCGCGGTCATGGAGGGCGCGGCTGACCCGGCGGTGTCGCTGGAGGTGCCGCTGGTCGTGGATGCGGGAATTGGCGACAATTGGGATCAGGCGCACTGATGCGCGGGCCCACAGGTTTTAGGAACATTGGGAGGGTCATCGGGTGCTGATTCGCCATGACAAACTGCGCGCCGTCGTACGCGCCATTTGCGCCGCGGCCGGCAGCGAAAGCGACGAGGCGGCGAAAGTGGCGGACAATCTCGTCACCGCCAACCTGACCGGACATGACAGCCACGGCGTCGGCATGCTGCCCCGCTATATCGCGTGCGCACAAACCGGCGCGTTGAAGATCAACGCGCATGTGCAGGTGGTGCGGGACGAAGGCTCGATGCTGGTGCTGGACGGCCAGACCGGCTATGGGCAGGTCATCGGCGGCGAGGCGATGGCGCTCGGTATCGAGCGGGCGCGGGAACACGGCGTCGCCGTGCTCGCGCTGCGCAACAGTTTTCACCTGTGCCGCATCGGCGCCTGGGCCGAACAATGCGCGGCCGCCGGAATGATCTCGTTCCACTATGTCAACGTGATCGGCCACAAGCCGCTGGTCGCGCCGTTTCGCGGCGGCGACGCGCGTTATGCGACCAACCCCTATACCTGTGTGCTGCCGTCGACCGATAACAACCCCACGACCCTGCTCGACATGGCGACCAGCGTGGTCGCCATGGGAAAGGTGCGCGTCGCCAAGAACAAGGGCGAGCAGGTCCGCGAAGGCGCGCTGATCGACGCGCAGGGCCGGCCGACTACCGATCCCAATACGATGTACACGCCGCCCTTCGGCGCCGTCCTGCCGTTCGGCGAACATAAAGGCTACGGCATGGCGCTGATGGCTGAGCTGCTGGCCGGCGTGATGAGCGGCGGACAGACGATGCGGGCCGAAACGCAGCGCCAGGACGACACCATTCTCAACAACATGCTGGCGATCATCATGGATCCGCGCCGCCTGGTGGACGAGGAATTCTATAAATCGGAAGTTGATGCGACGCTGGCACATGTGAAGGCGTCGCCGCCGCAGAACCCGGCGGAGCCGGTGTTGGTACCGGGCGACCCGGAACGAATCAGCAAGGCCGAGCGCGAAGCCAACGGCGTCCCGATCGACGACAACACCTGGGAGGAAATTCTCGCCGCCGGAGAGTCGGTCGGACTCAAGCGGGGCGACGTCATGGGGATGGCCGCCTAGCGAGGCCGGACGCACAAATCACAAAACGCAATTTGGGAGGACGCAATGCTGAAGATCCTGGGACGCAAGACCTCGTCGAACGTCATGGAAGTGCTTTGGCTCTGTGCCGAACTTGGCATCGAGTATGATCGCGAAGATGTCGGCGGGCCGTTCGGCCGCAATGACGAGCCGGAATATCTCGCCAAAAATCCGAACGGCCTGGTGCCGACCATCGAGGACGGCGATCTCATCCTCTGGGAATCCAATGCGATCGTCCGCTACCTCGCGGCGAAACACGGCGCGGGATCGCCGATCTGGCCGGACGATTTGCAGGCGCGTGCCGCGGCGGACAAGTGGATGGACTGGCAGCTCTCAAGGGTGGCGCCAATGATTACGCCGATCTTCTGGAACCTGGTGCGCACGCCCGAGCCGGACCGCAACATGGATGCGGTCGCGGCCGCCATTAAATCGGGCTATGCGGTCTGGGGCATTCTGGACGCCCAGTTGTCGAAAACCGACTTCGTCGCCGGCAATGATTTTACGGTCGGCGACATTCCCGTCGGCATTCACGCCTTTCGCTGGTTCTCGCTGGTCGACGACCGGCCGTCGATGCCCGGGCTCGAGGCCTGGTATGCCCGGCTCCAGGACCGGCCGGCCTATCGCGAGCACTGCATGAACCCGCTGGTATAAGGGCAATCCGGTCCTTGCCATCGCGATGGCGTTGAATAGAGTCTAAGAAAAGGAGGACGCAATGGTCGGACCGAGACGGGTACACGATATGGGGGGCCTCGATGCGGGGCCGGTGCCGCAGGAAGGGCATCAGCACGAGGCCTGGGAGAAACGCGTCGATGCCATTCGGATGCTGTGCGCGAAGTACGACCTGCTGCGCACCGACGAGATGCGCCGCAACATCGAGGACCTCGGTCCCGGGGTGTATGACGAGCTCGGCTATTACGAACGCTGGTGCGCGGCGATCACCAATGTGCTGCTGCAGAAGAGCGTGATTTCGGTCGACGAGCTGGGCCGCAAGATGAAAGAGGTCGAAGACCGCTGGGAGAAGGCGCGCGCGGAATGAGCGAGCAATTCACCATCGGAGACCGGGTGCGGGTGCGCCGCGCCTATCCGCCGGGCCATGTCCGGGCGCCCTACTTCACCCGCGGCAAGACCGGCGTGGTTACGGCGATCGCCGGGCATTACCGCAATCCGGAAGATTTGGCCTATGGCCGCTACGACGGCGAAATCCTGCCGCTCTACCGCGTGCGCTTCGAGCAGGCGGATTTGTGGGCGGAGTATCAAGGCGGTCCGAAGGACAGCACGATTGTCGACGTCTATGAGAATTGGTTGGAACCCGAGAAAGGAGGCGGCCGATGAGCAGCCCCGACGAACACGTCCATGAGCATGACCACGACCACGATCATGACCACGACCGGACGTGTCAACCCGATATCGAGGATTCGCCCTATTCGCACTATCAGGTCATGGCGCAGGCGTTGGGCGAGGTGCTGATCGACAAGGGGATCATCACCGCCGATGAGCTGCGCGAACAGATCGAAGTGCAGGATTCCCGCAGCCCGGCCGAAGGGGCGAAACTGATCGCCCGCGCCTGGACGGATCCGGAATTCAAGGCGCAGTTCATGGCCGACGTGAATGCCGCCGCCGAATCGATGGGCGTGCCGGCCGGCGACATTCCGATCCGGGCGGTCGAGAACACGGCCGAGGTGCACAACGTGATCGTCTGCACCTTGTGTTCCTGCTATCCGCGCGGACTGCTCGGCGTGCCGCCGGACTGGTATAAATCGCGGGCCTATCGCAGCCGAACCGTTCGCGAACCGCGCGCCATCCTGGCGGAATTCGGCACCGAGTTGCCGGACGATTTCGAAGTCCGGGTGCATGACAGCACCGCCGACCTCCGGTACATCGTTCTGCCGATGCGGCCGGACGGGACGGACGGGATGGACGAGGCGTCGCTGGAGGCGCTGGTCAGCCGGGACTGCATGATCGGCGTATCTCTGCCGCGTCGCCCGAAGGCGTGACGGCGCGCCCGCATTTTTACCAGTTGTAAACGCCTTCGCTTCTATGAAGAAGTCCATGCGACTTTTTCGCGCCTTGCTGTGTGTCCTCTTCGCCGCCGCCGTGCTGGGCGGCTGCTACCTGCCGAGCGAATTCAAGGCCGATCTCCGAATCGCGCCGAACGGCAACTACAATTTCAAATACGAAGGCCTGCTGGTGTATCTGCCGCTGGTGAAGAAGCTGTCGGAGGGCGAGCTCTCGGCGGAAGCGCTGCAAAAAGAAGTGTCGGTGATCGATCGCGATCTCGGTCGCGATTCCGGATTCAAGGAAATCGCCTATATCGACCGCGGCACCTTTCGCGTGCGCTATGCCCGGGTGGGCAACATCGTCCAGGAAAAATCGTTCAATTTCGTGCGCTCGAGCGCGCGGATGCTGTCAATCGAAAGACGCTTGGATGGAACCGTTCACGTGATCGGCGACAAGCCGAACAAATCGCTCGCCACACAGCTCGCGCGCGGCGGCTTCGTGGTGCGCGGCACGCTGCGCGTCCAGACCGAGGCGCAGGTGGTTCGCCACAACGCCGCGGAAGTGACGGAGGCCGCCGCGAAGCTCTACATCTGGCGGATCGAGGGCGTCGAGCGAAAATCGCCCCGGCTGGTCTTCAACCTGCAGGGCCGCTGACCGCCGGTTCGGTGGTGCGGTGACCGGCGCCGGATATGGCGGGCTGTTCCTCACCGCATTTCTCGCAGCCACGCTCCTGCCCCTGTCCTCGGAAGCGGTCCTCGCCGCGCTCGCTGCGGCGGAAGGATACGATCTGTACGTGTTGGTCGCCGTGGCGACCGCCGGCAATACGCTCGGCGCGCTGGTCAATTGGCTGCTGGGGCGGTTCTGCCTGCACTGGCGCGACCGGCGCTGGTTTCCGGTCGATACGACGCGGCTCGACCGGGCGTCGCACTGGTTTCGGCGCTACGGCGTCTGGTCGTTATTGCTGGCCTGGATGCCGGTGATCGGCGACCCGCTGACCTTCATTGCCGGATTTCTCGGCATCCGTCTGCGGTATTTCGTGCCCCTGGTCGCGCTCGGCAAGGCGGCGCGCTACGCCGTCATCGCCGGCCTGGCGCAAGCGCTATTCGGGTAAGCGCGGCGCCGGGTTCGGGATGCGAAACGGGTATCGAACGCGGCTTATGCGGCCGCGAAGATTCCGGCCTTCCTGACGTCGTCCTCGACATAGGATTCGAACTGCTTGAAGTTGTTCTCGAAACGGCCGCACAGATCGCGGGCGGTCGAATCGTAGGCCGTCTTGTCGGACCACGTGGTGCGCGGCTGCAGGACGCCTTCCGGCACGTCCGGGCAGTTTTGCGGCACCAGCACGCCGAAATTGGGATCGGGCGCCGCCGCCACTTCGGCCAGCCGGCCGTCCAGCGCGGCCCGGACCATTGCGCGGGTATGTTCGATCTTCATGCGCGAACCGGTGCCATAGGCGCCGCCGGACCAGCCGGTATTGACCAGCCAGCACTTGGCGCCGGTCTTGCGGATCCGGTCGCCCAGCATCTTGGCGTAGACCGACGGATGGCGCGGCATGAACGGCGCGCCGAAGCAGGTCGAGAAGGTAGCTTCCGGCTCGGTAACGCCCTTTTCGGTGCCGGCCACGCGTGCGGTATATCCCGACAGGAAGTGATACATCGCCTGGTCGGCGCTGAGCCGGCTGATCGGCGGCAGGACACCGAACGCGTCGGCGGTCAGCATGACCACGTTCTCCGGCTGTGCGCCCATTCCCCTGGTTTCGATATTCGGGATGAAGTCGATCGGATAGGACGCGCGGGTGTTTTCGGTCAATGAACCGTTGTCCAGGTCGAGCAACCGGGTCGTCGGGTCCATCACGACGTTTTCCAGGATCGTGCCGAAACGCCGGGTCGTCTCGTAAATTTCGGGTTCGGCCTTGGCCGAGAGGTTGATCACCTTGGCGTAACAGCCGCCCTCGAAATTGAACACGCCGGTCGCGGACCAGCCGTGCTCATCGTCGCCGATCAGCGTCCGGGTGCCGTCGGCCGATAGAGTCGTCTTTCCGGTGCCCGACAGGCCGAAGAAGATGCTGACGTCGCCGCCGATGCCGATGTTGGCCGAGCAGTGCATGGGCAGCACGTCGTTTTCCGGCAGGATGTAGTTGAGGTAGGAAAACACCGATTTCTTGATTTCGCCCGCATAGACGGTGCCGGCGATCAGCACCATTTTTTCGGCGAAATTCATCATCACCGCGCATTCGGAATTGGTGCCGTCGCGCTCGGGCACCGCCTGAAAATACGGTGCGTTGAGGATGGTGAGGTCGGGCTTGAAATTGGCCAGCTCTTCGCTGCTCGGTTCGATGAACATGTTGCGCGCGAACAGGCTGTGCCAGGGGCTCTCGGAAACGACCCGGACCGAGATCCGGTAATCCGGATCGGCGCCGGCGAACAAATCCTGCACATACAGCTTGCGGCCCTGGTAATAGGCGCAAATTTGCCGGCGCATGTTCTCAAAGACTTCCGGAGTCGTCGGCCGATTGATCGGCCCCCACCAGATGTTGTCCTTGCTCGACGGTTCTTCGACCAGGAACTTGTCGTTCGGCGACCGGCCCGTATGCTTGCCGGTCTCGACGACCAGCGCGCCGCCGGCGGAAATCTGGCCCAATCCGGCGGCCATTGTCGCTTCGTACAGCGGCGCGGCGCTCAGATTCCAATGCACGCTCTTCGCATTGGTGATGCCGTGGCCTTCCAGGCCGGCTTTATTGATGTGCTCCACTTTAACTTTCCTCCCGTCGGGCCGCCGGGTTGGGCCGAACGGCCTCCCTGGCGATTTTCCATGGTGATTGATATCTGGCGAATGGGGGTGAAATCAACTACGTCCTTCAGATTACGACTTATGCCCTGATTCTCTTCGACCTTGCTTGGCGAGCGCGGCCAGTCGCGCGCGCGCCGAAGAGGGATCGAGAACAGGTTTTTCGAAGGCGATTCGCAAGAATCGTCCCGCGCGCGTCAGATCGATCCCTTCCGGATCGATGCCGCAAAGACGCCAGTCGGTCTCGGTCGATTGCGCGAGCGCCGCATAGAGCTGGATGGCGTCCGCGTGGTCGGTATTCATGTGATCCAGAATCTCCGGCTCCGCGTTGGCCAGCGCTTCCGCACCATCGGTATCGTAAAGAAACGCATCGGCGGGCAGCCAATGGATTTCGCCGAAGCCGCCGATCAAATGGGCTCTTTCCGGCGTGACTTCATAGAAATTGAAATCGCCGAAATTCGCGTAGGCGGCGGCGCCGGAATGCCGTGCCAGATACCGGCCGGCCAGGCAGTCCTTTCGCGGTCCGTCGGCCAGACGGTGCGCGCGGCCTTGCACCGTGACGCGGGCCCCGGCCAGCCGGTCCGGGCCCGGCGCGGTGCCGTCGAAGAGCAGGGAAACCCGGTCGTCCTCGGCGATATTCCTGGTGTGATCGGCCAGGTCGGAGAGCAGCAGGACCGGGTGCGCATCCTGGCCGCAGGCGGTTTCGACCAGAGACGCGTAGGGTCGGCCGTCATGCGTTCGTTCGGCGGTGGCGAGGGTCGCCGCGCCGGCGCTCCGGATCAGGCGGCGGCAAATGTCGCCCGGGGCGGGCGCGGCAGGGTTCTGCGGGCTCATGATCTCGATTGTAGCGTGCCCGCGGCCGCCATGAGCCGGCGCATTTGCGCCGCCATTTCCTTGGGATCGGCGCCGCGCCGGAACAACGTCAGATAACGCCCATCCGGGCCCATGAAATAGACGAAGCTACTGTGGTCCATCAGATAATCGGTCGCATCGCCAGCCGAATCACCGGACCTGGAGCGCGCATAGAAAACCCGGTAGGCCTTGGCGGCCACGGCGATCTCGTCGGCGGTCCCGCTCAGGCCGACCAGACGCGGATGGAACTGCGCGACGTAGTCCGCGAGGAAGTCCGGCGTGTCGCGCGCCGGATCGATGGTGATGAACACCGGCTGTATCGCGTCGGCCTGTCCGGCCAGCGCATCCAGCGCCGACCCCATGGTGGCGAGCTCGGTCGGGCATACATCGGGGCAGTACCCGTATCCGAAATAGATCAGCATGTAGCGGCCGCGAAAGCTGGCATCGCTGACCCGCCGGCCGCGATGGTCCACGAGGTTGAACGGGCCGCCGATATTCACCGTCGTCGCCGTCGTACCGGAAACGCGGTTGCCGGATTTGGGGTCGTCGCCGGAAATATTCCGCCAGACGATCCAGGTGGCGATTGCGATCACCACGAGCGCCACCAGCATGGCGCCAATGACCGGTAGCGGAGGCTTGGATTTCATCGCCCTGTCCGGAGGTTGGGGCCGAGACCCTATGATCCGAGATTTGATTTCAACGCTGCATTAACCAATTTGATATACTGTTGTTTCGGTGGGCCGCGATTAGACAAATCGACGCAGCGCGGCCCCTGCGTGAGTGCATCGAAGTCGCAACAAAGCCGTGAACGTGCCAAAATGCTGCCATAGACACGGAAGATTGTGGTAGCGCGCCACCAACAGGTACAATTCGGCCAGGAGTTCGTCATGCAGCAGACGATTGCGCTTGTCGATGACGACAAGAACATTTTGACGTCCGTGTCGATGGCCCTCGAAGCGGAGGGCTATCACGTGCGGACCTACAACGACGGGGAAGAGGCGCTTCGCGGGCTGTCGCAACAGCCTGTCGACCTTGCCATTCTCGACATTAAGATGCCGCGCATGGACGGCATGGAGCTGCTGCAGAAACTGCGCAGCGGCAGCAATTTGCCGGTCATCTTCCTGACCTCCAAGGACGATGAGGTCGATGAAGTGCTCGGCCTGCGCATGGGTGCGGACGACTATATCAAGAAGCCGTTTTCGCAACGGCTGCTGATCGAGCGGATCCGCACCTTGCTGCGCCGTTCAGAACTCGGCGACGAAACGCCGGTCAAGAAGGCGGATGCGGTGTTGGTGCGCGGTCCGCTGGTGCTCGACACCGAACGGCACTCGTGCTCGTGGGAAGGCCTGGATGTCCAGCTTACCGTAACGGAATTCCTGCTTCTCAAGGCGCTGGCGCAACGGCCCGGCCATGTCAAAAGCCGCGACCAGTTGATGGATGCGGCGTATGGCGAGAGCATCTACGTCGATGACCGCACCATCGACAGTCATATCAAGCGCCTTCGCAAGAAATTCCGTCAGGTGGACAACAGCTTTTCGCAAATCGAAACCTTGTACGGGGTGGGGTATCGTTACGGCGAGCAGTAACCGATATGGAATATGAGGCGGCGCTAAAGGCGATTCGAAAAGGCCTGCGCTGGCCGGGCAGTCTGTCTCGCTTGGCCCGGCGTGGCAATCGCGGCCGCCTCGATCCGGCCGGGCGTATCCAGCCCGCGACGCCGCCGCCGAAAAAGCGGCGCCTGATGTCGCCCCTGACTCGGCGAATCCTGACGGTAAATGTTGTCGCCCTGCTGATCCCGATCGGCGGGCTTCTTTATGTTGGCCCCTATCGCGATACCTTGATCGACGCGGAGCTCGAATCCCTGCGCAGCCAGGGCGAAATGATCGCCGGCGCGATCGGCGAAAGCGCGATCGAGATCACGCCGGCGGGCGGCCAGTTCATCGACCTGGAACCCGCCCGCCATATCGTCCGGCGCCTCAGCGCGGCGTCGCGCGTGCGTTCGCGGCTGTTCCTCAATTCCGGTGAAATGGTCGCGGACAGCAGCCAGCTGCTGGGTGGCCGCTGGGTCGTGCAGGTCGAGGCGCTGCCGCCGCCCCGCGAATCGAACTGGGCGCTGGACTGGCTGATCGACAGCATCGATTTCGCCTTGGGATGGTTGTCCTACGGCGAAAAATTGGAGCCGTATCGCGAACGGGCGGACCAGCGCGCGGATGATTATCCGGAGGTGCAGCGGGCCTTTTCGGGCGAGATCATCGGCGTGGTCCGGTCCGGCGGCACCAGCGGGTACATGCTCACCGTGTCGATCCCGGTGCAGCGCTACCGTCAGGTGATCGGCGTGCTGTTGCTGGCGAATGACGGCATCGAAATCGAGGCGTCGGTGCGCAATATCCGTCTCACTGTGCTCGCGGTGTTTGCCGGCGCGTTCGTCATCACCATCCTGCTGTCGCTCTACCTGGCGCGGACGATCGCCCAGCCGGTGCTGCGGCTTGCGGTCGCGGCGGAACGCGTGCGCCGCGGCTATGGCACCAAGACGGAACGCATTCCCGATTTCACCAACCGGGGCGATGAAATCGGCGAGCTCTCGGGCGCCTTGCGCGAAATGACCGACGCCTTGCAGCAGCGCATGGATGCTATCGAACGATTCGCCGCCGATGTCAGCCATGAAATCAAGAATCCCCTGACCTCACTGCGCAGCGCGGTCGAAACCGCGGCCCGCGTGCCCGATACCCAGCAGCAGCGCCGCCTGATGGCGGTCATTCTGGAAGACGTGCAACGGCTCGACCGGCTGATCACCGACATTTCCAACGCGTCGCGGCTGGATTCCGAGTTGAGCCGGGCCGAGACCGAACCGGTGGATATCGGTCGCATGCTGCAGGCTTTGGTGGATATGCACGAAACCACGCGCGGCCCGGGCACGCCCCGCTTGACGGTGCGGGTACGGAACGAGCGCGCCTTGCGGGTTCAAGGGGTCGAGGACCGGCTGGTTCAGGTGATGCGCAACCTGATCGCCAACGCACTGAGTTTCAGCCCCCCCGACGGCGAAATCGTGCTGACGGCGGCACGCATCAAGAATTATGTCGAGGTGGCCATCGAAGACAGCGGGCCCGGCATACCGGAGGCCAAGGTCAGCGCTATCTTCGACCGTTTCTATACGGAGCGCCCCAAGGGCGAAAAGTTCGGCAAGCATTCCGGGCTCGGTCTGTCCATTTCGAAACAGATCATCGAGGCCCATGGCGGCACCATCACCGCCGAGAACCGCCATGCGGACGGCGATCCGGAGACCGTCGCGGGCGCCCGGTTCGTGGTGCGCCTGCCGGTCGTTTGACGGTGGCGATGGTCACGGCGGCCGGACTTGCGCCAAGGAATTAACGCTTGCATCCCTGCCCTTCCGACGGATTGACTTCATCTTCAGACGGGCTCAGGCTTTGCGGCATGGAAACTGTCCACGGCACAACCGTTGCAATCGCGGGCGCGGGCGTGTTGCTGCGCGGCCCGTCGGCCAGCGGCAAATCGGATCTCGCTTTGCGCCTGATCGATGACGGCGCGATGCTTGTTGCGGACGACCGTACGGTGCTGGCGCCGGGTGACGGATCCGTGGTGGCGTCCGCGCCGCCGTCGATCGCCGGCCGGATAGAGGTGCGCGGCCTCGGCATTGTGCCGGTCGCGGCGATCGATACGGTGCCGTTGCGGCTGGTGGTGGATTTGATCGAGCCGGAACGGGCCGAGCGCATGCCGCCGGCGCGCCATGTCGACCTGATGGGGGCGGAGCTTCCGTTGCTGCGCCTCCCCGCGTTTCATGCGTCGACCCCCTCGAAGATCAGGCTGGCCCTGCGGGTGCCGGCCGGCGAGATCATACGATGACGTCGACGGACCCGAACGCTCCCAGCGAGAATAGCCTGGTGCTGGTCACCGGCATGTCGGGCGCCGGGCGAACGACGGCGCTGAAGACCCTGGAAGATCTCGGCTACGAAGCGGTGGATAATTTGCCGCTGTCTCTGTTGGGCGGGCTCGTCCGGTCGGGTCCGGACATGGGCGGCAAGGGTCCGCGGCGGCCGCTCGCCATCGGCGTGGATATCCGCACCCGCGATTTCGGGGTCGATCCGTTTATCGATGAACTCGATCGCTTGATCGGCGCGGCGGGACTCGACGTTCGCACCGTGTTCCTGGATTGCGACGACGACTTCCTGCTGCGCCGCTATGCGGAAACGCGTCGCCGCCACCCGCTCGATTCCGATCGCCCGGTTCCCGAAATGATCCAGATCGAGCGGCGCTTGCTGTCGCGGTTGCGCGCCCGCGCGGATGTGGTGATCGACACGACCGGCATGTCGCCCTGGAATCTGCGGGAACGTTTGCGCGATCAATTCATCGGCGATGGCGGCGTCGGCATGAGCCTGTTCGTGACCTCGTTCGGGTTCCGCTTCGGTGTGCCGCGCGAGGCGGATTTGGTGTTCGACGTCCGGTTCCTCAACAATCCGCACTACGATCCGGCGTTGCGCGACCTCACGGGCCAAGACCGCGCGGTCCAGGAAGCGGTCGCGGCCGACCGGGATTTCGAAGGGTATTTCGGTGCGGTAACCGGCCTGCTGAAGATCTCTCTGCCGCGCTATGCGGAGGAAGGCAAGAGCTACCTGACGATTGCCATCGGGTGCACCGGCGGGCGGCATCGCAGCGTCTTCGTGGCGACGCGCCTTGCGGAATGGCTATCCGCCAACGGCTGGAGGGTCGGCGTTTCCCATCGCGATATCGACGGCGGCACCGATAGAATTGTGAGCCCGACATGATACAACAGCGGCAAGGTTCTCTCGTGGAGTGCGGGGCATGATCGGCATCGTTCTCGTGACGCATGGCGACCTGGCGGCGGAATTTCTGTCGGCGCTCGAGCATATCGTCGGCGCGCAGCGCAACGTGATGACCGTGTGCATCGGCGCCGATGACGATTTGGAGCAGCGCCGGGCGGATATTCTCGACTCGATCACCAGGGCCGATGACGGCGCCGGCGTGGTGCTGCTGACCGATATGTTCGGCGGCACGCCCTGCAATCTGGCGATTTCGGTGATGGATCAGGCGCAAGTCGAAGTGATTGCGGGGGTAAACCTGCCCATGCTGGTGCGGTTGGCGTCGATTCGCGACCGGTTGCCGCTGGCCGAGGCGGTCATCAGCGCCCAGGAAGCCGGGCGGAAATACATCAATGTGGCGTCCCGGTTGCTTGCGGAGCAGGCTGCGCCGGGATCGACGGGGGCAGATGGTTGAAGCGACTTTCGAAATTACCAACCGGCGGGGCCTGCACGCGCGGGCAGCGGCGAAATTCGCCCAACTGGCCGGCATGTTCGACGCCAAGATCACCGTCTCGAAAGATGGAGCCACGGTTTCCGGGGAGTCGATCATGGGCTTGATGATGCTGTCGGCGGCAACCGGAAGCTCGATCCTGGTGCAGGCGGAGGGGGATGGCGCGCAGGCGGCGCTCGACGCGTTGGAAACACTCGTCGCGGGCGGGTTCGACGAGGACTGATCCGATTGGCTATGGCCCGTTTGCATCCTTGTCGCTAGCGGACGCCGCTGTTATACCCCGCCCTGAGAGCGCCTGAAATTTTGGCTGGCGCAGTACCAGACCCGCTTGATCCCCGAGGAAAAGACATATGACCGCCGCACAAGACTTTAAGGTTGCCGACTCCGATCTGGCCGACTGGGGCCGCAAGGAAATCGCCATCGCCGAGACCGAGATGCCGGGCCTGATGGCGTTGCGCGAGGAATTCGGCGCCGAACAGCCGCTGAAAGACGCGCGGATCGCCGGCTGTCTGCATATGACGATTCAGACGGCGGTGCTGATCGAAACCCTGACGGCGCTCGGCGCCGAGGTGCGCTGGTCTTCCTGCAATATTTTCTCGACCCAGGATCAGGCGGCCGCGGCGATCGCGGCGACCGGCGTTCCGGTCTTCGCCTGGAAAGGCATGAGCGAAGAGGAATTCTGGTGGGCGATCGATCAGACGATCGAGGGACCGAACGGTTGGCGGCCGAACATCTTGCTCGACGACGGCGGCGATCTGACCAAGGTCATGCACGAGAAATTCGCCCCTTTGATGAAGGATGTGGTCGGCCTGTCGGAGGAAACGACGACTGGCGTCCACCGTCTCTATGAAATGGAGCGGGACGGGTCGCTCGCGGTGCCGGCGATCAACGTCAACGACTCGGTGACCAAATCGAAATTCGACAATTTATATGGCTGCCGGGAAAGCCTGGTGGACGGGATCAAGCGTGCGACCGACGTCATGATCGCCGGCAAGATCGCCGTGGTGTGCGGCTATGGCGATGTGGGCAAGGGATCCGCGGCCTCGCTTCGTGGCCTGGGCGCCCGTGTCCTGATCACCGAGATCGATCCGATTTGCGCGCTGCAGGCGGCCATGGAGGGGTACGAAGTCGTGACCATGGAGGACGCCGCGGCGCTCGGCGATATCTTCGTGACGACGACGGGCAATGTGGATGTGATCACCATCGAGCACATGCGGCAAATGAAGGACCGGGCGATCGTCAGCAATATCGGGCATTTCGATTCCGAGATTCAGATCGAGGCGCTGCGCAATTATCCCTGGCACAACGTCAAGCCGCAGGTCGACGAGATCGAGTTTCCCGACGGTAAGCGGTTGATCGTCCTGGCCGAGGGACGGTTGGTCAATCTCGGTTGCGCCACCGGCCACCCGAGCTTCGTGATGTCGGCGTCCTTCACCAATCAGGTGCTGGCGCAAATCGAATTGTGGCGCAATTCGAAGAATTACGAGAAGAAGGTCTATGTCCTGCCCAAGCATCTCGACGAAAAGGTCGCGGCGCTGCACCTCGAAAAACTGGGGGTCAAGCTCACCACCCTGACGAAGACCCAGGCCGAGTATCTTGGCATGTCGCCGGCCGGACCCTTCAAGCCGGATTACTACCGCTACTGACCCAATTCCGGGCGCGCGGAGGTCGCGGTTGCGCTTGTGGGTCAAGGACATGCTGCCTAGACTGCGCCGCGTGACTAGCCCGCACTTCTCATACTCTGCGCGGTCTGCGTCGCGTCCAGGCGGTTGCTCCGCCAGGAGCGGGCCGAAAAGCGTAGCCCATGCTACGGTTGAGGGCCGCGACGCCGCGGACGGCCGCCTGGGCGCGACCCTGCGGGCGGCGCCGTCGCGCCCCCCGACAGGATGCGTCAAGCCGCTTGCCCGATGCCCCGCATCGCGCTGCACGGCTTTCCTGCCCTGTCGGGGCGACGGCGCCGCGCAGGCCACGGAGAGTAGGAGAAGTGCGGGCTAGAGCGCCAATCGCACTCATGGCCATCTGTCTTTGGATGGGCCCCATCGCGATCCGTCCCGGCCTTGCGGCGGATGCCGGCATGGCTGCCCCGCTCGGCGCGCTGGGGTTCATCGTCGCGGGGCTGCTGCTGGCGGTCTACCTGTTGTGGCGCCGCCTCCAGGCCGCCAAGGCGCGGCTCGAGGGAATGGAGCGGCGCACTGTCAAGCTCAACGACGACCTCGAGCGGCAATGGGCCGCCACCGCGCATCTCCAATCCGTGCTCGACGCGCTCCCGTTTCCGGTCTGGTGGCGCGGGCCGGACCTGTCGATCGACGGGCGGAACAGCGCCGCCGCGGCGCTCATCGATCCGCCGCCCCTGATCGAGCCGCGGATAGCGGCGCGGGCGCTCAAGGCCGGTGCGGCGCAATCGGAAAGCCGGCACTTCATCATGGACGGCGAACGGCGGCTCCTGGAATTGACCGAGTCGATTATTGGGCCGGACACCGGGCCGGGCGCCGCCGGGACGGTCGGTCATGCCGCCGATGTGACGACGCTGGAGCGGGTGCAGACCGATCTCGCCGAACATGTCGCGGCGCATGACGAGGTTCTGGAGCGGCTGGCTGCCGCGATCGCGGTGTTCGGTCCCGACCGCCGGCTCAAGTTTTTCAACACCGCGTTTACCCGGCTCTGGCGCATCGATGCGTCGCATATCCACGACGAGCCGACCTATAGCGAGCTGCTGGATATCCTGCGCGATTTGCGCCGGCTGCCGGAGATCGTCGATTTTCCGATGTACAAGCAAGAACAGGATTTGCTTTTCACATCGCTGATCGACCCGACCGAATCCATGTTGCACTTGCCGGACAATCGGACGCTTCGGCTGGTCACCGCGCCGCATCCCTTCGGCGGCTTGCTGTTCGTGTATGAGGACGTCACCGACCGCTTGGCGCTCGAGCGGTCGTACAACACCCTGATCGCGGTGCAGCGGGAAACGCTGAACAATTTCCACGAGGCCGTGGCGGTCTACGGCGCGGACGGCCGGCTGCGGCTTTGGAACCCCGCTCTGGTCCGGCATTGGCGTTTCAATGAATTCGATCTGCAGGGCGAACCCAGAATCGGCGAATTGCTCGACAAGGTGCGGCATTATTTCAAGCCCGGCACGGATTGGGCATGGCTGCGGGAAAAACTGGTTCTCCAGGTGACCGAACCGAAGCCGCTGAGCGGCCGCCTGGAGCGCACCAACGGCACGACGCTGCAATACACCATAGTGCCCTTGCCGGATGGCGGCTGTCTGGTGACCTATCTCGATGTCACCGATAGCATCCGCGTCCAGCGCGTGCTCGAGGACCGCTATGCCGCCCTCGAGCAGGCGGATAAATTGAAGACCGAGTTTATCGCGCGCATGAGTTACGAATTGCGGACGCCGCTCAACTCGATCCAGGGCTTTACCGAGTTGCTGTTACGCGACGAGGCGGTCGACGGCCTTTCCAGTCGGCAGCAGGAATATCTCGACGATATCGGCACCGCGGCCGGCCAGCTTCTGGCCATGATCAACAACGTGCTCGACTATGCGGCAATCGAAGCGGGGTATTTGGAAATCAAACGCCAGCCGACCGATCTGGAACCGTTGCTGCAGGATGAGGTAAAGCGCGCGCTGCCGGCGGCGGATGCGCGCGGACTGACCTTGACCCTGGAATGCGCGGCCGAGATCGGTTCCGTTATGCTCGACCCAAGCCGCTTTCGCCAGGTCGTCCGCAATTTGTTGTCGAACGCCATGAAATTCACCCCGGCCGGGGGTGCGGTCGCGATCTCTGCGCTGCGCGACGACGGCGACATGGTGCTTTCCATTTCCGACACGGGGATCGGTTTCGACGACAGCAGCGGCGACCGCCTGTTGAAGCGTTTCGAGGTCGGCGAGGGGCCGGTGCGCGGCGCCGGCGTCGGTCTCGGTCTGGCGCTGGTCCGCAGCCTGGTCGAGCTGCACGGGGGCACGACCAGCTTGTCGTCGAAGGCCGGCGACGGGACCGTCGCAACATGCCGCATCCCGATCGGCCGGCCGGACCGGCAACTCGCGACGACGCGTTAGATGCTTTCATCCGCACGGGCCCGGATGATAAAATCATCCTCCATGAATACGCCAGCGCAGGGCCGACCTTGCGTGTCGCTCCGTGTCGCTTCGGAGGCGGACACCGTACAGATTGCCGAATCCGTGGCGTCGATTGCCCGGCGCGGCGACATTATCGCCCTGTCGGGCGGGCTCGGGTCGGGCAAGACCGCTTTCGCCCGCGGATTCATCCGGGCGCTCGCCGGCCGCGAAGAGGAGGTGCCGAGCCCGACATTCACGCTGCTGCAAATCTATGATGCGGCGCCGACGCCGATCTACCATTTCGATCTGTACCGTATCGAGGCGCCGTCGGAAGTCTGGGAGCTGGGCTTCGACGAAGCGCCGTCGGACGGTATCGTCCTGATCGAATGGCCGGAACGGCTCGGCGCGCTTATGCACGCCGACCGTCTCGAGATTACGATCTCGATACCGGCGGGCGCCGGAGAGACGGAGCGCTGCATCGCTATCGCCGCGGGCGCGTCGTGGGTCGATCGCCTCGGCATCGTGGAGGCCGCGATGCGGTGCGGTCGCGATGACTGACCGCAATCAGGCAATCGCCGACTTCCTGGCGGCGCAGGGTTGGGGCGACGCGCGGCGCGATCCGTTGGCCGCCGATGCGTCGTTCCGGCGATACGAGCGATTGTGGCGCGGCGCCGACCGCATGCTGCTGATGGATGCGCCGCCGCCGCAGGAAGATGTCCGCCCCTTCGTCGCCATTGCGGACCACCTCCACCGCCTCGGCCTGAGCGCGCCCCGCATCCGGGCTGCGGACACGCGCGCCGGGTTGTTGCTGCTGGAGGATCTGGGGGACGATACCTATACGCGGCTGATCGCGGCGGGGCGCGAGGAGGCGCCGCTCTACGAACTGGCGATCGACGTGTTGGCGGAATTGCACCGGCGGTTCGATCCGGACGCGGCGCAGGACGTGCCGCCCTATGACGACGCCCGGCTGCTGGACGAAGCCGCTTTGCTGGTCGATTGGTATCTGCCGGCGATCCGGAACGCGCCGACCGCAGACGCATTGCGCGACGAATATCTGGCGCTCTGGCGCGAAGCCCTGTCCTCCGCGCGCGCCGTGCCGGCGACGCTGGTGTTGCGGGACTACCATGTGGACAACCTCATGCTGCTGGACGGCCGATCCGGCATCGCGGCCTGCGGGCTACTCGACTTCCAGGATGCGGTGATCGGCCCGGTCAGCTATGACGTGGTGTCGTTGTGCGAAGATGCCCGGCGCGATGTGCCGCCCGCCCTGACCCGGCGCCTGCTCGACCGGTATTTCGACGCGATGCCGGATCTCGACCGGGATGCCTTCCGGGCGTCTTATGCGGTGATGGGGGCGCAGCGCAGCGCCAAGATCCTGGGTATCTTCACCCGCCTCGACCGGCGCGACGGCAAGCCGGTGTACCTGAAGCACATCGGGCGCGTGTGGCGATGGCTGGCGGGCAATTTGGCGCATCCGGCCCTGTCCGGCGTGCGGGCATGGTTCGACCGTGAAATACCAATCGGCGATCGCGTCGCGCCGCTGCCGGGAGGATCCGAATGACGGCGATACGAAGCGCAATGGTGCTCTCGGCGGGGCTTGGCCTTCGCATGCGGCCGCTCACCGAAACCCGCCCGAAACCGCTCGTGGAATTGCAGGGGCGCGCGCTGTTGGATCATGCGCTCGACCGGCTGCGTGCCGCGGGCGTGGCGCGCCTCGTGGTCAACACGCATTACAAGGCGGAGATGATCGAGCGCCATCTGGCCGGACAGCCCGATGTCCGCCTGTCGTTCGAGCCGGATCGGCTCGAGACCGGCGGCGGCGTGAGCCGGGCGCTTCCCTTGCTGGGCGAGGATCCGTTCTTCGTCGTCAACAGCGACGCAGTGTGGCGCGATGGCCCGGAACCGGCGCTGGACCGCCTCGCGGCGGCCTGGGACGGCGCGGCGATGGACGCGCTGCTGTTGCTGCAGCCGACGGGCCGCGCGGTCGGATACGCCGGCGCCGGCGATTACGATTGTTCGGCCGACGGCCGGATCCTGCGGCGCGGCAAGGACGCGACCGGCGGCTATGTGTTCGCCGGCGTGCAAGTGCTTCATCCGCGGCTGTTCGCCGGCGCGCCGGACGGGGCGTTCTCGTTGAACGTGCTGTTTGACCGGGCGCAGGCGGAAGGGCGCTTGCATGGATTGCCGCATGACGGCGCGTGGTATCACGTCGGCACGCCGGAGGATCTCATCCGCGCCGAGGACGCCATGGCGGACGGCACCGGACCATGAGCGAGCGCGTCGGCGTTTTTTCCATTCCGCCGGGCGCTTCCTTCGTCGATTCCCTGGCCGCGGGCGTGCTCGCCGATGCGGGCGACGATCCGCTGCGCCTCGCCGATACGACGATCCTGCTGCCGACCCGGCGCGCCTGCCGGGCGCTGCGCGACGCGTTCCTGCGGCAGGCCGAGGGTGCGGCCTTGCTGCTGCCGCGGATGCGTCCGATCGGCGATGTCGAGCCCGAGGAGGCGGCGGTCGGCGAGTTGCCGGGATATGAGGAACTGGCGCTGCCGCCGGCGATATCCGAGTCGCGCCGGCTGCTGCTGATGGCGCAGTTGATCCTGGCCTGGGACCGCGCGACCGATGGCGAAGAACTCGGCCGCATCACCGACGATCACGCGGTGCGGCTGGCACAGGAACTCGCGCGGTTGATCGATCAGGTGCAGATCGAGCGGCTCGACTTCGACCGGCTCGCGACCCTGGTGCGGGGCGAGCATGCGCGCCATTGGGAACGGACGGTCGAATTCCTGAAGATCGCCACCGCGCAATGGCCGCTTCTGCTTGCCGCCGAAGGCGCGCTCGATCCGGCCGAGCGCCGCAATCGATTGATCGAATCGGTGGTTCGCCGCTGGACCGCCGCGCCGCCGGCGGGCGCGGTCATCACGGCCGGCTCGACCGGTAGCGTGCCGGCGACCGCCGATTTGCTCGCGGTTGTCGCCGGCCTGCCCCGGGGCGCCGTCGTGCTGCCCGGGCTCGATCGGGACATGGACGCGCGCGCCTGGGATGCGGCCGCGGAGGATCAAACCCATCCGCAATTCGGTCTGCACCGGTTGCTTGGGCGGCTCAACCTCGCGCGGGACGAAGTTCGGGATTGGCCTTCCCCGGTCGCGCCGACGCCGCAATCCGTGGCCCGCGCCGCCCTGGCGAGCGAGGCGCTGCGGCCGGCCGAAACCACCGACGCCTGGCGCGATCTCGGGGAGATCCCCGTGGCCGCGCTCGAGGGCGTCGAACGGATCAATTGCCCGGGGGAAAAGGAGGAGGCGGAGGTCATTGCCCTGATGCTGCGCCGGGCGCTCGAGACGCCGGACCATACCGCCGCCCTGGTGACGCCCGACCGACGGCTGGCACGGCGGGTCGTGGTCGCGCTGCGCCGATGGGACATCGAAATCGACGATTCGGCCGGCCAGCCCCTGGCCGATACGGCGCCGGGCGTGTTCCTGCGTCTGACCGCCCGGATGGCGGCGGAAGGATTCGCGCCGGTGGCCCTCCTCGCCGTCTGCAAGCATCCGCTCGCGCTTGGCGGCGCCGCGCCGGGGATCCTGCGCCGGCGGGCGCGGCTGCTCGAACGGTGGGTGCTGCGGGGGCCGCGGCCCGCGCCGGGAATCGCCGAGCTGCGCGCCGCCCTGAATGCGCTGACCGGACGGGAGGCGCCGCCCGCGGCGGAGAAAACAGAGATTGCGGCCTTGCTCGACGATCTCGAAGACGGATTCGCGGCACTCGGCGGGCTGTTGTCGCGGGAGCGCGTCTCCCTGGCCGAGCTGATGGATCTGCATGTGTCGGCGGCGGAGCGGCTGGCGGGCGGCGATACGGAAGCGGGGTCGGCGCGCCTGTGGAGCGGCGAGGCCGGCGAAACGCTCGCCGAGTTTGTCCTGGAACTTCGCGACGCCGCGGCCGCGCTGCCCGATTTTCCGCCGGGCAACTATCCCGACATGCTGGACGCCCTGATGGAGGGCAGGACGGTGCGGCCGCGCCATAGCCGCCATCCGCGCCTGCATATCTGGGGACCGCTCGAGGCGCGGCTTCAGCACGCCGACCTGATCGTGCTCGGCGGCCTCAACGAAGGGGTGTGGCCCGGCGAACAGCGTCCGGATCCCTGGATGAACCGGCCGATGCGGATGGAGTTCGGGCTGCCCCTGCAGGAACGCCGGATCGGATTGTCGGCGCATGACTTCGTGCAACTGCTGTGTGCGCCGCGGGTCGCGTTGACGCGATCGCAAAAACTCGAGGGAACGCCGACGGTGCCGTCGCGCTGGCTGCTGCGGCTTTCGGCAGTTCTGGACGGCGCGAAAGTGGACGATCCGCTGGCGCCCGAGGTCAATTGGCGTGCGTTGCAACGGGGCCTGTTGAGCGTCGACGGACACCGGCCCGTCAAGGCGCCGATGCCGGCGCCGCCCCTCGATGCCCGGCCGCGCCGGTTGTCGGTGACACAGATCGAAACCTGGCGGCGCGATCCGTACGGTATCTATGCCCGGCATATCCTCGGATTGCGGCCGCTCGACCCCCTCGAAGCGGATCCGGGCGCGGCGGATCGCGGCACCATTATCCACGCGGCGCTCGATCAGTATTTAAGCACGCAGGCGGATATGCCCGACGGCGAGGCTTATGAGCGGCTGCTATCGGTCGGCAGAGAGGCCTTCGGCGCCTATCTCGCATGGCCGTCGGTCTATGCCTTCTGGTGGCCGCGCTTCATGCGCATCGCCCGCTGGTTCGTCGACCGCGAGGCGGCGACCCGCGCCGCGATCGCCGAAACGACCACCGAGGTGCGCGGCTCGCTGATCCTCGACGGACCGGCCGGGCCCTTTGAGCTGACCGCGGTGGCCGACCGCATCGACCGGGACGCCGCCGGCGGCTTGGTCATCATCGACTACAAGACGGGATCGCCGCCGAGCGACAAGGACATTCGCGAAGGCTGGGCGCCGCAGCTGCCGCTCGAGGCGGCCATCGCAAGCCGAGGCGGTTTTGCAGATGTGCCCGCGGCGGCGGTGACCGGGCTCGCGCATTGGCGACTGTCGGGCGGCGTGCCGCCGGCGCAGGAATTCGCCGTCAAGGACGATCCCGCCGACCTCGCAGCGGCCGCGCTGGAGGGCGTGTGCACCCTGCTGGCCGCCTTCGACGATGCGCAGACGCCCTACCATGCGGTGCCCGATTCGCGGCATGAGCCCAGGTTCAACGACTATGCCCACCTCGCCCGCATTCGCGAATGGGCCGGGCATGACGGCGATCAAGAGGGCGGAGACGAAGCATGACGACGTCAAGCGCGCCCGATCCCGGTCGTCGCCAACGGCGCGCCTCCGATCCGGCGGCCAATGTCTGGGTCGCCGCCTCGGCGGGCAGCGGCAAGACCAAGGTTCTGACCGACCGGGTGTTGCGCCTGATGCTCGACGGCGCGCCGCCGGAACGAATTCTCTGCCTGACGTTTACCAAGGCGGCGGCCGCCGAAATGGCCAACCGGGTCAATGCCACGCTCGGCAAATGGGCCATCGACGCGGACGCCGAATTGCGGGCGGATCTGTCGAAGTTGACCGGCGCGGCGCCGGACGACGCCGGCATTGCGGCGGCCCGGCGGCTGTTCGCGCAGGTGCTCGACGTGCCGGGCGGCCTCAAGATCCAGACGATCCACAGTTTCTGCGAATCCCTGTTGTCGCGGTTCCCGGTCGAGGCGCGGGTACCCCCGCACGCCCAGGTGATGGACGAGCGTGGCGCGGCCGAATTGATCCAGATTGCCCGGGATGCGGTGCTGGCGCGGGTCAGGAACACGCCGGAACTCGCCGATGCCCTGGCCGTCGTGACCGAATACGCCCAGGAGGATCAGTTCGCCGGCCTGCTCGATCATATGGCGGCCGAGCGCGGCCGTTTGCGCCGCGCGCTCGCCGCCGGCGACTGGGCCGGCGATATCCACCGCCATTTCGGCATCGAAGCCGACCTCGAGGAGGGCGATGTCATTGCCGCGGCCAGTGAGGATGCGGCCTTTGCATTGGAGGATCTGCAACGCGCGGCGGCGGCCTTGGCGCAAGGGACCGAAAAAACCGATCAACCGCGTGGCCGCGTCATCGCCGAATGGCTGTCAGCCGAACCGGCGGAGCGACGCCGGAATTTCGAGGAATACCGCCGGACGTATTTCAACGCCGACGGCGCGGCGACAAAGACCTTGGCGACCAAGGCGGTCCAGACGGCGCTGCCGGATGCCGCCGACATCCTGTTCCGGGAACAGCAGCGCCTTGCCGAGGTGCTGGATCGCTGCCGCGCCATCGTGACGGCGCGGGCGAGCGTGGCGCTCCTGTGCCTCGGCGCGGCGATCCTGGACGCCTATGAGGCGGCCAAGCGGCGGCGCGTGCAGCTCGACTACGACGACCTCATCATCAAGGCGCGCAACCTCCTGAAGGATCAGGGAGACGGTTTCGCCGCCTGGGTTCTGTACAAGATCGACGGCGGGCTGGATCATATCCTGATCGACGAATCGCAGGATACCAATCCGGATCAATGGGAAATCGTCGCCGCGCTGGCCGACGAATTCTTCGCCGGCGAAGGCGCGCGAGACATCGATCGCAGCGTGTTTGCGGTCGGCGACGTGAAACAGTCGATCTTCAGTTTCCAACGCGCCGATCCCGCGGCATTCCGGCACTACCGCGATCATTTCGACCGTCGCGTGCGCGCCGCGGAGCGCAAGTGGGATCCGGTCGAGCTGGACGTGTCCTTCCGATCCACCGAGGCGGTGTTGCAGGCGGTCGATGCGGTCTTCGCGCACAGTCCGGCGCGGGACGGCGTCGTCGAGCCGGGCGACACCCTGAACCATGTCGCCTTCCGCGCCGGGCAGGGCGGGCTGGTCGAGCTGTGGCCCGTGGTCGAGCCGGAATCCCCTGAAAGCCCCTCCTGGGAGCCGCCGGTGCTGCGGCGCACCCTGCTGGCGCCGCAGCGGCGGCTTGCCACGGTCATCGCGCGGCAGGTCGTGCGGTGGATCGAGGGCGACACGCTGCCGTCGCGCAACCGCCCTGTGCGGGCCGGCGACATCATGATCCTGCTGCGCACGCGGGGTGCCTTGATGGAGGAACTGGTGCGGGCGCTCAAGACCGCCGGCGTGCCGGTCGCTGGCGTCGACCGAATGGCGCTGACCGACCAGCTCGCGGTGATGGATTTGATCGCCCTGGGTCAATTTCTGCTGCTGCCGGGGGACGACCTGATCCTGGCCACGGTCCTCAAAGGACCCCTGATCGGTCTGGACGACGACGCCCTGTTCACACTGGCTTACGGCCGGGGCAGCCGAAATTTGTGGCAACGGCTCGGCGATCTCTCCGGCGAGTCGGAAAGCTTCGGTGCGGCGCACGCCTGGCTGGCGGGACTGCTGTCCGAGACGGATTTCCGGCCGCCTTACGAGCTCTTCGCCTCGGTGCTGACGCGCGCGGCGATTCGTCCCGGCGTCAGCGGCTGGCAATGCATGATCGAACGGTTGGGTCCCGAAGCGGAAGACCCGATCGATGAGTTTCTTGCGCAGGCGCTGGCGTTCGAGCGCAGCCACGCGCCGTCGCTACAGGGTTTCCTGCGCTGGCTCGAGGCCGGGTCGGTGGAGATCAAGCGCGATCTGGAGCAAGGCGAGCGGGACGAGGTGCGGGTCATGACGGTGCATGGCGCCAAGGGGCTGCAGGCGCCGATCGTCATCCTGCCGGACGCTCCGAGCAAGCCCCGGGGCGGCCAGGGACCGGAACTGCTGTGGCTCGACGGAACGCAGCCGGTGTGGCCGCCGAAACGGGAAATGGAGGAAACCCTGTGCCGTCAGGCGCGCGCGGAGGCGAATCGCCGCCGCGACGAGGAATACCGGCGCCTGCTCTATGTGGCGATGACCCGTGCCGAGGACCGCCTCTATGTGTGCGGCGCCGCGGGCGGCCAGAAGATCCCCGAGGATTCCTGGTACGGCCTTGTCGCCGCAGGGCTGGAGGGGGTCGCGCAAACGGCGGAATTCGACTTCCGCGATGCCGGGCCATCGGGCTGGCACGGAACCGGGTTGCGGCTGGTCAACGCGCAGGAGGCGCGCCCGCAGACCGGGGACGCGACCGGGCTCGAGCGGATGATATCGCCGTCGCGGGAAGCGTGGATGGATCGCCCCGCCCCGCCGGAACCGCTGCCGCCCCGGCCGCTCGCGCCATCGCGGCCATCCGGCGCGGAACCGCCGGTGCTGTCGCCGGTCGACCGGTCGGAGGCGGTGGGTATGCGGCGCGGATCGATCATTCACCGGCTGCTGCAGGCGCTGCCGGATCTGCCGGTCGGCGCGCGTCGCGGGGCCTGTGCCGACTATCTCGGCCAACCGGGACAGGGGCTCGACGCCGACGCCCAGGCGGAGATTGCGGACGAGGTGATGGCGATCCTGGAGTCGCCCGATTACGAAGCCTTTTTCGGGCCCAACAGCCGCGCCGAAGTCCCGGTAATCGGGGCCGTGGAAGGGCCGGACGGGCCGACCGTCGTTTCCGGGCAAGTCGACCGGCTGGTGGTCGAGCCGGACCGGATTCTCGTGCTGGACTATAAATCCGCCCGCCCGGCGCCGCGCACCGCCGCCGAGACCGCCCCTGCCTATCTGTGGCAGATGGCGGCGTATCGCGCCGTGTTGCGGCAGATCTGGCCGGATCGGCCGGTGGAATGCGGCTTGCTTTGGACCGCTGTGCCGCGGCTATCGATGGTCACGGAATGGCTGCTTGACCCGCCGATGGGGCGTTCCTAGATTCATGGGTACGCGTAGCGCGCAGTCGCGCCCCAATCCGTACGGCCCCATTGAAGGAGCAAGTTTATGAGTTCACCCGTTAAAGTAGGCGACGACGATTTCGAAAACAGCGTATTGAAAGCAAAAGGGCCGGTTTTGGTTGATTTCTGGGCGGAATGGTGCGGCCCCTGCAAAATGATCGCCCCGGCGCTGGAAGAAATCGCCGGCGATATGGCGGGCAAGGTTACGGTCGCCAAGCTGAACATCGACGACAACCCGCACACGCCGTCGAAATTCGACGTGCGCGGCATTCCGACGCTGATTTTGTTCAAGGATGGACAGGTCGCGGCCCGCAAGGTCGGCGCGTTGCCGAAAAGCAAGCTCGTCGAATGGGTCGAATCCGTAATCTGATCCGGTCGAGCCTCTCGCAGACTTGGGCCCCGCCGGATCGGTGGGGTTTTCGTCTGTCTGGGCAAGGGAAAGCGCGCGGCTGCCGCCCGTTTCGACGATGTCAGCGGGCGGCGCTGTGGGCGTCGTCGTCCCCGTCTTTCCGCCGGTCCTGCGCCAGGACCAGCCCCGCCAGGTAAAGCGAGCCGCATATCAAGATGCGGGCCGGGCCCTTCTCGGTTGTCACGATATCGGCCAGGGCGCTTTCGACCGACGGCGCCGGGGCGCTGCGAATATCGACCTCGGACGCCGCTTCCGCGGCTTCCGCCGCGCTCAGGCTGCCCTCCTCACCGTCGATCGTCACCGCCCGCAAGGCGGACACCAACTCGTTCATCGGTCGCAGGAAATGCTGCGGCGTCTTGCGTTGCATCATGCCGAAAATCAGATAGATCGGCTTGTCTTGCCAGGCGCGGAGGGTTCCCGCCAGCGCCTCGCCGGCGGCCGGGTTGTGGCCGCCGTCGAGCCATACTTCCCAGCCATCGGGCAACACGGCGGCCAGCCGGTCCGCGTCGAGATGCTGCAATCGCGCCGGCCATTGGGCCGCCGGCAGCCCCTCGGCAATCGCGGTGTCTGGTATTTCGAGCGCGCCGAACCGTTCGAGGCAGGCGATGGCCGTTCCCGCATTGATGAGCTGATGCGGGCCGATCAGGCCCGGCCGCGGAACGTCGAGCGAGATTTGCGAAGACCGATACCGGATGCCGGAATCCGTCGGCTCGACGGCCCAATCACGGCCATAGAGAAACGGGCGGGCGCCGGCCGCCGCCGCCTGTTGCAGCAGCACCGCCTTCGCCTGGTCGTATTGCGGCGCGATGATCGAGGGAACGTCCGGTTTCTGGATCGCCCCTTTTTCGGCGGCGATGCGGCGGATGGTATCGCCGAGAAAATGCATATGGTCCATCGAAACCGGCGTGATCACCGTGGCCGCCGGCCGGTCGATCACGTTGGTCGCGTCGAAACGGCCGCCGAGGCCGGTTTCCAGCAACAGGACATCGGCCTTGCTCCGGCTGAAGGCGAGCAGCGCGGCCGCGGTGGTAATTTCAAAAAAGGTGATCGTATCGCCCTTATTCACGCGCTCGCACTCGGTCAGCACGTCGACCAGCTCCGATTCGGCGATCTCGGCGCCGGCCAGTCGAATCCGTTCGTGAAAGCGTACGAGGTGCGGCGAGGTATAGGTGTGGACCCGGTGTCCCGCGGTTTCCAGAATGGCCCGCATGAAGGCGATGACCGATCCCTTGCCGTTGGTCCCCGCGACATGGATCGTCGGCGGCAGCCGATCTTGCGGCCGCCCCAGCCGTTCCAGCAGGATCAGGATGCGATCCAACGAGAGATCGATGATTTTCGGGTGCAGGCGGTGCAGACGCTCGAGAACGTCGGCGCTGCTTTGGCTAGTCGTCGGCCGCTTGCGGGCGAGCTTGAACATCGTTTGCGATCTGTGTGTCGGTGGCTGCGGGGCTGGCGGCGGCCTGCTCGCCGGGCAGGGAGAGGATCTCGCCGGTTGGCTGCCGCTTGAGCAAGATTGAGATGCTGCGGATCAACGTGTCGCGGAGCTCGGACCGCTGCACGACAATGTCGACGATGCCATGCTCCTGGAGATATTCCGCGCGCTGGAAGCCTTCGGGCAGCGTTTCCCGCACGGTTTGCTCGATCACGCGTGCGCCGGCAAAGCCGATCATCGCGCCCGCTTCGGCGATGTGCAGGTCGCCCAGCATGGCAAAGCTCGCCGTTACGCCGCCGGTGGTCGGATCGGCCAGCAGGACGATGTAGGGCAAGCCCGCCTCCTTTACCTCCTGCACGGCGATTACGGTTCGCGGTAGTTGCATCAGCGACAGGGCGCCTTCCTGCATGCGCGCGCCGCCGGAGGCGGGCACGGCGATCAGCGGGGCCTGTTGCGCGACGGCGAGACGGGCGGCGGCAATGATGCCGTCGCCGACCGCCATGCCCATGGAGCCGCCCATGAATCCGAAGTCCAGGGCGACGACCACCGTGTCGATGCCGCCGATCTTGCCATGCGCGACAATAACCGCGTCGTCCTCGCCGCTTTTGGCACGCGCGTCGCGCAAGCGGTCGGTGTATTTCTTCTGGTCGCGGAAACGCAGCGGATCGGCGGTTACCGAGGGCAGCTCGATGCGATGGTACTCGCCGCCGTCGAACAGCAATTCCATGCGTTGAATGGCGCCGAGCCGCATGTGGTGTCCGCAATGCTGGCAGACATGCAAATTGACCTCGAGATCGCGATGAAAAATCATCTGCCCGCATTTCGGGCATTTGTGCCACAGGTTGTCCGGCACGTCCGTGCGCGTAACGAGGGCCCGAAGCTTGGGTCGAACGAAATTTGTCAGCCAGTTCATGCGCTGCGCACTCCTGCCGCCAATTCGCCAACGAATTGCAGGACGGACTCCACCAGATCCGCCGCGGGCTCGCCGGTCGCGTCGAGCGCGTTTTCGATGCGGCGGACAATCGCCGATCCGACGACGGCGGCGTCGGCGGCCTGCGAAATCGCGCGCGCTTCCGCGCCGGTATTGATGCCGAAGCCGACGGCGATCGGCAGGTCGGTCTGGACGCGCAATCGGGCGACCGCCGCGCGCACGTCGTCTTCCTGCACCGTCTTGGTCCCGGTGATGCCCATAATCGACACGTAATAGACGAATCCGCTGGCATTTGATAGCACAACCGGCAGCCGGGCAGCGTCGGTTGTCGGCGTGGCAAGCCGGATCCAGTTGAGCCCGGCCGCGACCGCGGGTTCGCAGAGTTCGACGTCTTCTTCGGGCGGCAGGTCGACGACGATCAGGCCATCCACGCCGGCTTTCTTGGCGTCGCGCAGGAACGCGTCAACGCCGTAGATAAAGATCGGATTATAATATCCCATTAAAATCAAGGGAGTATCATCGTCCGTCTCGCGGAATGCCTGCGCGATTGCCAGCGTATGTTTCATCGTCGCCCCGGCGCGCAGCGCGCGTTGCGAGGATGCCTGGATGGCGGGTCCGTCGGCCATCGGATCGGTAAAGGGCATGCCCAACTCGATCAAATCGGCGCCGGCCGCCGGCAGGCCGAGAATAATCCGTTTCGACGTTTCGTGATCGGGATCGCCGGCCGTGAGGAAGGTCACCAATCCACCCCGGCCTTCGGCGCGCAAGGCGGCGAAGCGCTTTTCGATCCGGCCGGTCATATTTTCATCCCGAGGGCATCCGCCACGGTGAAGATGTCCTTGTCGCCGCGTCCGCACAAATTCATGCAGAGGATATGATCCTTCGGCAGGTCGCCGGCGATCTTGGCGACATAGGCCAGGGCATGCGCCGGTTCGAGCGCGGGGATGATGCCTTCGGTGCGGCTGCACAGCTGGAAGGCGTCGAGTGCTTCGCGGTCGGTGGCGGAGACGTACTCGACCCGATTGCTGTCGTGCAGCCAGGCATGCTCCGGGCCGATTCCCGGATAGTCGAGGCCCGCCGAGATGGAGTGCGCTTCGGTGATCTGGCCGTCCGCGTCCTGCAGCAGATAGGTCCGGTTGCCGTGCAGGACCCCGGGCGCGCCGCCGGTGACCGATGCGGCGTGTTCGCCGGTGTCGATGCCCTTGCCCGCGGCCTCGACGCCGAACATGCGCACGTCGGCGTCGTCCAGGAAGGGATGAAACAGACCCATGGCATTCGATCCGCCGCCGATGCACGCGACCAGGCTGTCCGGCAGGCGGCCTTCGGCACGTATCATCTGTTCGCGGACTTCCGTGCCGATCACCGATTGGAAATCGCGCACCATGGCCGGGTAAGGGTGCGGCCCCGCGACCGTGCCGATGATGTAAAATGTATCCTCGACATTGGCGACCCAGTCGCGAAGCGCGTCGTTCATCGCGTCCTTCAGCGTCGACCGACCGCTGGTCACCGGGCGGACTTCCGCGCCGAGCAGGTTCATGCGGAAGACATTCGGCTTTTGCCGTTCAACATCGGTTGCGCCCATATAGATGACGCAGGGTAAATCGAACAATGCGCACACGGTCGCCACCGCGACGCCATGTTGCCCGGCGCCCGTCTCGGCAATGATCCGCCGTTTGCCCATGCGTTTTGCGAGCAGGATTTGGCCCAGGCAATTGTTGATCTTGTGCGAGCCTGTGTGATTGAGCTCGTCGCGCTTGAAATAGATCTTCGCGCCACCGAAATGTTCGGTCAGCCGCCCGGCGAAGTAGAGCGGGCTCGGCCGGCCGGCGTAAAATTCGAGGAGATAGTCCAGCTCGCGCTGAAATTCCGGGTCCGCCTTGGCGTCTTCATACGCCTGCTCGACCGCCAGGATCAGCGGCATCAGGGTCTCTGCGACGAAACGTCCGCCGAAGGAGCCGAAATGGCCGCGCTCGTCCGGTCCGGCGCGAAAGGAATTGGGCTTAGCCATTAATACTCCGGTCAAATTCGGATGCCGGCAGCGCATTGGAAAGGGGGGTAATAGTGCACCTGCCGCCACAAGTCCATATGCGAATTCCGCCGCAAGACCGCCCCATTCTACAGCGCCGCGACAGCGTCGAGAAACGCACGGATCAGCGCCGGATTTTTTTTGCCGGGGCTGTCTTCGACGCCGGATGAGGTGTCGACCACCCGCGCGCCCGACTGGCGCACCGCCTCGGCGACATTGTCGGCGGTCAGGCCGCCCGCCAGCATCCAGGGCAGCGGCCAGTCGCGGCCGGCGAGCAGCCGCCAATCGAACGCGAGCGCATTGCCGCCCGGCAGCGCGCCGGCCATCGATTTCGGCGGCAGGGCGTCGAACATCAGCCAATCCGCCACGCCGACAAAGGCCGCGGCTCGATCGATATCGGCGGCGGCGCCGACCCGTATCACCTTCATCACGAGACGGCCGCTGCGCCGTTTGAGCGCGGCCACCCGTTCCGGCGCTTCATTGCCATGCAATTGCAAGAGTTCGAGCGGCACCTGGCCGACCACGCTGTCGATCAGCGCGTCATCGGGATCGACGAATAGCCCGGTCCGAACCACGCGCCGGTTGGTCCGGTCGACCATCGACGACAGCGCCCGGGCGGCCTCCGCCGTCACCGCGCGCGGGCTCGGCGGATAGAAGACGAACCCCACATGGCTGGCGCCGCCGTCGACCGCGGCGGTCAGCGCGGGCGCGTCATTGATGCCGCAGATTTTCGCGGAAACGGTCATGGGGCGCCGGACTCGGCGAGCTCGGCGATGATCCGCCGGGCCGCATCGGCGGGATCCGGCGCTTCGGTGATCGGCCGCCCGATGACCAGATAGTTCGCGCCGTCGCGCATCGCCTCGGCAGGGCCGGCGACACGTTTTTGATCGTCGCTCGTGCTCCAGGAAGGCCGAATGCCCGGAACCACGAGGGTAAAATCCGGACCACAGGCGGCGCGGATGTCGCGGGCTTCGCGGGCGGAACAGACGACACCGTCGAGGCCGCAGTTGCGCGCCAGCAGCGCGAGCCGCCGCGCCTGATCCACTGCCGGGCCCATCTGTCCGACCGCGGCCAGGTCATCGCCGTCCAGGCTGGTCAGCACGGTCACCGCGATCACCAGCGGCTTTGCAACGCCATGCGCCGTGGCCGCGGCGTCCGCCGCGTCGCGGGCGGCGGTCATCATGGCCGCGCCGCCGCCGGCATGAACATTCAGAATTCTCGGCGCCAGCGGTATCACCGCCCGAATCGCGCCGGCGACCGTATTGGGAATGTCGTGGAATTTCAGGTCCAGAAAGATCGGCAGGCCGCACGCGGCAACCCGTTCGATGCCCGCCGGCCCATTCGCATTGACGAATTCCAGCCCCACCTTGAGCCCGCCGACCGTGCCCGCGACCCGCGTGGCAAGATCGGTCGCCCGGTCGATGTCGGGCGTATCGAGGGCGACGTAAACGGGATTGTCCATGCTGCGGTCCGGCGCTGTGAGGATGTGCGGTTCTTTACACCGCGCGGCGGCGAGAGGAAAGAGCCGGACACGCGGTGCGGCGGTCGCCGACGGCCGGGTTCAGCCTAGCGGCTCCTCGACCAGCCCCGCGCGCTGCAGTTCGGCAGCGGCGAGACAGAGATGATACAGACTCGACGCCGGCAGGTCGTCGCGGCAGGGCGTGCCGGCCGCATCGAGATGTTCACGCCAGGCGCCGGGCGCCGCGCCGTCCAGATGGTTGCGGAACAACGCATCGATCTGCCGGTTCAGCCGCCGTCTCACCTCTGCGTCGCCCGTCGACTCCCAGCGAACCAGATGCGCCTTGATGGCCTCGGCCTGCGGCCACAGGCGGCATCCGGCCTCGAGAATTCCGCCGTGGTTGTCGACCGCATCGATCACGCCGCCATTGTCGGGATTGATCCCATGGGCGACGGCAAACCGATACAGCGTCTCGCTTTTTTCCGACAAGCTGTCGTCGCCGGAAAGCCGCCGGTAGCGGTCGAGCAGCCATACCCATTCGAAATGATGGCCCGGTTCGACCCGGCGACCGACGTCGCCCGGCGCCGGATTCAGCGCGGCGTCGAAATATTCGCGCAGGCTGCCGTCGACGAAAAAGCGGCGCCGGAAAAGGTCCAGGACAGAGCGCGACCGGTGCAGCCAGTGCAGATCGCCGGTGACCGCAAACCACTCGAGAAACGCCTCGAGGAGATGCATGTGGGGGTTTTGCCGCCGCGGGCCTTCCACACTCCCGCCCGCGCCGTCCAGTCCTTCCCGATATCCGCCTGCCGGATCGGCGAGCGCGGCGTCGATAAAGGCGATGGTTTCGCCGGCGAGGGCGCGCGCCGAGGAATCGGGCTCGGCATCGTGATAGGCGGCAAGCGCCAGCAACACGAAACCATGGGTGTAGAGATCGCGGCGGTCATCCGCGGGGTTGCCGTCGCCGGCTACGGAAAAACGCCATCCGCCGTCCGGATGGCGGCAATGATCGCATAAAAAGGCGAATCCGCTTCGCGCGGCGCCGCGCGGCGCCGGATCGCCGGTTCGCTCGGCGTCGCGGCAAAATGTGTAGATCTGCCGCGCCTGCACCAGACTGCGCTTGGCGTCATCCTCAAAGGGCTGACGCCCGGCGTCGAGCCGTTCGTGAAAGCCGCCATAGCGCCCGTCCAAGCCGTGCCGGCGCCAATACGGCAGCGTCCGGTCGAACATCCAGGCGGTCAATCTGTGGGACATGCTAGACCATTTCTTGTTTAAATCGAATCATATGAAATGGTCTAACTCTTGGTTCTTACGCAAATACGTCGTCGCGAACCGTTTCGGTTCGCTCGGGACTTGCTCTAAGGCCGCCGCGCGGCTGTTGTCAGGACCGGTGCGCCGCCGCCGGTTCGGCGCGGTTTGCGCCGTTTTCCGGCGACATGTCGCTCGGGCCGGGCAAGGCGGTATTGATCGCCTCCCGCTCCGCCGATTCGGCCCTGCGCGCGAGGCCGCTCAGCTCCAGTTCCAGGGTTTCGACCTTTTTGCGCGCGCCGCGGGCGCGCCACCAGGCCCGGCCGCTGCCGAACCATGACACCAGCCCGCCGATAAGAATTCCGAGGGCAAGACCCAACAAGACGGTGAGGCCCAGCGGCAGTTCGGTTCGCCACGACAGCAACCAGGATTCAAACGTGACCATCTGATTATTTGTCATAACCAGATCGACCGTTAGAACGACAATCGTGAAGGCGAAAACCCAGAATAGTATCTTCATATCGCGCGCCTCACCGGCCGGGTCGAATGCGGACAACCCAGCTCAAGCAACCCGCCATGGGACGCCTTTAGCCGATGGATCGCTAACCCGGTGAATTAACGTTCAACATATCGCGAAGCTGCTTGCCCATCTTGAAAAAAGGCACCGCTTTGCGCGCGACCTGAACGGTTTCTCCGGTGCGAGGATTACGGCCTTGGCGCGCATCCCGAACTTTTACGGAAAACGCTCCGAAGCCGCGTAATTCGACCCTATCGCCATCCGCGAGCGCGGCAGAAATTTCGTCGAAAATAGTCGAAACAATTCGCTCGACATCGCGTTGATACAAGTGCGGATTGAGTTCCGCGATTTTTTGAATGAGTTGTGATTTTGTCATCGAACCCCAATTTCTCCTAAATGCACCTAACCGCCCCTCGGACAAATGCACCTGCGCCATTGGTTAAATAACAGCTCCCAAATGGTTATAACCCACCCTTCTAAAAGGGTGCCAGAGGGCGCGCAGGCCGTCAAGCCGCTCAATGTTGTAGCACAGGAAACTCTAAAATTTACGGCTGTTTGTGACATTTTTTGGAACGATCTTTTTTTTAGGCCCGCCGCGAATGGCGGCGGGCCTAAAAAAATGTCAATTGACCATTTAATCGACGGTCAGTCGGAAGCGGCGTCTTTGGCCTTGTCGCCTTCATCTTTATCGGCTGCGGCCTTTTTGGCTTTTGGTTTCGCTTTGGCCTTGGTTTTCGGTGCGGCCTTTTTCTCGTCGGCCGTGTTATCGGCCGCGGTTTCTTCGGCGGCTTTTTCCGTCGCCGGAGCAGCCGACTCGCCGGCGTCCTGCTGGGCTTGATTCTCCCTCGATTTGAGGGCCGCGCCCAGGATGTCGCCAAGCGATGCGCCCGAATCGGAACTGCCGTACTCGGCCATCGCTTCTTTTTCTTCCTGCACTTCGCGCGCCTTGATCGAGAGGCTCAGCTTCCGGCTCGACTTGTCGATCGCCAGGACCTTTGCGTCGACCTTTTCGCCCGCCGCGAACCGATCGGGCCGCTGCTCGGAGCGATCGGCGGACAGGTCCGATTTCCGGATAAAGCCATGCACGCCGTCATTGACCGAAACTTCGACGCCGTTGTCGACGATCGCGGTAATGGTGCAGGTGACGGTCGCGCCCTTCTTGATTTCGGCCATGCCGCTGGCAAACGGATCGTCGGAGAGTTGTTTGATACCGAGGCTGATGCGCTCCTTGTCGGTATCGACATCGAGCACCTTGGCTTTGACCATCTGCCCTTTTTCGTAATCCGCGATTGCTTCCTCGCCGGATCGGCTCCAATCGATGTCGGAGAGATGCACCATGCCGTCGATTTCGCCGGGAAGGCCGACGAACAGGCCGAATTCGGTGATATTCTTGATCTCGCCTTCGACCTCGGTGCCGACCGGGAACTGGTCGGAGAAGCCTTCCCACGGATTGCCCAGGCATTGCTTCAAGCCAAGGCTGATCCGGCGTTTCTGCGGATCGACGTCGAGGACCATGACCTCGACTTCCTGGCTCGTCGACACGATTTTGCCCGGATGGACGTTCTTTTTCGTCCAGCTCATTTCGGACACGTGCACGAGGCCTTCGATGCCGGATTCCAGTTCGACGAATGCGCCGTAATCGGTAATGTTGGTGACCCGGCCCTTCAGCTTCGTTCGGACCGGATACTTCGCCTCGACGCCGTCCCACGGGTCCGCCTCGAGCTGCTTCATGCCGAGGCTGATGCGCTGTGTCTCCGAATTGAAGCGGATCACCTGCACCTCGATGGTTTCACCGATCTGCAGCGCTTCCGACGGATGGTTTATGCGCCGCCAGGCGATATCGGTGACATGCAGCAGGCCGTCGACGCCGCCTAGGTCGATGAACGCGCCGTAATCGGTGATGTTCTTGACGACGCCCTTGAGCACCTGCCCTTCGCGCAGGTTCTCGATCAGTTCGGTGCGCTGTTCGGCGCGGCTCTCTTCGAGCACGGCGCGACGCGAAACGACGATATTGCCGCGGCTGCGGTCCATCTTGAGAATTTGAAAAGGCTGCGGCGTGCCCATCAGCGGCGTAACGTCGCGCACCGGGCGGATGTCGACCTGGCTGCCCGGCAGGAATGCAACGGCGCCCTGAAGATCGACCGTGAAGCCACCCTTGACCCGACCGAAAATTGTCCCGGTGACACGGCTGGTGTCTTCGAAGGCTTTTTCCAATTCGACCCAGGCTTCCTCCCGGCGGGCTTTCTCCCGCGACAGCATCGCCTCGCCGTTCTTGCCTTCCATCCGTTCGAGGTACACCTCGACGGTGTCGCCCGCCTTGATTTCGGATTCCTGGCCCGGGCCAAAGAATTCCTTCAACGAAATCCGGCCTTCGGACTTCAGCCCTACATCGACCAGCGCGTAATCATTCTCGATCGCGATCACCATGCCCTTGAGCACGGTTCCCTCAAGGCCTTCATGCGCTCCAAGCGATTCGTTGAGCAGATCTTCGAAACTTTCGCGTTTTGCAGCGTCCGCTGACATAATGTTCAACAATCCTTTCCGATAAAAATCAGAAACGTATGCCTGCCGGTTGTATCCGGCGGTCTTCGAGAGAGCCCTGGCCGCCGGCGCCCCATGCGCAGACGTTCACCACACGACGGCTCTCGGCGTCGCTGTTCTGCAGGTAGTTCGGATTGCCGGATCACGGCAAAGGCTCGAACCGAGCCGGCCTGGGCGTTCCTATGGCGGCCCAAGCGCTTGCCGTTCTTCGACATACGCCAGCGCGGCGTCAAACGCCGCATCGGCGGTCATCTCGCTCGTATCGATGCGCTTTGCATCCTCGGCTGCGAGTAATGGCGCAGCCGAACGGCTCGAGTCCCGAGCGTCTCGTTCCTTTAAGTCCTGCAGGACGCGCGAATATATACTGGTCTCACCGCGTTCAAGCAACTCCTTATGGCGGCGCGCCGCGCGAACGTCGATGGCAGCGGTGACATAGAGTTTAACCTCGGCTTCCGGGCAAACGACCGTGCCGATGTCTCGGCCGTCGATTACCGCGCCGCCGCCGCCATTCGGCGGGTGCGTCGCAAAGGTCCGCTGAAAATCGAGCAAGGCCTCCCGGACTTCCAGAATCGCCGCCACCTTGGAGGCCGCGACGGCCGCGTCGTCGCCGGCGAGCGCCGCATCGTCAAGGTCCGAGGCGCGCAGCAACTTGGCCTTTTGCAGCGCGATTCCGGCATCTTCCGGATCGCCGCCAGCACGTAGCACGGCCAGCCCGACGGCCCGGTACAGCTTGCCGGAATCGAGGTGCGCATAGCCAAAATGGCCGGCCAACCGGCGCGCCAGGGTACCCTTGCCGGAGGCGGCGGGGCCGTCGATCGCGATGATCACCCGTCACCCGCCGCAGCGGCAAGCGTGCCGCCGATGCCGCCGATCATCTCGGCAAATCCGGGAAAGCTGGTATCGATCGCCGTGCCGTCGTCGATGGTGACCGGGCGTTCGGCGGCGAGGCCGAGGATCAGGAAACTCATCGCAATACGGTGGTCGAAATGGGTGGCGACCGGCGTGTTGTTGCCGCCGCGCGGCCGGCCGTCGACGCCGGTTACGATCAGGTCGTCTTCACCGGCCGTGACCTCGACGCCGCAGGCGCCGAGCCCGTCGGCGATGGCGGCCAGGCGGTCGCTTTCCTTGACCCGCAATTCGGCAAGGCCGCGCATCACCGTGCGGCCCTTCGCGGCGGCGGCCGCCACCGCCAGGATCGGGTACTCGTCAATCATCGCAGGCGCGCGTTCCGCCGGCACCTCGACGCCCACCAGCGGACCGTGCCGTGCGGTCAGATCGGCAACGGGCTCGCCGGCCAGATCGCGCCGGTTGGCGATCGTCAGGTCGGCGCCCATCTCCTGCAAGGTCTCGATCAGGCCGATGCGGCCGGGGTTCATGCCGACCGTCCGCACGGTTACGGATGAGCCCGGCACCATCAGTGCGGCGACCAGGGGAAAAGCGGCGGAGCTGATATCGGCGGGAACGTCGATCGTCGCGGCGGTCAATTCCGGCTGGCCGGTGACGGTTATCCTGTTGCCGCCGTCCTGCAAGGGGACGACCGCGACCGATGCGCCGAAATGCCGCAGCATGCGCTCGGTATGGTCGCGGGTCGGACGTTCCTCGATCACCGTGGTTTCGCCCGGCGCGTTGAGGCCGGCCAACAGAACCGCCGACTTGACTTGCGCCGATGCGACCGGCGGCGTGTATTCGACCGGCATGGCTTCTGCCGCACCGACCACCGTTAGCGGCAAGCGGCCGCCGTCGCGCGTCAAAATCGTCGCCCCGAAACCGCGCAACGGCGCCGCGACCCGTTCCATCGGGCGCGATCGCAGCGAGTGGTCTCCGGTCATGACGCAGGTTATCGGATGACTGGCGAGGACGCCGAGCAGAAGCCGCGCCGCGGTTCCCGAATTGCCCATATCGAGAACGTCGTCGGGTTCGCTCAAACCGCCGATGCCGACGCCGTGGATGGTCCAGCAACCGGGGCCGGTCTGGGACGCCGCCGCGCCGAGGGCGCGAATCGCCGCAAGGGTGCGGAGGACATCTTCGCCTTCCAGCAGGCCGGCGACGCGCGTTTCGCCAACCGCGAGCGCGCCGATCAAGACGGCGCGGTGCGAAATGGACTTGTCGCCCGGTACGGGGCATTCGCCGGCCAATGCGCTGGCGGGGGATGCGATCATTGGCTGCATGCCATGGATTCCTTTGGCTCGATCCGGTGCAGTCTCTACCATAAAGCCGTTGCACCGTCATAGATTTGCGACATTCGCCGGCGCGACGGCCTGAAAAGACAAAAAGCCCTTGATAGATTGTAGAGATCGTGGCAATTGGCACGCGCCTTCCAGCCGGCCAATTTTAAGGAGATTGCCGTGGCGAAACCGGAATGGGGAACCAAGCGCCTGTGTACGGGCTGTGGCGACCGTTTCTATGATTTGCAACGCGATCCGATCGTGTGTCCGAAATGCGGTGTCGTTTTCGATCCCGAGCAGGTGACCCGTCTCAAACGGGCCCGCAACTCACCGCCACCCGAGCCGAAGCCGAAGCCGGCAGTCGTAGCCGCCAATGACGACGCAGCCGCCGTTGTCGCGGACGACGATATCGATGATATCGATGACGACGACGCCGATGATATAATTCCGGACGAGGATGATGATAGCAGTGACGATATTGACGAGTTGGTCGAAGGTGTCGAGGTCGTCAAGGAGAAACCCGACGAATAGACGGCCCGTTCCCGGCAGGTGAATTTTCCCTTGCCTCCGGACGGCGCGTATTTATAACGGTCCCGTCCCACCAGGTGCCAAACCGGCCGCGGCGGGCGCGACCATTCCATGGGGCCGTAGCTCAGTTGGGAGAGCGCTACAATGGCATTGTAGAGGTCTGGGGTTCGATTCCCCACGGCTCCACCATCATTTCAATAGGTTGGGTGCGCTTAGCTGGGCCTCTGCCCTTTCAGTAAGCACATAGTAAGCACGTCTACCTAATTTCGCGACCAGTCGGAGAGGGGGTGCCCCCCCCCCTCGGCCTTCGCGTGGTTACGCTAGTTCCACCTCTCTAGCGGCCCCCAAAAACTCGCCGCTTTAGCGGAGCCGAAATACTCGGGAGTCCGCTTTCGCGTGTATTACGTCCAGTCTTCCCCCAACATCGGGTACTGGGTCAGTTTGAAAATGGGCCGGGTTGACATATTCTGGCAGCTTGATCCCGATCAACGCATAGACCTGTCCGGCGTTCCAATTTCCTTATCGTTGAACTTGATGTCTTGAACGGAGCCAAAGATGGTCGAAAAGTCCCACACTGCTGGTTCGTGGCAAAATCTCTACGAGCCACTCCGCGCATTCGGTCAAACTGTCGCCGATTGGTTTGCACCGCGTTCCGACGCATCCGCGATGGAAGACTTCTACGAAATCAATGTCGAACTACCTGGTGTAAAAGCTGAAGACATTGATGTGTCGATGCATGACAACAGTCTCGTCGTTCGTGGTGAGAAGCGGTTCGAACGCGAGGAAAAGGGACGGACCTACTACTTCTCTGAACGAGAGCACGGTTCTTTCCAGAGGACATTTCGGCTCCCGCCCGATGCGGACAGCGAAAAGATCGAAGCGACGTACAGTGACGGCGTTATGTGCTTGAAGATTGCCAAGCGGGCATCATCGGCGGCGGCGGCGGGCAAAAAGATCAAGGTCCGCACTCCCTAGGTCAAGGAGTTGAGTTGCCACCTTTAGCCGGATCCAGGTCCTAAATTAAAAAACTGACAATCTGCGTCAAAGCAGCAATCCCTTTGGTTTCCCCTCGGCCTTCGCGGCGTTGCGCTTGTTTGCCCTCTCTAGCGGCCCCCAAATACTCGCCGCTCTAGCGGAGCCGAAATACTCGGGAGTCCGCTTTCTCCCGGATTAGGCGCGCGGCTGGCGTGTTGCCAGTGTGCGTTGCCGCGGACTTCCAGAGCCGGATCGTTCGGCATGATCTTCCTCAATGCGAGAAGATGATTTGTGATGGGATTATACCAAATGCGTTGGTTTTCCCGTGCAATCGTATTGGGCTGTTTTTTGTTGCTAATGACGGCTTGCAGTCGAGATGAAAATCGAGACCGCTGGTGGCCTGCGCCTGACCCTCTCCCCTTTGATATTGCCTTATTGTGCGGGGAAGCTGGACACATGGTCGCCGAATGGCAGCGGAGGCAGTATGAGGCGGACGTGAGGCGCGCGGGGTCGGCGATGGTACGCTGCGACCGTCAAGAATCTGCGGGAACGGGCCGGGCGGATTGAAAAGCGGCAGGAAGCGGCTTGAAAGTAGGAGGGCGGGATGCGCGTGTTAATTGGAGCGATGCTGGTCTATGTCGTCGCTTCAACGCCTGTATCTGCCGAAGAAAAGTCACTCGATGAGCGATTGCGGGAACGGCAGCAGGAACGAGAAAAGGCGAAAGAGGTCTTCTTCTGCACGGATACGAACGTTGCGGGCCTCGTGTGGGACAAGAAGAACCCGCAAGGTGACGGGCGAGTGCAAAAGTTTAACGGTTTTCGCTACACCATGAGGATCAATTCAAAGACAGCGCGTTTGATGACAATCACCGCAGGCGGACGCGCAGGTCGAGAAGTTTCTCTCCAGCGGCGGTTCAAGCCGGCGTCGTGCAATCCGCCAAAAGAGGACAAGAATGCCGGCGCCAAAGAAAGCGGGAGCAACCCAGAACGGTAAATCGAGCCAGGCGAAGGGTGTCAGTAACAACGCCCATCCGGGCAAATACTGGCTGATCCAGATCCCGCGCGTAACGACGAAGCGCGGATGGGAAAAGGCGTCGGGTATGGGCGGCGCAGGCACGGTCAACTTGCCAAGAGCGAATGTCTCCGCCTGCATCATCGCGGCGTAGATATCGTCTGAAATTGGAAACCCCTGTAGCCAGAGTCCACCCACGAGCCATCCGACACCAGTGGCGAGCAAGGCCCATTTCCAGACGCCGAGCCGGCCGAACCGGTTGCCGACGCGCGCGACAAAGCCGGTGATATCCGGCGCGCTCTCCCATTTCCAGCAGGTCAGACCGCTAACGAGGAGGGCGAGGAGCGCAAACCCGGCGGTCCAGTGGGGCGAGAATGACGTTACGCCGACGACCCAGGGCGCCGCCAAACCGAGCAGCGCCAACGGGACAAGCCGAGCCAATTGCCGGACGATTGGCATTTGAGGAGGCATCACCATCTCCAAATGTGCGCTCCGACGCGGGTGTTGCCACCTCGCGGTCCACGAGGCCGGTTTCTGTGCATCTCCTTACCGGAAGCGCATTTCGGCGGCAACCAATGCGGGCTATGTGCCTCTTGCGTCGACGGCCGAGCACGCCAAAACTGCATATTGCCAAACAGCGGGCTCTTTCGGGGAAAATCGGTCGGCAATTTCGCTGGATCTTTACGGATGCGTAAAATCTTCCGCTAGATTATCGGCTCTTTTGCGACGTTCCCACGCCGCTGCGGTTTCGATGATTCCGCCCAGGTTCGCAATGCGCGGCTCCCAAGAGAGCAACCGCGCGGCACGGCGGGCATCTGCGATTGCTTCGACCGGGTCGCCGGGGCGACGGCTGTCGACATGCCGCGGCACCGTCTTGCCTAACACTCGTTCGACCGCCGAAATGACGTCATAGACGGAGTACCCTTTGCCGACGCCGAGGTTTATCGCCGTGGACTCTCCGCCGCTCAACAGATAGTCGAGCGTCGCGACATGCGCCTGGGCCAAATCGCTTACATGGATGTAGTCACGAATCGCGGTGCCGTCCGGCGTGTCGTAATCGTCGCCGAAAACGGTTAGCGGCTTCGATAGGCCGAATGCGGCGCGAATGGCCAAGGGAACAAGATGCGTTTCCGGGTCGTGGCATTCGCCAAGCTCGCCATCCGGGTCGGCGCCGGCGGCATTGAAGTATCGCAGGGATGCCCAGCGAAGCCCGCATGTCGCGCCGAAGTCTTCGATCATCCGTTCGCCGATGAGTTTGGAATACGCATAGGGATTCGTCGGACGGAGGCGATGGTTCTCGCGGATCGGCGTGGTCTCCGGATTGCCATAAATCGATGCGGTGCTCGAGAAAACCAGGGCGGAAACCTTCGCCTTTCGTATCGCTCGGAGCAGCGTGTGGGTCCCGAGCACATTGTTTTCATAGTATTTCTGTGGATTGGCGACCGAATCACCGGCATCGATATAGGCGGCGAAATGCATCACGGCGTCCGGTTTGTATTTTTGCAGAACCTCGGCCAATCGGGACGCGTCGCGCACATTCCCCTCTTCGAGCGCGCCCCATTTCACGAAGTCGCAGTCGCCGGATTCCAGGCTGTCATAAACGACAGGGTCGTGCGCCGCCCGTGCGAGCGCTTTGCATGTATGGCTACCGATATAGCCGGCGCCACCGGTTACGAGAACGCGTGCCATAGACCCTCACGACTGAAATTCGGTGGCTTGATCAGCCCAGGGATAGCAATAGTAAGATGTGCGGACCTGAAAAATACAGTGGGCTAAAGGTTTAGCCATCACGAGGGGCCAATTGCATCGCCGATGGATCGGACACCGCCCATACCCGGCATGGAGTCAATTCTTGATGGCGGTCCGGAATGACACCGTCACGCGCGCGGCGCGAAGGGTGGGCCATTCGGGCCGAGGCGGGTTCCCGGCTTGAATTTTCGGTAGGGGCGGTCGCGCGGGTCTAGCGGGCATCCGCCCGGTTCGAATTAGACGGACATCGCCATTTTCTCGATCCGCGCGGCGCAGTACTTGAATTCGGGGATCTTGCCGAAGGGGTCGACCTGCGGATTGGTCAGCATATTCGCCGGCGCTTCCGAAAAGCAGAATGGAATGAAGATCATGCCGTCCGCGACGTCGCGATCGGCGCGCGCCTTGAGCGTTATGGCGCCGCGCCGGGTGGCGACGGTAATCATGTCGCCGGCGGTAATGCCGAGCCGCGCCATTTCCCGGGGATTGAGGCCGGCGATCGCCTCCGGCTCCAGTTGGTCGAGAGTCGCCGCGCGGCGGGTCATCGATCCGGTATGCCAATGCTCCAGCAGGCGGCCCGTCGTCAGCACGAACGGGAAATCGTCGTCCGGCATTTCGTCCGGCGGCAGCAGGTCGGTGGGGACGATCTTGGCCCGGCCCGACACCGTGGGGAACGATTGCGCAAACATGATCTCGTTGCCCGGTTTGTCGGGCGCGTCGCAGGGATAGGTAACCGCGTCCTCGCGGAGCAGGCGGTCCCAGGTAATGTTGTTGAGCGAGGGCATGACCTCGGCCATTTCGGCGAAGACCTCCGATACCTGGGCGTAGGGCCAGTCCAATCCGATGCGCCGTGCGATCTCGGTAATCAGCTCCCAGTCCTGCCGCGCCTGTCCGGGCGGATCGATAACCGGGCGGGCGAGCTGTACCTCGCGGTTGGTGTTGGTGAAGGTGCCCCATTTTTCCGCATGGGCGGACGCGGGCAGGATCACATCGGCATGCCAGGCGGTTTCGGTCAGGAAAATATCCTGCACGACGAGGTGCTCCAGCGCGGCGAGCGCTTCGCGGGCGTGCTGCACATCGGGGTCGGACATGGCGGGGTTTTCGCCCAGAATATACATGCCCTTGATCTTGCCGTCGTTGATCGCATGCATGATCTCGACAACGGTCAGGCCTTTCACGGGATCGAGCGTCGTGCCCCAGAATTCCTCGAACCGGGCGCGGATGTCATCGTCTTCGACGGATTGATAGTCCGGAAAGACCATCGGGATCAGGCCGGCGTCGGACGCCCCTTGCACGTTGTTTTGACCGCGCAGCGGATGCAGGCCGGTGCCGGGGCGGCCGATTTGCCCGGTCGTTAAGGCGAGAGCGATCAGGCATCTGGCGTTGTCCGTGCCGTGCGTGTGTTGCGATATGCCCATGCCCCAGAAGATGATGGACCGTTCCGATTTGGCGTAGAGGCGCGCGATCTCGCGGATTTTGTCGGCCGGAATATCGCAGACCGCCTGCATGTCTTCGGGCGAAAAATCGCGGACCTTTTCCTTGAGCGCTTCGAAACCTTCCGTATGCGCCTGGATGTACTGGATGTCGTACAGGTCTTCCTCGACGATGGTGTGGAGCATGGCGTTGAGAAGCGCCACGTCCCGGCCGGGCTTGAATTGCAGGATATGATCGGCATAGCGCGCGATGCCCTGGTTCTGGCCGCGCGGATCCATGACGACGAGTTGGGCGCCCCGGTCCGCGGCATTCTTGAGGAAGGTCGCGGCGACGGGATGATTTTCGGCCGGCCGCGCGCCGATAACGATGATGCAATCGGAATCCTTTGCCGCCGTAAACGGGGCCGTTACCGCGCCGGAGTTGAGGCCTTCCATCAACGCCGCGACGGAAGACGCATGGCACAGCCGGGTGCAATGATCGACATTGTTGGTCTCGAAGCCCTGCCGAATGAGTTTCTGGAACAGATAGGCTTCTTCGTTCGAACCTTTCGCGGAGCCGAATCCGGCGATCGCCTTGCCGCCGTCGCGATGATGGATTTCCGTCAGGCCCGACGCGGCGAGGGCGAGCGCCTCTTCCCAGCTTGCCTCGCGGAACACTTGCGCCCAATCGCTCGCCTCGAGGCGCATGTTGGCGTCTTTGGCGACGCCCTCTTTGCGAATAAGCGGCGTCTTCAGTCGGTCGGGGTGATGAATGTAGTCGAAGCCGAAGCGCCCTTTGACGCAGAGCCGGTTCTCGTTCGCCGGTCCATCGCGGCCATCGACGTAGAGGATCTTGTTGTCCTTTACGTGCACCGTTGTCTGGCAACCGACACCGCAATACGGGCACAGCGTATCGACACTCTTGTCTTCGAAGGCGATGCGTTTGCCGGATTTCTCGTCGATGAGGCTGCGTTCCATGAGCGCGCCGGTCGGACACGCCTGTACGCACTCGCCGCAGGCGACACAGGTGCTGTCGCCCATGCCTTCATCGAAGTCGAAGACGACCTTTGCCTGATGGCCGCGATACGCCATGCCGATGACGTCGTTCATCTGCACTTCGCGGCAGGCCCGGACGCACAGACCGCAATTGATGCAGGCGTCGAGGTTTACGGCGATCGCGGAATGGCTGTAGTCGGCGGCGGGTTTTCGGTCCGACGGGTAGCGGCTCGTAGGCTCGATCTCCATCGATGCGACCCAATCCCAAAACTTGGATTTCGGGTCGTGGCTTTCGGGCTGCTGCGGCTGATCGGCGAGCAGCAGTTCGAAAACCATCTTGCGCGCCTTTTTCGCCCGATCCGTCGCCGTTTTGACTTTCATTCCGGCGGAGACCTTGCGTTGGCACGACGCCGCCAGGACGCGCTCGCCCTCGACTTCGACCATGCAGGCGCGGCAATTGCCGTCGGCGCGGTATCCGGGCTCCGGTTGCCAGCAAAGATGCGGTATCGTTTCGCCCTGGCGTTGCGCCGCTTGCCAAATGGTCTCGTCCGGATCCGCTTCGACGTCGCGGCCGTTCAATTCAAATGTAATCTTTTTCTTCATCTTGCGCTCCGCGCATTGCCGTCGACGGTCGGGAATTGGATGCAGCCATGTTATTTCAGGTCGTCCGGAAAGTATCGTAATGCGCTCAGGAGTGGGTTCGGGGCGGCTTGCCCCAAACCGCAAATCGACGCTTCGGCCATGACCTCGGCGAGGTCGCGAAGAAGTTCTTCGTCCCAATCCGGCCGGGTCATGAGCTGCACGGCTTTCGACGTTCCGTTGCGGCACGGCGTGCATTGTCCGCAGCTTTCATCCTCGAAGAAGCGCATGAGGTTGAGGGCGGCATCCCTGATGTTGTCCTGGTCGGACAGGAAGACCACCGCGTGGCTGCCGACGAAGCAGCCGTGTTTTTCGAGCGTTCCGAAGTCCAGGGGAATGTTTGCCAAATCGGCGGGGAGAATGCCGCCGGAAGCCCCGCCGGGAAGATAGCCTTTAAGCGTATGACCGTCCGCCATGCCGCCGGAAGCGGCGAGAAGGTCTTCCGCGGTCGAACCCGCCGGCATCAGCTTGACGCCCGGCGTCTTCACGCGGCCCGAAACCGAATAGGTGCGCAATCCCTTCGCGCCATTCTTGCCCTGCGTCGCAAACCATTCGGCGCCGTTTTCGATGATCGCCGGGACCCAGTAAAGCGTCTCGACGTTGTTGACCAGGGTCGGCCGGTCGAAGACGCCGACCTGCGCAACATAGGGCGGTCGATGGCGGGGGAGGCCGCGCTTGCCCTCGATGCTCTCGATCATCGCGCTTTCTTCACCGCAGATGTAGGCGCCGGCGCCGCGTCGAAGATGGACTTTCGTGTGGTCGACCAGCCCCGCATTTTTGGCCGCCGAGATCTCGCATTTGAGGATCGCCAGGACGGCCGGGTATTCGTCGCGGATGTACAGGAAGACTTCCTCGGCCTCGACGGCCCAGGCGGCGATCAGCATGCCTTCGAGAAATTTGTGCGGTTCGGTCTCCAGGAAATGGCGATCCTTGAAGGTTCCCGGCTCGCCCTCGTCTCCGTTGACGGCCATCAGGCGCGGACCCTCGGTGTCGCGCACCAGGCCCCACTTTCTGCCGGTCGGAAAGCCTGCCCCTCCCAGACCGCGCAGGCCGCCGTCCGAAAGGGTCGCAATGACGTCGTCGACGCTTCTCGCGCCATCGAGGCAACTCTCGAGAACGCCGTACCCGCCGCCCGCGCGGTAGGTTTCGTAGTCCTGATAGTGCGGCATCTCGGGATGGACATCCCCCGCCGCCGCGAGGGTCTGTACGGTCTCAACGGTCGCATGGGGGACATGGCGATGTCCGATCTCGCAGACCGGCGCCTGATGGCAGGCCCCCATACAGGGTGCGCGAACCAAGCGAACGCCCGCCAAGTCGGCGGCCGCGAGGTCACGATGCAGTTCTTCGGCGCCGGCAAGTGCGCAGCTAAGACTGTCGCACACGCGCACCGTGGTCGGCGCCGGCCGCTCGGCGCCGTCGGGCACGACATCGAAATGCGCGTAAAACGTGGCGACTTCGTACACCTCCGCCATCGGGATGCGCAGAAGTTCGGCGAGGCTGTGCAGATGCGATGCGGGCAAGCATTTTTCCGCATCCTGGATCAGGTGCAGATATTCGATCAACAACGCGCGTTCAAAGGGGCCGTCGCCGATCAGCGCACGGACGGAGTCGATTTCGGTCTCTTTGGCGACCCGGCCTTTCGGGTGGAGGAGCGCCTTACGTCGGCCCGCGCCGGGATGTACTGAAGAGTCACCGGCCATGCTTGTTTGCCCCAGAATACCATTTCATATGCGCGAGCCATCTGCGCAGTGACGTCTACTGTCGAACGAACTTGTTGCTGACCCAGGTAGCATACGGATTTGGGTATACCATATGCCTAAATGACGCACCTGTCGACAGGCGCGGGTGTGTGCCGGGCGTGCACGGCGGATGCAAAAGGCCGGATGCCGCCGGCAAAACTTGCAACGTGCGGCGGTGTATCGTTCACAGGTCAGCTAAGCAAAATGTGACGGTTTAACAATCGCAAGGGTCGGCCTGAATCCATCTATGGTGGATAAAGCAGCGTCTAAAATCCGTCTTGCGACGGTCATCATATTTGCATACGGTATACCAAACCCTCGCGGTTTCCGAAGTGACGCAGACATTGCCGCACCGGAAAAAGTCAACGGTTTGCCGACCTTCAAGCGAGGGATGGTTGAGCGATCGGTCGGAAGGCGCCGCAAGAGCAGCCGGATCGGTAACACGGCATAAACAAAACAAATTTCACGGAGGAAGCGTCAATGCCTGTACGGAAGAAAGCTTCGTTGCTTGTTTTAGGACTCGGATCAACCGCAATGGTGATTATGGCCGGCGCGACTGCGGCGAACGCCGAATGGAAGCCGGCAAAGCCAATTGAGTTTGTCGTGATGGCCGGCAAGGGCGGCGGCGCCGACAAGGCCGTTCGGCTCATGCAATCCATCATCGCGAAAGAGAAATTAGGGCCGGTCGTCAATCCGGTGAACAAACCCGGCGGGACCGGCGCGGAAGCCCTCGTGTATATGAATCAAAAGAAGGGGGACGATCATACGATCATGTTCACCCTGAACAGCTTTTACACGACGCCGTTGAGGCAGCCGAATCTTGGGGTCGATATCGCAACCTTCACCCCCGTTATGCGCATGGCGGAAGATACCTTCTGTTTGTGGGTCAATAAGGCCCGCAAGGATGGCCAGGAAATCAAGACCGTGCCGCAGTTCGTGAAAGCGGCCAAGGCTGCCGGCAGCAAATGGATCATGGCGGGCACGGGCAAGGCGTCCGAAGACAACCTGCTCACCGATTTCTTGAACACTGCATACGGTTTGAAGATGAAGTATGTGCCGTACAAGGGCGGTGGACGCGTCGCCAAGGAATTGGCCGGCAACAATGCGGATTCGACCGTCAACAACCCGTCCGAGCAAATGGGCTTTTACGAGGCCGGCAAGACCCGTCCGATTGCTTGTTTCACGCCGGAGCGGATCGGTCTCTTCAAAGAGGCACCGACCTTTAAGGAACTCGGTCAGGACTTCGTCTACTACATGCAGCGGACCGTCGTGGGTGCGCCGGGCATGAGCGACGGCGCCAAGAAATACTATAAGGACCTTTTCACGAAGGTCTTCAATTCCAAAGATTGGCAATCCTACCGAAACAAGAGAGCCCTTGTCGGCGAGGCGCTCACCGGCCCGGAGTTGGTGTCATATTGGAAGAAAGAGCGCGATATCCATCGTGCAATGTTGAAGAAGATGGGCGCCATAAAGTAACGCCGGGACGATCGATTCCGGCGCGAGCCGAATTGTCCATGTGATTTGGAGGGGTGGGTCATGACCGTGCGCAAAGCCGAGTTGTTCATGGCTCTGATCATGGCCTCCCTCTCCGGTTACCTCATGTGGAAGAGCGCCGAACTGCCGATCGGCTGGATTGCCGATGAAGGGCCTGGTGGCGGCGCCTGGCCTTTCTGGCTTGCCACGGTAATGTTGCTGAGTTGCGGCTGGATCCTTGTGAACTGGGTGCGGCGCACTTCCTGGCCCTCGAAATCGGAGGCGCCGTTTTTCGAATCCGGCGTATTGAAAGACGTCAGTGCCGTGGCGATCGCGCTGACGGTTACCATTGCGCTGTTCGACTACATCGGCGCCTATCTTTCGCTGTTCTTCTTCATCGCGTTTTATGTCGGCGTTCTTGGGCGTCACCGATTGCTGACGACCGCGCTCTTCAGCGTGCTCACGCCGATCATCACCTTTTTCTTTTTCGAGATCGGGGTGAAAATTATTCTCCCGAAAGGTTTCACGGAACCGTTCTTCTTTCCGATCTTCAAGTTTTTTGGAATGGGCGGGCTTTAGGGCGCGAAAAATCGCGCTGCCGTCCAGGAGGCATGTTCGCAAGCAAGAACAATGGTGCTCCGTCGGGCTTCGGGTGGAAACGAATAAGTAGGGACAAGAATTTTCCATGGTCGAGACGCTTGGTTTCCTAATCGACGGATTTGCCGTGGCACTCCAGCCGATGAATCTCGCCCTGATTGTCTTCGGTTGCGCGGTCGGTTTGTTCATCGGTGCAATGCCCGGCCTCGGCTCCGTGAATGGCGTGGCAATACTTCTGCCTCTCACCTTTCTGGTACCGCCGACCGGCGCGATCATATTCCTGGCGGCCCTCTATTACGGCGCCATGTATGGCGGGGCGGTGTCGTCGATTATGCTGGGGATACCCGGCGCCTCCACCGCCGTTGCCACCACGTTCGACGGCCGGCCGCTCGCGAAACAGGGATTGGCCGACAAGGCGCTGGTCGCGGCAGCCTTTGCCTCGTTCGTCGGCGGCACGATTTCCGTCGTCCTGTTTACGCTGGCCGCGCCGCCGCTGGCGCATATCGCGCTTGTCTTCGGATCGCCCGAGGAATTTGCGTTGATGATGCTGGCCTTCGCGACCTTCGTCGGCCTGGGCGGGGACGATATCGCCAAGACGCTGTTTTCGATCTGCATAGGGCTGGTGCTCGCCGCCATCGGCACGGACATCATGACCGGCGAGCCGCGGTTGATGCTGTTCGACTATCCCGGCTTCCTCAGCAAGATCAACTTTCTAATCCTCGCAATCGGTATTTACGGCATCGGCGAGATGCTGTGGACCATCGAAGAGCACCGGCGCAACGGCGGCAAGTCCATGCTGTCCGACGCCACCATCAGCCTCAAACGATCGCTCTCCCATCTGCGCGAGCTTCTCAAGACGTGGAAGACGATGGTGATGGGATCCGTGCTCGGGTATTTCGTCGGCATTCTTCCCGCGGCCGGGGCGACCCCGGGTTCGCTGATGGCCTATGGGTTCGGGAAGCAGATTTCGAAAAATCCGGAAACCTTCGGCAAGGGCAACATCGAAGGCGTTGTCGCGCCGGAATCCGCAAACAACGCCGCATCGACCGGATCGATGCTTCCGATGCTGACGCTCGGCATTCCAGGATCACCGACGACGGCTATTCTGTTGGGCGGCATGGTCATCTGGGGGCTGGAACCGGGTCCCCGTCTCTTTACCGATCAAAAGGAATTCGTTTGGGGATTGATCGCATCGCTCTATGCGGCAAATCTGTTCGCACTGATCATCAACGTCGCCTTCATTCCCGCATTCATCGCCGTTCTGCGTTTGCCCTTTACGCTGCTTGCGCCGATCATTTTCGTGCTCTGTATCGTTGGCGGCTATGCGCCGACCCAGCGTTTGTTCGATGTCTGGCTGATGCTGATATTCGGCGTCGTCGGTTACCTCATGCGCAAGCTCGAATATCCGGTCGCACCGGCGGTCCTGGCGATCGTTCTGGGGCCTCTTGCGGAGCCGGCCCTTCGGCAATCGCTGCTGATCAGCGGGGGCAGTTTTTCGATCTTCCTCGACATAGCCGAGCGGCCCTATGCCGCCGTGATTATGTACGTCGCGATCATCCTTCTCCTGCTGCCCCTCCTCGGACCGTTGAGACGATGGATGAAGGAACGCACTGACGAGAAGGTCACCGAGCGACGGGGTTAAGCACATGGACGCCCTCTGTGGAAGGCGGCCGCAGTGTATGCAGGACCCCACAGTTGGTCTATTGTATGCCAAGTTAATGTCCATTCGAGGCGCCGACCGCGCGGCGCGCCGGCGGGTTCTTTCGACAATTTGGAACGACGATTGATGGCTATCGCTGAATTAAACATCGCACCGATCAAGGAAACGCCCAGCTTGAAAGCGCGCGCCTACCGGGCGATCAAATCCGCGATTCTGGAGATGAACATCTATGCCGACGAGACGGATCTGCGGCTGGACGAGCGCGGATTGTCGCAGCGGCTTGGAATCAGCAGAACGCCCATTCGCGAAGCCATATCCCAACTCGATCAGGAAGGGTTTGTCAGGATCGTGCCGCGGAAGGGCATCTACATCATCCGCAAGACCAAGGCGGAAATCCACGACATGATCACCGTGTGGGCCGCCCTCGAGAGCATGGCGGCGCGGTTGATTTCCAAGGGCGCCGACGACGGAGACATCAAAAGACTGAGAGCGCTCGTCGATCAATTCTCGCAGGATGAAGTCGCCGCCAAGACCGGCGAATATTCGGATGCGAATATCGAATTTCACCAAGCGATCATTCGCATGAGCGGCTGTCCGCTGATCAGCGAGATTACCGACGGTCTGTTCTTTCACGTCCGCGCCATTCGTCATCGCTCGATTTTCAAACTGGACCGCGCGCGCAGATCGATCGTCGACCACAAGGAAATCGTTGCCGCGATCGAAGCGCGCGATACCGAGCGGGCCGAGCGGCTCGTTCGGGACCACACAATGAAGTTGCGCGATCACGTCGAGCAATATGTCGAACTCGACTGACGCGGGACCGCCGGCATTCGGTTGCCTGCGCAAGTCGACGGCAAGTCGATGGTAAGGTGACGGTATTCAACGAACCGCCGTAGCACCGGTTCGCGATGACGGTTCGAACCGATGCGTCTCGAATGACCGAGGTTGGGGACCAGCTTTTGCCAGCAACGCAGGGCGAAATTTTCGGACCGTGGAACCCGGGTATCAGGTCGGTGCTGCCGCGGGACGTGCTCCCGCTTTCGACGATGTTCCGGCCGGAAAATGTCGAGACGAGTCTGGATCAAGCACAGGACTTGAGCGATTTTTGCGGGTTGCCTGCGGTTCAACTCGTGGCATTCCGCGCCGAAAGGCTTGTCATTCATGAACTGCTGATTCGCGTCACGGCCGATCTCGAGGTACGGGACGGGTCCACCTATGAAGATCTCGGCATAAATTTTCGCAGGATTGCGAATACGATTTTGACGGAACTCCTGGCGCCGAAGGCAACCGGTTTCGTCGAGCTGCTTGATGAAGTCCGACGCAATGCGAGGGATTTAATAACCGCCGAACTGTCCCAAAACCTGTTTGGCGAGAAACCGCGCGACGCGGTCGCGGAGCGGCGCCCACTTCTTCTGCGCCTAGCCGGATGGCGTCGAGGCACGGCGGACGGCAAAACGAACCGAGAAAGCACGGAAGAACGCGAGACGAGGGCGATCGCGGCATGGCAATCCATGGCGAAGACCGCTGGAAGTCCGCTCGAAAAATCCTGTTATGGCGCACTGGCAAGAATGGCGAACGCGGTCATGGCGCGCCGGGGCCGACTCGCGGGCGGCGCGGCACTCATCGCCGATATCGCCGTCGCGCGGGTGAACAACGAATACGGCAGCGATGTCATCGGCGCGGCGATCGATCCGCTCTTCCGCGAAGCGGCCAGGCAAAACGGCTACCGCTTCCTGCCGTGCCAGGCGCGCCCGGTGGTGATGAACGTGAAGGGCGCGTCGGCGGCCGGCAAAAGTACGATAAGACCGTATCAACATGCGCTCGCCGATCGGATCGGGATTCCCTGGACGGACTTTGCTCTGATAAGCCCCGATATCTGGCGCAAACTGCTGTTGGACTATCAATCCTTGGGGGCAGCCTATAAGTACGCCGGAATGCTGACCGGCCATGAATTGGAGGTCATCGACAAGAAACTCGACAAATACATGGCGGGAAAGGCCTCCGGCGGCGCGATGACCCACCTCTCGATCGACCGTTTTCGCTTTGACAGTTTTCTCCCCGAATCCCAGGTAGACGCGGCGAGCAAACTCCTCACCCGTTTCGGCGATCTCGTTTACATGTTCTTCATGATCACGCCGCCCGAAGCGACGGTCGAGCGCGCCTGGTTGCGCGGACAGAAGTTCGGCCGATACAAGGCGGTCGACGATCTACTCGACCACAATATCGAGGCGTATACCGGCATGCCGGAATTGTTCTTCACATGGGCGCTGCGGACGCAGCGGCGCGTGCATTATGAGTTCCTGGACAACAGCGTCCCGAAAGATCATTTGCCGCGCACCGTTGCGTTTGGATGGAACGGCGAAATGAACATCCTCGACGTCAATTCGATGCTCGATATCGACCGCTTCAAGAAAATCGACGTGAATGCGAAATCGCCGGAAGACGTCTATGTCGCGTCGGCGCAGGCGCCGGAGAACAATGTCGACTTCATAAAGCAATGCGCCCGGATGATCCCGGCGCTGAACTTCGCGGATATCGAGACCGGATGTCTCTACGCGCGTATGGAACACGGCCGTTGGACGTGGCAGGACCGAGAGGTCTTTGCCGAGAAGTTAAGAGACCCGGAAGCCGGCGCCGGCCTGCGGGCGATCGGCACGGGACCCGCGCCGACCGCATTACCCGGTAACGAACCGCGCCGGTTACTGCGCGAAGATGCGCATACAATTGGCGCATGGGCCGACGGCGGAAAGCCCGTTTGACGGACCGTCTTGCCGATGCCGCTCGGCCGCGCGAGTGCGCCTACAGCAGGCCTGCGCCGCGCGCCCATCGGTACTTCGCACCCAGCACGTTGACCGGGAGCTCGGTCGTATAGGGGTAGGCGACAATGCCGCGCTCGTAGAGGTACTCCGACGCTTCCTCGACCTCGACATCGCCGACGAGCGACGCGACGACGGGTTTATCGATGCCCTTCTCGCGCGCATCCTCGACGACTTTGGCGGTCAGCTTCGCGAACACCATCGGCGGCGTCACGATCGTATGCCAGTATCCCAGGATCAGCGCATGGATCCGTTCGTCCTGCAATCCCAGTTTGATCGTGTTCGCATAAGTCTGCGGCGGCTCGCCGCCGGTGATGTCGACCGGGTTGCCGGCCGCGCCGAAGGGCGGAATGAATTTTCGGAATGCGGCGTCCAGATCTTTCGGCATGCGCATCAATTTCAGGCCGTTATCGACACAGGAATCCGAGAGCAGGACACCCGAGCCGCCGGCGCCGGTGATGATCACCACGTTCTCGCCCTTCGGGGTGGGCAATTTCGGAATCCCGCGGGCGAATTGCAGCATATCGTTCAAGGTTCGCGCGCGAATGACGCCCGATTGCTTGAGCACGTCTTCGTATATCTTGTCGTTGCCGGCCAACGCGCCGGTGTGCGACGCGGCGGCCCGCGCGCCCATCGACGTGCGGCCCGCCTTGAGGACGATGATCGGCTTGGACTTCGAGACGCGCTTCGCGACCTCGGCGAAGGAACGACCGTCCTTTAGATCCTCGAGATGCATCGCCATGACTTCGGTATTCTTATCCTGCTCGAAATAGACGAGCAGGTCGTCTTCATCCAGGTCGGATTTGTTGCCGAGACCGACAATGGCCGAGACCCCCATCTTGGTCGAGCGGCTGAAGCCGATGATCGACATGCCGACGCCGCCGCTCTGCGACGACAGCGCGACCTTTCCCTTGACGTCGTATGGCGTACAGAACGTGGCGCACAGGTTCTGCGGGGTGTAGTAGAAGCCATAGATGTTGGGGCCCATGACGCGGACGTTGTATTTTCGGGCGACCGCGAGCATTTCGTCCTGCAGCGCCACTTCGCCGGTCTCCGCGAAGCCCGACGGGATCATGACCGCGCCGGGTATTTTCTTCTCGCCGACTTCCTTCAATGCGCCGGTCACGAAGGGCGCGGGAATGGCGAAGACGGCGACGTCGACCTTGCCGGCGATGTCCTTGACGCTCTTGTAGCATTTGTAGCCGAGGACCTTGTCCGCCTTCGGATTGATCGGATAGATGTTGCCCTTGTAACCGCCATTGATCAGGTTCTTCATCACCGAATTGCCGATCTTGCCGTCTTCCGCGGATGCGCCGATCACGGCGACGGCTTTCGGATTCATGATCCGTTTCATCGCCGTCAGAATGTCTTCCTGCGACGGCCGGAACGGCGCTTGCTGCGGTTTCAGGTCGATCAGGATGCGCACATCGACGGCGGTCGCGCCTTTCTTGCGGACGAAGACCGGGTTGAGGTCGAGTTCGCCGATTTCCGGAAAATCGGATACCAGCTTCGAGACGTTCTTGATCAGCGTCGCCAGCGCCTTGCGGTCGACCGGATCGGCACCGCGGACGCCCTTGAGCATTTCGGCGCCCTCGATGCCGTCGAGCATGGACAGCGCATCGCGCTGGGTCGCAGGTGCGAGTCGGAAGGTAATGTCTTTCATCACTTCCACGAGGATACCGCCGAGACCGAAAGCGACCAGCTTGCCGAAACTGGGATCGGTCACCGCGCCGATAAGAACTTCCTGCGCGCCGTCCGGCGACAACATTTTCTGGACCTGCACGCCGTCGATGCGCGCCTTCTTGTCGTATTTGCGCCCGTTGGCGACGATTGTCGCGAAGGCTTTCCTGGCCTCGCCGACGCTGGAGACGCCGACCACGACGCCGCCCGCATCGGTCTTGTGAAGGATGTCTTCCGAGACGATTTTCATCACGACCGGGAAGCCGATCCGCTTGGCGAGGGCGGCCGCCTTGTCGGCGGTCGCGGCGATGCCGTCGCGCGGCAGAGGAATTTCGTAGGCCGAACAAATCTTCTTGCATTCGGCGGCCGACAGCGCGGACCGGCCCGCTTTCAGTGCCTTATCGAGGACGGTGCGAACCGCCTTTTTGTTGAAAGCCATGTGCCTTCTCCCTGAGGTGAATTTATTTTTAGAAAAAATTGCCGCGCGTCCGGCGCACCTCATTTCTTGGTGCGTCGGAGAGGCCGGGCATTCGTTCGTGTGAACTCGCGATGATCTTATTTCGGGCGCTAGACGACGCCTGTAACAAAGAGACCGGTCTTGAAACAATTCTCGTTATGCAATTTCGCCCACGGCACCCGATTTGACGACGTCTTCGAATTCCTCACCCGAATACCCGAGAACTTCCTTCAAGATTTCGACCGTGTGTTCGCCGAGCAGCGGCGACCGCTTGACGTCCGCCGGACTGTCGGAAAGCTTTACCGGGCAACCGACCGTAAGATAGGGTCCGCGCTCCGGATGATCGACTTCCACGATCGTGCCGGTTTTGCGCAGCGACGGCTCCTCGGCCAGTTCCTTCATTGAAAGGATCGGGCCGCACGGAATATCGAGCGGATTGCAGGCATCCATCACCTCGAATTTGGTCTTGGTCTTGGTCCATTCCTCGATGCGGTCGAAAATTTGTGGAATCTTGTCGAGGCGGGCATCGGGTTTCGCAAATCCCGGATCGTCCTTCCAGTCGGGCTGTCCGATCAGGTCGCAGATATTACCCCAGACCGCGGCCTGGGTGATGAAGTAGACATAGGCATTCGGATCGGATTCCCAGCCCTTGCATTTGAGGATCCAGCCCGGCTGACCGCCGCCCGAATCGTTGCCCGCACGCGGCGTTGCGTCGCCGAACGGGATGCCCTGGCCGTGCTGGCTGTATTCCGTCAGCGGCCCGCGTTCGAGACGCTGCTGGTCGCGCAGTTTGACGCGGCATAAATTCAGGACGCCGTCCTGCATGGATGCGAGAACTTTCTGTCCGCGCCCGGTTTGTTCGCGTTGAAACAGTGCGGTGACGATCCCCAGCGCAAGATGGAGCCCCGTGCCGCTGTCGCCGATTTGGGCGCCGGTGACCGTCGGCGGACCGTCGAGGAAACCGGTGGTCGACGCGGAGCCGCCCGTACACTGGGCCACATTCTCATAGACCTTGCAGTCTTCATACGGGCCGGGGCCGAATCCCTTGATCGACGCCAGGATCATGCGCGGGTTCAACTCCTGAACCCGCTCCCAACCGAACCCCATGCGATCCAATGCGCCGGGCGCGAAGTTTTCGACCATGACATCGCAGGTCTTGATCAACCTTTCGAGGACCGCCTTGCCTGTCTCGTTCTTGGTGTTGAGCTCGATGGAGCGCTTGTTGTGATTCAGCATGGTGAAGTAGAGCGAATCCGCCCCCGGCACATCGACGAGCTGCTTGCGCGTAGCATCGCCGACGCCGGGCCGTTCGACCTTGATCACGTCCGCGCCGAACCAGGCAAGAAGTTGCGTGCATGTCGGGCCGGATTGCACATGGGTGAAATCGAGAATTTTTATGCCTTCAAGCGCCTTACCCATCGGGGTCTCCTTATTGCGTATGCGGACAGGGCGGCGCAACGCCGCCGCCCTGTCTCATCTGTCGCGCGTTATTTGTACATCGTTTGGCGTTTGGTGCCCGGCGCGTATTCGTTGGGATCGATCCAGACATTGACGACGGCACATTTGCCCGTCTTGGCGATGGCTTCGCGGGCGCGTTGAAGCGCCGGTTGAATCTGGTCGGCTTCGCGGACCTCTTCGCCGTAGCCGCCGATCATCTCGCCGAACTTCGAGAATTCGACGTCGCCGAGCTTGTTGCCGATGTCGCCGCGATTGGGGCCGTATTTGGCGAGCTGACCGTACCGGATCTGGTTCATCGCCGAATTGTTGCCGACGACGGCCAGGTAGGGCGCGCCGAAGCGTTGCGCCGTTTCCATATCGAACGACGTCATGCCGAACGAACCGTCGCCATAGAGGCACATGACCTCTTTCCCCGGATGCGCGAGTTTGGCGGCCATCGAGAAACCGGTTCCGACGCCCAGCGACCCGAGGGCGCCCGGGTCCATCCACTGTCCCGGGTTCCGCGGCCGTACGGCTTGTGCCGAAATCGTGACGATGTCGCCGCCATCGCCGATATAGATGGTGTCCTCGCCAAGGAACTCGTTGATTTCCCAGGCAAGGCGATAGGGATGAATCGGACTGCTGTCGGACAGGAACAGGGGCATCAGTTTGTCGAGCTTGCTCGCTTCGATGCCGCGCAGCTGTTCCATCCATTCTTGCCGCTTCTTGCGGGCGCCCTTTTCGATCCGCCCGCTCGCCGCTTGGGCAACCGCGGTCAGAATTGCGCCGGGATCGCCGACAAGGCCAAGGCTGATATCGCGGTTCTTGCCGACGGTGCGGTAGTCCATGTCGATCTGGACGAGCGTTGCGGCCTTGGAAATGCGCTTGCCGTAGCCCATGCGGAAGTCGAACGGGGTGCCGACGATAAGAATGACGTCGGCATCCTTGAACGCATCGGACCGTGTGCGGTCGAAATGGTGCGGGTCGTCCTGCGGAAGCATTCCCCGGCTGGCGCCATTCATGTACGCCGGAATGTCCAGTGCCCGAATGAATGCGATCGCCTCGTTATGGCCTTGCGATGCCCAGACCTGTTGCCCGAACAAGACTGCCGGGCGTTCCGATTTCACCAGAATGTCGGCGAGGCGTTCGATGTCTGCGGGATCGCCGATCGATTTCGTCGATGCCCGATACTGCCCGGCTTGCGGCAGGACGGCCTGGTCGATCGGGATTTCCGCGTCGAGAATGTCGCGCGGAATTTCGAGATAGGACGGACCGTACGCGCCGGCGAAACATTCCCGGGCGGCCATCGAGATCATGTCGGCGACACGGTTGGTGGAGAACACGCCCGACGCGAATTTGGTGATCGGCGTCATCATGTCGACATGCGGCAGATCCTGCAGCGAACCCTGCTTGTGTTGGGTGAGCGAGCTTTGTCCGCCGATATGCAGGATCGGGCTCTCCGAGCGAAACGCCGTGGCGACGCCGGTGACCGCGTTGGTGCAGCCGGGGCCGGCGGTCGTGACAACACAGCCGAGCTTGCCGGTCTGGCGGGCGTACCCGTCGGCCGCATGTGCCGCGGTTTGCTCGTGCCGGACGTCAACGATCCGGATGCCCTCGTCGATGCAGCCGTCGTAGATGTCGATGATATGGCCACCGCAGAGCGTGAATACCGTATCGACCCCTTCGGCTTTGAGGGCCTTGGCGACAAGGCCGCCGCCCGAGATCGTAGATCCGTCCTTGGTTTTTTGCGCTAGCGTATCGTCTGCGGTTGCGGACCGGGCGGTTGCGGGTGTCGCCATTTTTCAAACCCTTCCTAAATGGTCAAGTTGGTGCTGTCGGCGGAAATAGGTTCCGACTTGGATTTGGTTTCTTCTGTTTTCCGTAATGCCGTGGGCATCTTGTTCTTTCGTCGCTTAAAAGGGGCGATGATACGGTGTCGTTTCAATCCAGATAGTGGGCGTTCTCGTCGACATGCGCCGCGAGCCCGAGCGTGTGCTCTCGCACCAGCCGTTCCGCGAGGTCGGCGTCTCGTTGCTCCAGCGCTTCGATAATGTTCATGTGATCGATAATGGACCGGCTCGCGCGATCGTTTTCGGAAATCGTCCGCATGCGGATCCATCGCATGTGGGCGAGAAGATTCTCTGCCATCTGATTGAGCAACGCGCAGTCGCTCATGCTCAGGATCGCTTGGTGAAATTGAATGTTGGTCTCGGAATATTCGTCGATTTCGGCCTGCACCCGGTCGTCGTCGAAGGTCGCGAACATCTTGCGCAGCGTGGCGATTTCCCGGTCCGTCGCGCGCAGCGTGATGAGGCGCGCCGCCATGCCTTCCAGCGCGGCCCATACGGTGATCATCTCGAGAATCGCCTGCTTGGTCTTGCGGACGACGAAGGCGCCCCGGCGCGGTATGACCTTGACGAAGCCCTCCTGCTCCAACCGGGAGATGGCTTCCCGCACCGGCGTCCGGCTTACGCCGAATTCCTCGGACAGCATGCGCTCGTCGAGGCGCGGTTCCTCGGTTTGGGCGTAGATGTTCATGGAGGTGATCGCGCGTTTCAGGCCGTCATAGACCTTGTCCTTGAGGACAAAATTCGCCTCGATCGGTTCGATGACCAGCTTTGCCGTCGCCATGGTTTGTCCCAGGTTTTTGCGCGGTTGCCGTCGTCCCCTGACTCCGAATCCCCGACGGCCGCGAAAGTAGTATTTGGTATTTTGTATGCCATATGCGATTTGGACGCAACATCAATCTGGGCACTGTTGGGTGGCCATCGACCGACCCGTGAGTGACGGCGATCCGGGTTGAAATATCGACGGAATTCCGCGTGGATCGATGTAATTTTCGTCCGCTGAGAGGGTGTCCGACTTTCCGCCGTTGCGGTTATTCGCCGGGATCGGCGTATACTTCGTCCCATCGCGCACGGCGCTGTCGCGAGCATAAGAATAGAGAGAAGATTTGAGATGGGAGCGCTGTTATTCGAGCCGCTCGAGCTGCGCGGAGTTCGATTGAACAATCGTATCGTCGTCGCGCCGATGACCCAGTTTTCGACCGATGACGGGGTGGCGGGAGACTGGCATCTGATGCATCTGGGACAGTTCGCGGTCTCGGGCGCCGGTCTGGTCCTGCCGGAATCGACCTATGTGTCGGCGGCGGCGCGCAACACGCCGCTCTGTCTTTCGCTGTATAACGATCCCCAGGAAGCCGGCGTCAAGCGGATAGCCGATTTCTTCGCGGCCCATGGGACGGCGGCGCTCGGCGTTCAGCTGTGCCATGGCGGTCGCCGCGCATCGGCGCGCGTTCCCTGGGAGGGTGGCGGCCCCTTGCCGGTTTCGGACGGCGGCACCGTGACGGTCGCACCGTCGGCCATTCCAATCTCCGATGAATGGCCCGATCCGCACGCACTGACCAAATCGGAAATCGCGGCCGTTATCCAGTGTTTCGTGGAGGCGGCGCGGCGGGCCGAGCGGGCGGGCATTCGGGTGATCGAGCTGCATGGCGCGCATGGCTATCTGATCCATCAGTTTCTGTCGCCGATCAGCAATCGGCGCACCGACTCCTATGGTGGCAGTCTTCAGAACCGGATGCGGTTTCCGCTCGAATTGTATGAGGCGGTGCGCGCGGTCTGGCCGGATGAACTGCCGATCGGCCTGCGGATTTCGGCGACCGACTGGATCGAGGGAGGCTGGACCGTGGACGAAACCGTCGAGTTGTCCCGCGCGCTCGATGCGCTGGGATGCGACTATATGCATGTCTCCAGCGGCGGGCTCAGCCCCGCGCAAAAAATCGTCACGGGCCCCGGTTACCAGACCGGATTCGCGGCGGCGGTGAAGGATGCCGTGCGGATGGCGGTCATTACGGTCGGTCAAATTCGCGATCCGATTCAGGCGGAGACGATCCTGCGCACCGGGCTGGCGGATGCGGTGGCGCTGGCGCGTTCGATGCTCTACAACCCGCACTGGCCGATGCTGGCCGCGCGCGAACTAGGCGCCGATATCGCCTATCCGCGTCAATACGAGCGCGGGCATCCGGACCGCTGGGGCGCGATGGGCATCAACGCGCCGGGTAATCGGGAGCCGAAGACGTAGCCCGGTCGAAAGTCCGTGGGGTGAATATACCCATCATCCTATTTGGCGGCGTCCGGCCCGAAGCGTTGCCACGCATAGACGCCGGCCAGGAGCGCGGCGCCGGCGATATTGGCGCCGTAACCCGGCAGATTTGCCGGCAATTGCAGATCGAGCGGCAAGAAGCAAAGGATCGCCGCGACTGCGAGCAGGCTCCATTCGATCCAGGTCGCCCGCCGCCGGAAAAACGACATCGTCCAGCTTGCGAAGGCCAGGGTTCCGACGGTCGCCGTTGCCATGGTCCAGATCGCGCCGAGCGGATTCGAGAAATCGAGGATCGGCGTGAAGGCAAACAGCAGCGGCATGATGTAAAGCATTTTCGCGAAACGGAAGCTCATCCATCCGGTTTTCCAGGGATCGCCCTGGGCGATCGAGGCGGCGACGAACGCGCCGAGACAGACTGGCGGCGTAATATTGGAATCCTGCGACAACCAGAAGACGATCAGATGCGCCGCGATGACGGCGACACCCAATTGCTCCAGCGCGGGACCGGCCAGCACCACCAGCACCAAATACGATGCGGTGATCGGCAGCGCCATGCCCATCAAAAGCGAGGTGAGCGCCACCAGAAGTACCGCCAGGAAGACGCTGCCGCCGGACAGGTCCACCAGGATCAGACTCATCTTGAGCCCCAATCCGGTCATCGCGATCATGCCGACGATAACGCCGACCGCCGCCGCTGCGCCGCCGACCAGCAGCGAATTCCGCGTTCCGGTCACAAGCGTTTCAATAATGACCCGCGGTCCCATGACCGGACCGGACATTCCACCGAAGCCGGCTTTCGCGATGGCGGCGCGGACCCAGTTGATGATCAGGATCGATCCGATCGCCATCGCCGCGCACCAGTCGGGCGAGTAACCGGCGATCAGGAAGGCGATCAATACGGCAAATGGGACCACATGATACCAGCCCGCCCGGAAGACCGCGCCGGGCCGCTGCATCTCGCTTTCAGGCAGGCCTTCGATGCCGTTCTTCTTCGCCTCGAAATGCACGATCATGCCGATCGATAACAGATAGAGCAGGGCCGGAACCGCGGCGATGGCGATAATGTCCACATAGGGGACGCCGGTGATCTCCGCCATGATGAAGACGCCCGATCCCATCACCGGCGGCAGCAATTGCCCGCCCAGCGAGGCGGAATTCTCGACCGCGCCGGCGACGACGGGACGGAAACCGACGCGCTTCATCAGAGGAATGGTGAAGGTGCCGGTGGAAACGATGTTGGCCAGGCTGCTGCCCGAGATCGATCCGAAGACGGCCGAGGCCAGCACTGCGACCTTGGCGGGGCCGCCGGCCGACCGGCCAGCGATGGTCAGCGGGAACTCGATGAAGAATTTGCCCATGCCCGAACTCTGCATGAACGCGCCGAGAAAAATGAAGATCAAGACGTACTGCGCCATGACCGTCGTCATGATCCCGAAAATGCCTTCCTGCGAATAGAAGGTGTAGTCGAGAATGCGCTCCATCCCGGCGCCGCGATGGGCGACCGCTTCCGGGAAGTAATTCCCGAAATAGGCGTAGCCGATGGCAAACAAGGCGATGCCGGGGATCCACGGGCCGATCGCCCGCCGCGCCACTTCCAGCGCAAGCACGACGGATACGGCGGCCATCCCGAGATCGACCTTTGTCCAGGCGCCGGCCCGGTCGACGATCTCGGCATAGTTGATCATGTAGTAGCCGAGCGTCAGTCCTGAGAGCCCGATCAACGCGAGATCGGTCGCTTTCTCATAGCGAAAGGAAACGAGTAGCGCCGCGCCGACCACCGCCCAGGCGACCCAATCGACGAGACCGGCACCGTCCGCCTCGACCCGATCCATTCGGAAGACGGCAACGGCGACGGCGGCGGTAATCGCGCCCGCCAGGGCGAAGTCGGGTATGCCCGGCGATATCCAGCGTTGCCCGCCGCGCATCGGCAGGACCAGCAGCGCCAGGACCCAAGTCACCAGCGTATAGACGCCCAGGTGAATATGATCCTCGGCGATTCCGGGTCCGGCGGACCAGAGGGCGAACAGCCCGAGCGCGACGGCCGGAACCTGGAAGATGGCTTTCCAGCATCCGGCAAGTTGCGACGCTACGCCGACCGGCGAATCCGATTGCCCGGCGTCGCTGGGGACCGCGTCAGGACCCGGCATGAAAGTCGCGGATCAAGGCCGGCCCTAGTTGACCGATTTGCCCATTTCCTTCCAGAATTTGGCCGCGCCCGGATGCAGCGGGACGACCAGGTTTTTCAGGCCGTTCTCGACGGTCATCTGCTTGACGCGACCGCCGATTGCACCGGTGAGAAATTTTCGGCCGGACTCGGAATACGCACCCTTGAGGATCTTATAGACCGCGTCGGCCGGAACATCCTTGTTGGCGATCATCAAGCTGCCGGTACCGATCGTCATCGTGTCGTTGTCCACATTGGCATAGACCGATGCCGGAATTTTTGTCGGCTCGAAAAACGGATACTTCGTGTAAAAGCCGGAGGCTTTGGCCGGTGCATTCAGATCGATAAACCGAATCTTGATGGACGTCGCCGTCTTGCGGATGAACCCGCTACCGAGGCCGGGATGCCAGTTGTAGGCATCGACCTTTCCGTTGATCAACTGGTCGGAACTTTTCTTGCCCGCATAGACATCCTTGAACGTGCCCCACAGACCGACATGCTGCAAAAGCTTGGTCAGGTTCTTGGCCGATCCCGAACCGGGCCCCCCCATGGAAATGGTCTTGCCCCTGATATCCTCGAGCGTTTTGATGCCGCTGCTGGCCGGCACCACGAAATGGCCGACGGAGCCGAAAAGGAATGTCACGTAGCGAACGTTCGTGTTCGCCTTCTTGAAGGACCCTTGTCCGCGATACCCTTCGTACAGGTCGCTTGCGAAGGCAAGCGCCATATCGGCATTGCCGGAATTCACGGTGCGGACATTGTCCAGCGAGCCGGCCGACGATTCGCCGGTTGCGCGGAGGCCGCCGATCTCTTTCGTAATATAGGCTGCCCAGCCGCTGGCCACCCGATTGAAGGCGCCGTTGATCTGCCCGCCCATGATGGTCATGCGTTTGTCCGCGGCAATCGCGTCCGCAGGCGTCAGGAATGCGTCGCCCATCAATAGGACAGCCGTGGCGCTGGCGTTGAGGAACAGTCGTCGACCGATTGGCATGGTTCTCATTTTGTTGGCCTCCCTGATTGGAACTCTTTGGCGGCGGAATTCTTTCTGATGTGCCCGACCGGATTGTCGCATAGTCTCGGCGACAATGCATGTCGCCCATACACTTGCACGCCTGTGCGCGGCTCCCGCGACCGATTGATGCGCCTGCTTTGCGCGACACCCCTTTACAGAGCGCGTGCGGGTCTGGGTAAATGGCCCTGACGGTCAAGGCTCCGATGGCGAGCCGCCCAACAAGAAAATTCATGGTGCCAAAAACCAATGTCCGAATCCGAAATTCCAGCCTGTCCCGGTTCCGACCCTCATCCGACGAAACCGAAATTCGAGGTGCCGAAGGGCGCGGTCGACACGCATGCCCATATCTTCGGGCCGGTCTCGAAATACGCCTATTCGCCGGCGCGCGGCTACACGCCGCCGGATGCGTCGCTCGACTCGTTTTTGGCGTTGCATGACGTGCTGGGCATCGAGCGGGCGGTCTTGACCCAACCGAGCGTTTACGGCGTGGACAATTCGGCAATGCTGGATGCGGTCGCGGCGACCGGCGATCGCATGTTCGCGGTCGCCGCGGTGAACGCGGATGTCACCGACAAGGAGTTGGAGCGGCTCAACGAGCAGCGGGTGAAGGGCATCCGCGTCAACCTCGTGGACAAGGGCGGCATGCCGTTCGACGACATCGCCGCCGTTCGGAAATTCACCGACCGGATCAAGGATTTCGGCTGGCACCTGGAGGTGCTGATCCATGTACATGAGTTCGAGGATCTGCGCGCCACGATGAATTCGATGGCGGTCGATGTGGTGGTCGGCCATCTCGGCTACATGAAAACCGATCAGGGCCTGGACAATCCGGGCTTTCAGGAATTTCTGGATCTGCTTCGCGACGGCAAGTGCTGGGCCAAGTACACCGGCTCCTATCGCATCACCACCCAGGAAAAGCTTCCCTATACCGACGTCATGCCCTTCGCCCGGGCGTTGTTCGAGGCCAACCCGGACCGGATCATCTGGGGCAGCGATTGGCCGCACCCCTTCGTCTGGGGACACATGCCGAACGATGGCGGCTTGTTCGATCAGCTCGCCGATTGGGTGCCCGATGCGGAGGGGCGCCATAAGATCCTGGTCGACAATCCGAACGCGCTGTTCGGGTTTTAGGGTCCGCCGACATGCGCGTTCTCATCCTCGGCGCCGCCGGCATGATCGGCCGCAAGCTGACCGATCGGCTGGTGCGCGACGGGCGGATCGGCACGGCGGACATCGAGGCGCTGACCCTGCACGATATCGTCCCGGCAACGCCGCCGCCGGCCGCCGGGATGCCGGTTGCGGTCGAGGCGGGCGACCTGACCGTGCCGGGCGAAGCGGACCGGCTGATCGCCGCCCGGCCCGATGTGGTGTTTCATCTGGCGGCCATCGTCTCCGGCCAGGCGGAACAGGAATTCGAGACGGGCTATCGCATCAACATGGATGGCACCCGCGCTGTACTCGACGCGATCCGTGCGGCGCGGTATCGCCCGCGCCTGGTTTTCTCCAGCTCGATCGTCGTCTTCGGCGCGCCCTTTCCGGATGCGATCGGCGACGAGTTTCTGGTCGCGCCGCTGACGTCCTACGGCACGCAAAAGGCGATCTGTGAATTGCTGGTGTCCGACTATACGCGCAAGGGATTCGTCGATGGTGTCGCGCTGCGCCTGCCGACGATTTGCGTGCGCCCGGGTAAGCCGAATGCCGCGGCGTCGGGATTTTTCTCGAGCATCATCCGCGAACCGCTGATTGGTCAGGAGACGGTGCTGCCCGTGTCCGAAGACGTCATGCATTGGCACGCCTCGCCGCGGGCGGCCATCGGTTTCCTGATCCATGCGGCGGCGCTGGACGGCGAGACGTTCGGCGCCCGGCGCGCGCTCACGATGCCGGGGGTCGCGGTCACCGTCGGCGGGCAGATCGAGGCGCTGCGCAAGGTCGCGGGCGATGCGGCGGCGGCGCGTATCCGCCGCGAGCCCGATCCCTTCGTGCAGGGCATCATCGCCGGCTGGCCGCGGCGCTTCGATGCGCGGCGCGCGCTCGCACTGGGATTCACGGCCGAGGCCAGTTTCGAAGAAATCATCCGCGTCCACATCGAGGACGAGCTGGACGGGTCGATCGCTCAGTCCTGATGTCCCGCCTAATGCGTGGCCGACGCTGGCAGTTCCGCCAGTTCGATGACGATATTGCCGGTGGATTTCGGATCGAGGAACGCGATGCGCGCGCCGCCGTGGCCGGTGCGCGGCGTTTCGTCCAGCAATGCCACGCCCTTCTGCCGTAATTCCTCCAACGCGCCGTCGATGTCCTCCACCTCGAAGCAGAGGTGAAACAGGCTTTGCCCGTGCTCGGCGATCCAGTCCGCGGTGCGGGATTCCGGCGCGTCCGCGTGCAGCAGTTCCAGAAAAGTCTCGCCCACCGGATACATCGCCAGCCGGGTCGGCCCGATCTTTTCCTCGTAGTCGAGTTTGAGGCCGAAGGTCTTTTCCAGCATATCCATGGATTCGCGCATGTTGTCGACCGCAATGGCTACATGCTCGATGCGTTTGATCTTCATTCGGGCATCCTCCCATTCATCCGCAATATTTCGGTCGTGTGTGCTCACAGTCCCATTGAACGCCCGGTACGCCGGAAACAAAAGAGCAATCCACCGACCGTGTCCCGAACGCGCCGCTATTTCGGCAAACTTTTCTTGCTGACCTGAACCCTGGAATTTGGACCGCTTGAGGTGAGAATTTTCTCGTAATGTTTTGGCTGGCATTGACGAGGAAAGACGATGAAGAAGTCGAGATTTTCGGAGCAGCAGATAGCGTTCATTTTGAAGCAGGCGGACGAC
>JBFFGE010000004.1:0-60687 GCA_041557595.1 Alphaproteobacteria bacterium
CGGGCGCGCCCTCGACTCGCGCGAACCTTCTCGACGACGCGCGCTCATATCTCGAACTGGCGATGCGCCTTCTGGCGCCGGTATCGCCGGCATTGATCGCGATCGGCGGGTTGTCGGGCAGCGGGAAAAGCCGGCTCGCAAGATCCATTGCACCGAATTTCAGTGCGGCCGCGGGGGCGCTGGTGGTTCGCAGCGACGTCATCCGGAAACAAGCCTTCAACGTGGATTTGTTCGACCGGTTGCCGGCGGCGGCCTACACGAAGGCGTGCAGCGGCGCGGTGTACGCGCGTCTGATGGAAGTTTGCGCGGCGGCGCTGGCGGGCGATCAATGGGTCGTCGCCGACGCCGTGTTCGGCGACCCGGCGGAGCGCGCCGCGATACGGGCGGTGGCGACCGATCTTGGCCGGCCGTTCATCGGCATTTGGCTCGACGTTCCCGAGCCGGTGCAAAGGCTGCGGCTGGAAAATCGCCGGCATGACGTTTCGGACGCGTCGCCGGAGATCGGCCGTATGCAACGTTCCGGGATCGCGGCGCCCGCGGACTGGAATGTGGTCGATGCCGGCGGGACACCGGACGAAACGATCGCCGCCGTATCGGCGGTGCTGGAAAACACCGGATCCTGAAAGCGCCCGGACAGGAAAATCGGCCACGTAAAATAGCCGGCCCGCGACGGCGGCTGCCGGTAGGACGGGCAAAATAGGATCGAATTTGTGTCGGTGCTGACAACGGACGTTCTGGAGATCTTGGGCCGGTTGGGCGTTGCATTGGCGATCGGCCTGTTGATCGGCTTCGAGCGTGGCTGGAAGGAACGGGATCTGCCCGAGGGCAGGCGCATCGCCGGATTCCGTACCTTCGGCATTCTCGGTATCCTGGGCGGCGGCGGCGCCGTCTTGGCCGAATCATACGGTGGCCTTGTGTTGGCTGCGGTCGTTCTCGCGGTCGCCGGGGTTTTCGCCGTTGCGCAATGGTCCGAGTTCCGTGATGCATCCGGTGCCGATTTGAGCATCACCACGAGCATTGCCGGTTTGACGACCTTGGCCCTCGGGTCGATCGCGGGAAGCGGTCACTTGGCCGCCGCTGGCTCCGCCGCGGTCATACTGGCCCTGTTACTCGGGTTCAAGCCGGAGCTGCATGCCTTTCTGAAAAAGATCAACCGGTCGGAACTGCTCGCGACCTTGAGGCTCCTGTTGATTTCCCTGGTTGCCCTGCCGATTTTGCCCGATCAAGGATACGGCCCCTGGCAAGCGCTCAACCCGTATAAGCTCTGGTTGCTTGTCGTCCTGGTCGCCGGCATTTCCTATGTTGGGTATTTCGCCGGAAAAATCGTTGGCGATCGGCGGGGCATAATGCTCACTGGATTGCTCGGGGGCCTGGTGTCATCGACGGCGACGACGCTGGCCCTGGCCCGGCAGTCGCGGAGTCGTCCGGCCGAGAGTATTCTTCTGGCCGCCGGCATCCTGTTCAGCCTCGCCATGATGCTTCCGCGCACCTTGCTTATCGCGGCGGTGATCCTGCCCGACGCCGTCAAAACGCTGGTTGTGCCCTTGTTGTTGTCTGCCAGCGCGGCCTTAGCGTTCGCATTCCTGTTCAACCGGAATCACGGCGCCGGCGCCGGGCTTGCCGAACACACGGACCGGCAACGCAATCCGCTGGAACTTGGCGCGGCGTTTCAGCTCGCGGGGATAATGGGTGTGTTTATTCTCGCCGCACAAGCGATCAGGGTGTGGTATGGCCAGGCCGGGCTGTACGGTATCGCGGTTCTGCTCGGTTTGGTGGATATCGACGCCGTCACGGTTTCCATCGGCGCGATGGCGGCCCGAGGCGATATCGAAGGGGCCGTCGCCGTGAATGCGTTGGCGATTGCGCTCGCGACGAATACGCTTGTTAAACCCGCCCTTGCGGTTGTCGCCGGGAGCCGGCGGACGGCGCTGTGCGTGACCGGTGCGGTGGCCGGCGTGCTGGCGGTTCTGGCGGCAACGTTTTTTGGTCAGCACATCGTGGCTATCCCGGGGTTCGGCGTCTGAAGGGGACTCGGCATGTAAGTCTCCGCCGGATTAGTCGACCATCAGCACCGGCACGGTCATGCGATTCAAGATCTCGTTCGTTGCGCCGCCGAAAATCACGCGGGCGATCCGCGTGCGGGTGTAGGCCCCCATGACCAGCAGATCGGCGCCGCAGGTCTCGATCTGCTCCAGAATTTGCGCACCGGGCGACGGCGCGGTGCTTTCCACCGTAACGCTGCGCGAGCGCACGCCATGCCATTCAAGATAATCGCCGAGATTGTCCGCGCTGGGTGCCGGTGCACCATCCTCCTTGACCGCGATGACGACCACTTCTTCTGCACGGGTGAGAAAATCCATCGCGAAGGCCACGGCGCGTGCCGCTTCCGCGCTGCCGTTCCAGGCGATCGCAACCGTGCGGGGAAAAGTCTTGATGGCCGTCTCGCGTGATATCAGCACGGGGCGGCCGGTTTCCCGCAAACTGATCTCCAGGATCGGCGGCACGCCGCTTTCGTCTTCCAGGGGCGGGCAGGCCGTGACGATCAGATCGGCAAGCCGACCGCGTGCGGTGAGCCAATTGCGCAGCGTGCCCGTTTGTTCGAGAAAGCTGACCGAGAAGCCTTTCCGAGCGCTTGGAGTCGAAATGCGCGGCGCCTTGAATTGATCGGCGACTGTCTCGAATAACTCACGACTGCGCGTGCGGCGCGCGTCGTTTTCCCATTCGATCATGTTAAGGAGCTGATCGACCGCCAGCTCGGGCATCCAGGGAGCCAGGCGACTTTGCGTGTCGCCCGGATCCGCCTCGATACAAAAGACTTCGAGATGCGCGTCCAAGCCTTGAGCGATGACAAAGCCGGTTTCGAGGGCAGGTTGCTCGAGCACCTGGGGATTTGCCGGGTCGTATGAGCCGCTCATTGGCACCAATATTTTTCGTGTCGTCACCGGCCTGTCTCCCTCGATGAAGTCCCCATGACGACCGCTTCAATGAGCCGTCAAGACTGTGCACTCGGTCCCGATCATACTATCCGATAATAGTGATGATCACCCTTTGATCCCGCTCAATGCCTGCTGAACACGCCGTCGCGTTGAGCCAAATCAAGGTTGCGCCCTGCAAAATGGGGGTTAATTGAATTTCCACGAACCGCTGACGGACCCGCTCGAACAGAGGACGGCATGATTGCACCGGAAGAAAATCACACCCTTGGCGATGCAATCCGAAAGGAACTGCGGGACAAGGTCGAAGACGCCAAAATCACCGCGATTGTCGACACCGGTGCGACGTTGGCCGAAATCGAGCAGGCGTTCGTATGGGCGAGTGGCGACAGCGATATCGGCGATGATGCGGCGCATCCGTTGGAGGGAGCCGTGGCGCGCGTGTACGACATCCTCACGACCGATCGGAACAGTGGAGACGAACGTTAGATGACAGGACCGAATGGTAGGCGGCGTTTCTTCGATTGGTTTGCGGCGGCGGTGCGGTTGCGCTCCGCGCTGGCCGGCGGGGCATCGATTATCGTCATGCTTTGGGTAAGCCCGCTCCAGGCCGACGCGGCAATCGGCGAATCCCTGGCGCGGCAATGGTGCAGTTCCTGTCATGAGGTCGGACATCGCCCGGTTGCGAACGACGGCGCGCCGGCGTTCAAAGCGGTTGCCCGCCAGCCCGGTATGACACGGGAACGGTTGAGACACTGGCTCGTCGACCCGCACCCGCCGATGCCGAATCTCGACCTCGCGCGGCAGGATATCGAGGACCTGATCGATTACATCGAAACGCTGAAACGAAAATAGCGTTCGACGCCGTTAAGGGCCGGATTTGCGTCCCCGGGAATTATCCGCCTGCATCCAAATTGAATTCCGCCACGACCGGCGCGTGATAGCTGTCGGCGTCCCGGCGTCCCGCGAAGAAGGCGACCAACTCGTCGGTCAGCACTTCGTTGTGAATTTCGGCGTGCCGGAAAGCGGCCAACAAGCTTCGCGAAACCAGAATGTGGTCGAGCATCAGGCGCTGGCCGTAATGCAGCACGCTGAACCGACGGTCCGCGGGCAAATTCAGTTCGACAGGCGCCAGCATGCGCCCGGCGAGGAGCGGATTCCCGGTTTCCTCGACCTCTCCCCGGAGTATCTTGAGCGGCGCATCGCGCCCGTCGGCGTTGAGGTCGCCGAGCACGGCGATCAAAGCGTGCGGATTCGCGTCGAAGACGGAATCCACCACCAGGCGCGCCTCGAACGCCTGGCCGGTGCGCTTGATTTCGGAAATGAAGGTCCCCTCGGCCCAGCCGGCGACGGTTTTCCAGACGAAGGGTTCGAGCTTTTGTCCGTCAATGAAGGTGGGCAGCGGCGCACGAAGGTGGAGATTGATGATCTGCAGCAACCGTCCGTCCGCCAATTCGATCGTGGCGAACAGGATCGGCCGCTCCCACCAGACCGGCTCCGACGTTCCGTGCGGCGGCACGGCGCTGACCGGCCGGTAGCTCGGCGGCGGCACCAGTTGGTTGAGATACTGGCGCGTGATGCGGATTGGCCGGCGGCTCAGAATAACCAGATTATGAACGTCGCGCGGATTGTCGCCCGCGTCGTTTGTCGTGACCGCGCGCGAATAGTCGGCATACGGCGTTTCGCTGAGCAGCTGGTCGAGCGCGCGCAGGGATCGCCGATGGCCGCCATCCGGCTGGGCGTTGATTTCCTGCAAACAGAGAATATCCGCATCCAGACGCTGCAGTTGCGGCCGCAGGACCTCAATCCGGGTGTCGAACGACGCCTGGTCCCGGTCGTCGAGGTTTTCGAGATTGAAGGTGGCGATTCGCAAAGTTGTCATGTGTCCGTCACGGAAAAACCGCATCCCCCTGCTTAGAATCATGGGTGGCTGACGGTTCAGTTGCCCCGATCCGGAGGCGTCCCGCATTGCGCTCGATCAAGGGGCGTATGGCGACGGCGCGTCCACTGTCGTCTTTGACACGGATCAATGCGCCGGACGCGCCCGGCGTCTACCGTGTTTCGATCGGTATTTGGGAGATTTATCCATGAATTTTAATACTTTAGCGGCGAAGAGGCTAAGGTCGATGCGGCGTATCATGCTATGCATGGGGTTGGCGTTATTTCTGCTTCCGGCGGCAATTTCGGTTCTCGGCGATCGGATGGCAGTCGCCGCCGATTCTCGGCAAAACATCACGATACCTGCGGGCGAGCGAACGCGGATGTTGCAGCTGACCTTTCCGATTATCGATGCAAAGCGCGGGCGACAGCTTTTTGTGACCCGGGGCTGCGTGCTGTGTCATGCGATCAACAACACCGGCGGCCGTGGCGGGCCTCCGCTCGATCGGATCGGCGAGGGCAAAGGCGCCGATATTCTCGACTTTACCGCGCGGATGTGGCGCGGTGCCTACGCGATGATCGAACTGCAGAATATGGAGTTGGGGTATCAACTCGATTTCAGCGGCGAGGAGCTCGGACACATCATCGCCTTTCTATACGATAAGCAGGAGCGTTCGCGATTTTCCGGCAATGACGTGCCCGACTTGATCAAGGACATGTTCATCGATCGACCTTACAGTCCCAACGACGAAGAGAAGAGCCGGGACCGCTGAGAATTCAAAGCCTTTCCGGAACGTCGCGGCGTCACCGGGCGCGTCGCTATTGCAAGACGCGCCAGGTGCCGTCCGGCTGCCGGCAGGCGGTGCCGTACCCTTGTTGGGTCTTGCCGGCGACGGTTACTTTCTGCTGGAACTCGCGACAGTACTGACCGCTCGAGGAGGTTCCGTCGCGAACCGGCGTAACCGATCCGCTGTTGCCGGTTCTCGGGTTGTCCCAGACGATCGTTTCGCCGAGCGGCGCCGTGTGCGCCCTGTTGACGGCGGCGTCCGCTTTCATGCGATCGACGCTGTCCATGGATCGTCCGATCTCGCTGCCGACCAGCGCGCCGATCAGCACGCCGACCGCGGTTGCCGCCAATTTACCGCTGCCCGAGCCGAACTGTGCGCCGAGCAGCCCGCCCGCCGCCGCGCCGCCGAGGCCGCCGACGGTCTGTTTCGGACCATACGCATTGGGGCCCGTACAGGCGGCCAGCGCCAGGAATGACGCGACCGGTAGAGCGAGAAATTTGTGGTGAACCTTCATGTCGGATTCCTTCGCGGTGGTTGTGGCGATACTCCAAAATGTGCGGCGCCCGAGGCGACGCGGAGCGTCCCGTCTTATCGGACGTCGGCGGCGCGAAATCATTGATGTCCGTCAATCGGGGCGCCACGAACACCGATTGCCGTGGCGTCGCCAGAAGCGCTCTTGGCATGTGTTGATGCATATCAACGAACCGAATGCCGTTTTGGCACGATGATAACCGCAGTTACGGAAGCGTCGTTCGCGACGTAAGGGGAAACTAAGGCCATGGAGTACCCTTCCGCCGCACAAAATTCTGCCTGGCGGAACATGTGTGTCAGGAAACCTGGGGTCGTATATGCACCCATGGAAGCGGTCCGTGACGGGGAACGGCGGCACATACTTTCTGTCCTCCCCCGAGAATGCCGCCGATTCCGTTCGCTCCGGCGAACACGATCCCGTCCTAAGACGAATAGGGCGGGATCGATTTTTTTTCGCCATGGCGCGACGTGCGGCAACGGCACGCTGCTCTATCTTTGTAAAATCGATCGCCTTTTCTGCCTTTGATTGATTCCAATCACATGCAGGTTGATCTAGTGCGACATCAATACGGGAACCGTCATATGTTCGAGAATATGACGGGTCACGCCGCCAAAGACCGACTCTCGCATCCTCGAATGACCATACCCACCCATCACGATGAGATCGGCACCGCTTTCGCTGACGCGATTCAGCAAGGCTTCGCCGATGGGCGTATCGCCGGTCTCGGTCGTGTAGACCTCCACATTCAACCGGTGATGCGCAAGATGCGCCGCGATATCGGTTCCCTGTACGTCGGCGCCGGCGGCGCCGTTCGCCACGAACACGTCGACCGCATCGGCGAGTTCGAGGATCGGCATCGCATCCGCCACGGCGCGCGCCGCTTCACGGCTGGCATCCCATGCGACGAGTACGCGCTTACCGATCCGTTTCGGCGCCGCGCTATAGGGGACGATGATCACTGGCCGCCCGGCACCCAGCATCAGCTCTTCCGCAAGATCGTTGAGGCGCCGCTCCTCCGCATGTGGCTGGCGTTGCGACACCACGACAACGTCCGCATACCGCCCGTGCGCTTCCACGACTTGCACCGGGTGGCCCCGATCCACGCGCCACTCGCATCGTTCGATGCGGCCGATTTTCTTGGCTTTCGATTCGAATAATGCGCGCGCCTCGGCGAGGCGTTCCTTTTCCCGGGATTCCATGATTTCGAAGACCGATTGCGGGAGGCGAATCGCCGCATATCCCGGCAGTTCGGCCGGAAGCGCGATTCCGAGCCCGACGAGATGGGCATCGCTTTGTTCAGCCAGCGCGAGCGCCGCGTCGACCGCCGGGACGGAATCTTTTTTGTCGCTGACATGAACCAACAAATCCTTGATCGCCATCGCATTTCCTCCCGTTCGGTCGATTTGTTTCTGATGCGTATTTTGACGCGCTGCGAGGTGGTGCACATTGACTTCCCTCAAGGGATTGCCGCGGCTCAAACCGGCCTCGCCGCGTCGACCGAATCATGCGGCCCATCGGCAAACCTTGAATACGGCGCGCCAGACACCACATCTAGGATCCGGAACAAATACAGAACCGGCTATATGGTGGATAAAGGCTATGGCACAGAGAATCGACAATGGCACCCAACCGACCGCCCACACGGCGGTGCAGGCGATGATCGTTCGGGCACAGCAGGTGGCCGACCAGACGGGCAAACGTGTCGGCCTGACCTTTGACCTCATGAGAGACCAAATCGAATTGGTCGACCTCAGCGCCGAAATCTCGCGAGAGGCGGTGCTATTCCGGACCGTGTCTCCCGCCGTGGGCGAATCGGACCCCGACGCCAAAGGGGCGGAGCAATCCGGCCGGCGGGAGGGCGATCTCGATCCCGCCGCGGGATGCAATCCGGCTGATTAACGGCCCAGATCAACCTGCCTTAAATTGGAATCAATTAAAGGCAGAAAAGTTGATCGATTCTACAAAGATAGAGCAGCTTATGTGCGCCCAAATGGGCGCACGCTGCTTTAGACCATTTCTTGCTTAAATTGACGCATATGAAATGGTCTTTCTCTTGGTTTTTTGCGCAAATACGTCGTCGCGCACCGTTTCGGATCGCCCGGGAATTGCTCTAACGCTTCCGAAGGTAGACAAACCAATACACGATGCCGACCAGCACGCCGCCGCCGATCAGATTGCCGATCGTGACGGGAATGAGGTTGTGCGCCATGCCGGCGAGGGTGAGCGCCGGATACTCTTCGATAGACGTGCCGAGCATTACCCATTGCTCGGCGTCCGCAAAGATTTTGAGCATGAGCCCGACCGGCAGAAAATACATGTTGGCCACGGAATGCTCGAAACCGGCGGCAACGAACGCCGCGATGGGCGGCACGATCACCAGTATTTTTCCGGCGACGGTGCGGGCGCTGTAGGTCAGCCACACGGCGAGACAGACAAGAATGTTGCACAGGATGCCGAGGGCCAGCGCCTCGACGAACGGGAGGGAGGCCTTGCCGTTGGCGATCGAGAGCATTGTACGACCGACGCTGCCATTGCCGAAGGCGTGCTGACCGGAGAGAAAGATGAGGACCGCCATACCGACCGCGCCGATGAAGTTGCCGATATAGGCGAGCGCCCAGGCGCGGAGCAGCGTTCCGAGGGATATCATCCGGCCGGCCCAGGCCATCACCATCAGATTATTGCCGGTGAACAATTCCGCACCGCCGATCACCACCAGGATGAGACCGAGCGAAAACGCCAGGCCGCCAAGCAACCGGACGACGCCATAGGGCAGGGCGTCGGAAACGCCGGACACCGTCACCGTGGTGAAAATGGCGCCGAATGCGATGAAGGCGCCGGCGAGCACGGCGAGCGCCAGCAAGGAAACCGTATCCAGCCGGGCCTTGGCGACGCCGACTTCTTCCGCCTTGACCGCCATTTCCGGCGGCAGCAAGGGATCGTAGGGCGGATGAGGCATCGTTCATTTCCCCGGTTGACATGGTATTCGGATCTTTGCGTGACGCGCGCCGGGAATCCGCCCGATTTCTGGTCGTTCCTATTACGCAATTCTGGCCCATACGACCCCGGAACTCTTGATCAAGATCAAACACCCGCCGTCGGGCGGGCGCTACTCTTACGAAAATTGGCGGATTCACAGGAACCAGGGATGGGAATGACGATGCTGAAACGCGGGTTCAAGGAAATGCTCGCCGAGGCCAATGCGGTGATTGAGACGGTTTCCGTGCCGGATTTGGCGTACCTCCTGGACGATCCGGAGGTGGTGCTCGTGGATGTGCGCGAAACCGTCGAGCGGGATCGTGCGGGTGCGATACCGGGGTCGGTCCATGCGCCACGCGGTTTGCTGGAGTTTCACGCAGATCCCGATAGCCCGGCCTACAATGGCGAATTGCATCCCAGCGCGCGGCTCATTCTCTATTGCGGTACCGGTGGGCGGTCGGCGCTTGCGGCCAAGACGCTCGTCGACATGGGGTATCCGGACGTCGCCTCGCTGGCCGGCGGCTATGAAGCCTGGCGCCGTGCGTCGGAGCAAGGTGGATCCTGACGTGGTTCGGTCGAACGGCGGCGCACGCGTCCCGGGCGGTACGGCGTCGCGGGCTGCGACTGTTCGGACACGATCCCTTCGCGATTCGCTGCTGACGCTCCTGGTTCTTTTCCTGATCCTGCCGGTACTCGCCGGTTGCGGCCGGCCGCTGTCGGCCGAGACGCGCCGTCCGTCGCCCGCCAAGGAACGGCAAAGCCTGTTGAAAGAATGCGCCGTGTGTCACGATATTTCGCGCGGCGGCGGGATATCGCCGAACCTGCTCGCGCCACCATTTGCCGATGTCGCACGGCATCCGGCGACGACGGCGCTCAGCCTGCGCGTGTTTCTGCAGTCGATGCATCAGAATATGCCGGATTTCCTGCTGAGCGCGCGCGAACGGGATGAAATTATCACCTATATTCTGAACCTCAAGCCGAACAAGCCGCTTTGACCGGACTCCGGCTTAGCTCATTTCTTGTCTAAATTGACTCATATGAAATGGTCTATCTCCTGGTTTTTACGCAAATACGTCGTCGCGAACCGTTTCGGTTCGCTCGGGATTTGCTCTAGCCCTGTGCAAAGCCCAAAGGCAAGGTGACGCGGACGATGCCGCCATCGTCTTCGACCACGGAACGCTCGAAGCCCAGCCGGTCGCAAATTGCCAGCATCGTGGCGTTTTCCCGCAGCACGTCGCCAAAAATCTGCCCGATGCCCTGGCTGCGTGCGTATTCGATAATACGCTGCATGAGGTGGGTGCCGAGTCCCATTCCCGTGACGTCGGGCCGAATGACGATTGCGTATTCGGCCTTGTCCTTGTCCGGATCCGTACTGATGCGCACGACGCCGAATATCGGCGCCTTGCCGGGCGAACCCGGCTCGGTAAGCACAAGCGCCATTTCCCGGTCGTAGTCGAGTTGCGTGAACCGGGCGGCCGCCATATGGGTCAACGTCTTCATCGGGATGAAAAACCGCTGGCGCACCTGTTCCTGCGTCAGCATCGCAAAGGCCTCGCGCAAGGCCGGCTCGTCCTCCGGCACGATGGGCCGAACCAGCAGGGTGCGCCCGTCGCGCAGCGCTACCGTCCCCTCCAATTCCTTCGGATAGGGCCGCACGGCCAGCCGATCGACCGCCGATGCGGCGGCATGCGTTACGCGAATGCGTGCATCGAGCGCCATGACGCCTGCATTGTCGGCGAGCAGCGGATTGATATCGATCTCCGCGATTTCCGCGAAATCGGTCACCAACTGGGAGACCTTTATGAGGGTCAGCGCGATCGCGTCGAGGTGGGCCGCCGGCACATCTCGGTATCCCTGCAACAGTTTGAAGACGCGGGTATCCTGCATCAGCGAGTGTGCGAGTTGCATGTTGAGCGGCGGCAGGCCGAGCGATCTGTCGCCGATAACCTCGACCGCCGTCCCGCCATGACCGAACAGGATGACCGGTCCGAATTGCGCGTCCTCATGCGCGCCGATGATCAGCTCGAAGCTCTGCGGACGGGAGATCATGGCCTGCACCGTAAAGCCTTCGATGCGTGCCTCCGGCCGGCGGGCTTCGACCGTATCGAGCATGACCGCGCCGGCCTTGCGGACGGCCGCGTCGTCTTCGAGATCGAGCGCAACGCCGCCGACATCGGATTTATGGGTGATGTCCGGCGACAGGATTTTCACGGCGACCGGGAATCCGATCCGGCGGGCCGCCGCGACGGCGTCGTCGACCGAGACAGCCAATTCGGTGCGTCCGGCCGGGATGTCGTAGGCGGCCAGGACGTCCTTCGCTTCCGGCTCGGTCAGCCAGGACCGGTCTTCGGCCAGCACCCGGTCGATCATATTCCGGACGCTGTCCCTGTCCGGTGCGAACGCGGTCGGACGGGAAGCCGGGGTTTCCATCAGGTTTTCCTGCGCGCGCTGGTACCGGATCAGGTTCATGAAGGCGCGCACCCCTTGTTCGGGCGTTTCATGCGTCGACAGTCCGTGCTTCGCAAATAGCGCGCGCGCGTCGTTCGCAAGCGTCCCCCCGACCCAGCTTGTCAGGATGAGCTTTCCGTCGTGCCCGGCTACGGCCTCGATGACGGCCTGCGCGGCGTCGAGGCCCGGCGCCACCGCAGTCGGACTGTTGAGCACCAGGACCGCATCGACATTCGGGTCCGTCAGGACGATCCGAAGCGTGTCGGCGTAGCGCTGTCCCGGCGCGTCGCCGATCATGTCGATCGGATTGGCGCGCGGCCAGGTCTGCGGCAGGACGCCGTCAAGCCGCTCGAGCGTACCGGGGTCGAGTTCGGCGAGCCGTCCTCCTTCCTCGATCAGGGCATCGGTCGCCAATACGGCAATGCCGCCGCCATTGCTGACGATGGCAAGGCGGTCGTCGCGGGGCTTGGCCGCCAGCGACAGGATTTCGGCCGCATCGAATAATTCGGACAGCGTCAGGACGCGGAGCATGCCGGCGCGGCGAAAGACCGCGTCATAGACGTCGTCGGCGCCTGCCAGCGCACCCGTATGCGATGCCGCGGCGCGCGCGCCTTCCGCATGACGGCCTGCCTTGACCACGATGACCGGCTTCATGCGCGCGGCCGCGCGCGCCGCGGACATGAATTTGCGCGCGTTGGTGATCGCCTCGACATACAGCAGGATCGCACTGGTTTTGCGATCGTTGGCGAGATAGTCGAGCATGTCGCCGAAGTCCACATCGATCATGTCGCCGAGCGACACGAGGTGGGAGAACCCGATGCCGCGTTCGTCCGCCCAGTCCACGATTGATGTGACGATCGCACCGGATTGCGCGACGAAGGCGAGTTTGCCCGGCGCCGGCGCCGCCGGAGAAAAACTGGCGTCGAGACCGATGGTCGGAACCAGGATGCCCAGGCAGTTCGGTCCGATGATACGCATCAAATGCGGCTTGGCGGCATCGAGGATCGCTTGCTTCCGCGTCCTTTCGTCCGCCGGGTCGTCCCCGCCGAATCCGGCGGTGATCACAACGGCGGCCTTGGTGCCGCGCCGCCCCAGATCCGTGATGATCCCGGGAACTGTGTCGGGAGGAGTGCAGATGACCGCCAAATCCGGCACGACAGGCAGGCTGGCGACATCCGGATAGGCGATGACGCCGCCGACATCCGAATGTTTCGGATTGACCGGCATGACAGGTCCGCCGAACCGGCTGCGCAGCAGATTCCGGCCGATCACGGAACCGACCGACAGAGGCCGCGTACTCGCGCCGATCAGCGCGACAGATTTGGGCTTGAAGAGATAATCCAGGTTCCGGATCGACACGCCGATGACTTTCCTTGGTGGCTCTGCGATTGGCCGGGCGGGGCGACGGAGATTAGCGCGCCAAGCGCCGCCGGCATTGACCCACGTTACCGCCGATTAAATGGCGATCCGGAGTCACCGGCTCGGTTCCCGCGCCGCAATGCGGGTGCCGTCGGTTACGCTGTCGCTCGGGTGCAGCACCACGCGCGTTCCCGGGTCGACGCCATCCTCGATCTCCGCCTCGAGTTTCGTTCGGCGTCCGAGCGTAACATGCCGGCGCTCTGCGCGGCCCTCTTTCTCGACGAACACCGCCCAACGGTCGCCGTCGCGGAAGAATGCGGTGAGCGGCAGCTTCAGCACGTCGTCGCCGTTCCACAGGACGATGCGGGTTTCGACACGGTAGCCATGGCCGAGCCGGCTCCAGCGATCCCGCGGGTCGCGAATATCGATGATGACGTTGACGCGCTGCTCTTCGATGCCGAGCGCGGAAATCTTCGTAAAGCCGAAAGGTTCGACACGCCGGACCGCGCCGATGAGCGGTGTCGCGCCGCCCCATTGTTCGATGATGACGCGCTGTCCCGCCTCGACCTTGACCGCGTCGGACGACAGCAAATCGACGACGATCTCGAGGTCTCCCGGATTGCCGATTTCCACCAGCGGATCGCCCGCCTTCACCACGCCCGCGCTCTTGTGCAGCACCCGCAACACTCTGCCGCTGACCGGCGCCGGGATGGAGACGCAGTCGCAATCGCCTTGCGACTCTCGCGTTTCGGTGGGCGACACCAGCAGCGCCCAGGCCTGTGCCAATTCGAACTCACGCATCTTCAGGGCCGCCTCGGTTCGCGCAACCTCGGCCTTGCGCTTCTTGAAGTTGCGATCGGCCTCGTCGAGGGCGCGCTGGGAAATCGTTTTGCTCTTGATCAGGCGTTCGGCGCGCTCCCGTTCGGTCTTTGCGAAAGCGAGTTCCGCCCGCGATTGCTCCAGTTCGGCTTCGGTCAGCGCCTTGGCGGCCTCGGCGGCCTGTACTGCCGCCTTCGCCTGGGCTTCGGAGCGGACATCCAGAAAAGTAGGGTCGATGGGCTCGATGCGGGCAACGACGGTCTCGTCGGCAATCACTTGGTCACCGACGTCGCTGTCGATTCTAAGCGCGCGGCCGGTCACGGGCGCGGACAGGACGTAGACATCCTTCACCCGCGTCTCGCCTTCATCGTCCACCGTCACGATCAGCGGTCCGCGTTCCGCCACGGCGAAATCGACCTGTATCGCCCGGGGCCAGAATGCGTAAGCAAACCCCGCGATCAGGGCCAGGGCCATAACGCCCCACAATGCGATACGTCGCCAATTCAATTCCATGGCACATTCATTCCCGTGTTTTGAGAACGGCGATCAGATCCAATCCATCGAGCCGGCGGCGAACGAGGAACGCCGAGACGGCCGTTGCCGCGAGTCCGATGAGAACGGAAAGACCGTAGGTCGAGGGCTCGACGACGAGCGGTACGCGAAACAGCTCGGTCTCGAAACTCGTCGTGAATACCCAGGCGAGCCCGTATCCGGCGATACATCCCAGCGGCAGCGCCGCCGCAATCAAGAACGCGACCTCGCCGAGAAGGATGTAGGAGACTTCGGCCCGGCCGAAGCCGAGAACGCGTAAGGTGGCGAGTTCGCGGCCGCGCTCCGACAGGGCGATGCGGGCACTGTTGTAAACCACGCCGAAGGCCAGGGTACAGGCGAAGGTGGCGAAGAAAGAAATGAAAATCATCAATGTTTCGCCGAGCGTCCGGTTGAAAGTGTCGATCGCCGCGCGGCGCGACATCACGGCCGCGATTCGGGGGGTGTTTTTGAGGGTGGCGAAGAACGCCGCATTTTCCGACGTGTCGACCAGGAGGTTAACGATGTTCACGCTCGGACGTTCGCGCAGCATGCGGTTCAGCGTCGCCAGGTTCATATAGGCCGCGGTGCCGATATAGGATTCAAACACTTCCGCGACGCGCATTTGGCGGAGCGGCCGCCGGCCTTCGCGAACCTGTACCCAGAGCCTGTCGCCGCGGCCCACGCGCAATTTGTTGGCCAACGCGGTCGAGAGCACGAGGCCCTCGGCGGGAATGGGAATTTCGCGGCGCCGGGCGTCATAAATCGGGCTCAGGACCGGGTCGGGCAGGATGCCTTGTATCGCGCCCCGGTGCGACCGCGCGCCCGCATGAAATGTGACGCTCAGGATGCGCATCGGTTCCGCCGACAGGATGCCGGGCAGGCGTTCGAACGACCGGGTCACCTCGCTGGATTGCACTTCGGCCAGTCCGACGGTGACGTGCTGCCGTTGCGACTGAAAGAAGAAGACGTCGACGATGTGGCGTATGGAGTCGATCCATTGCATGGACGAGATGAGCACGCCCAACGCCATGGCGACGCCGAGTATGGTCATGAATGAACGCAAGGGCGAGCGCAGCAACTGCCGCAAAATGATCCGCGTGGGCTGATCGAACCAGCGGGCAAGCCGCCCCGTGCCGAGGTGCGCCTTTGTATAAAGCGGCGGTACGGGCGGGCGCATGGCCTCGGCGGGCGGCAACCGCACGGCCCGCCAAATCGCCCCCGCCGCGCCCAAGATCGTGGCGGCGAGGCTGAACACGGCGGAGATAATGAACGCCGCCGGCCCGGGTTCGAAGAGCAGAAACGGGAAGCGGTAAAGCTCCGCGTAGATTTGCGTGTTGAACCGGCCAAGCCAGGCGCCGGCGCCCCATCCTATCAGGATACCGACCCCGGTCATCGCGATGACCAGCTTGGCGTAATGCCAGCCGACCTCCCGGTTCCGGTATCCGAATGCCTTCATCAGTCCGATCTCGGGCCGCTCGGTCGCGATCAGCCGGGCGAGCACGATGTTGGCGAGAAATGCCGCAACCGCGAGAAATATGGTCGGGAGAATGGTCGCCATATTTCGAAGTTGCTCGAGTTCGTTCATGAGGAACCAGTTTGAAATCTGATCCGCCCGTTCATAGGCGCCGACACCGCCATACCGGTCGAGTAGCGTATCGAGCCGGTCGATCACATCGGCCGGCTGGACACCGCGCAACAACGACATCGAGACTTCGTTGAAGGCGTCGTCCAAATCGTATGCCGCCTCCAGCGCGTCGCGGCCCATCCAGAGCGCACCGAAGCGTTTGTCATCCGGCATCAAGGCGCCGGGCCCGATGCTGTAGACGTATTCCGGCGACAGCGCCGTCCCGACGATGCGCAGTGTCTGCTTGTGGCCGTTCAGGATCGCCTGCAGCCTGTCTCCCGGCGCGAGACCGTGCGCTTCCGCGAAGGGTTCGCTGACGATGACTTCGTCGGTGCTGCCGGCCGCGACATATCGGCCCGTCCGAAGCGCCAGCCGGTTGAGAATGGATTGGCCGCGTTCCGGAATCGAGACCAGCTGGCCGATCACCGGCTCCTCGAATCCCGCAATGGAAAGCGTGGCGATCTTGACGATGCGAGTCTCGACGGTCTGCACGCCCGGAATATCGGCCAGGTGCCGCGCAAGCTTGTTGGGCGCGCGCTTAACATTGGCGAAGACCTGCGCGAACCGATAGCGCTCATAGTAGGCCGTCGCCGTTTCGTTCAGCGCCTCGATCGTCGTCAAAGACATCAGGAGAACGGCAACGCCGGAGCCGACCACGCAGGCGATGGCGAAAATCTGTCCGCGCAACCGCCATAAATCCCGGGTGAGTTTTCGGTCGAGCGCGCGCATCCGGCCCTACCAATGAAGATCGCGGATCGGTTTCCGCGTTGCGTTGACTTGAACGTCGACGATCCTGCCGTCCGCGAAGCGCATGACCCGGTCCGCCATCTCCCCGATCCCGGTGTTGTGCGTAATCAATGCGGTTGTCGTACCAATCTCCCGGTTGACCGCGTCGATCGCCTCGAGCACGAGAATGCCCGTTTCACTGTCCAATGCACCCGTCGGCTCGTCGCACAGCAGGACTTCGGGCCGTTTTGCCACCGCGCGGGCAATCGCCACGCGCTGCTGCTCGCCGCCGGAAAGCTGCGCCGGAAAATGGTCGAGACGGTCGGCGAGACCGACCAGCGCGAGCGCATCGGCGGGCGGCATCGGATTTGAGGCGATGTCGGTGACCAGCGCGACGTTCTCGCGCGCCGTCAGGCTCGGGATCAAATTATAGAACTGAAACACGAAGCCCACATGTTCGCGCCGATAGGCGGTAAGCGCGTCTTCATCGAAGGCAGTGAGTTCCGAACCGCCGAAGAAAACCTTGCCCGCACTCGGCGTGTCGAGCCCGCCGATAATATTGAGCAGGGTCGATTTCCCACTGCCCGACGGGCCCAGGAGCACGACGAGTTCGGACATAAAAAAGTCGAGATCGACGCCCCGCAGCGCCCAGACCTCCACGGCGCCGGTCCGGTAGACTTTGGTAAGTCCCTCCGTCCGCAGCGCCGGTTCATCCGGAGAACGATCCCGATGTTCGGCCGCCGGAACGGTCATCGATCCGGTCTTTCTGTCCGGGGCGGGGCGAAGGGGGTGCGGCAAGTCATCCTGTAGCATCGGCATCCCGGAAACGCCGGCAGTGATGTAGGTCAAGGAGGCCGCCGGTTAGAGGCAACGGCCATCGGCTCGGCTAGACGCTTTCTTGTTTATATTGACTCATATGAAAGAGTCTATCTCCTGGATTTTACGCAAACACGTCGTCGCGAACCGTTTCGGTTCGCTCGGGATTTGCCCTATTGCACCAGGGGACTCGATTCCGCGGCGATGGCAACACCGCAGATCGAGGCGTGGCCGGCCAGCAATTTGATGTATTGCGCGACCGCCCGCCGCCAGCTCGCCTCGTGAAGATAATCGGCGATGCGGGTTTGCACCGTTTCGAAGGGGAGGGCCGCTCCGGCGATTTTCTTGTCGAGCCGTAGCACGTGAACCCCATAGCGCGACTTCACCGGGACGGGACAAAGTTGGCCTTCTTCCAGATTGACGAGGAAGGTCTCGAACTCCGGAACCGTATCGCCGCGGGTAATCTGCCCGAGCCGGCCGCCATTCTGGGCCGAGGTGCAGTCCGATCGCTCCTTTGCCATCGCGCCGAAGGCGCCCGGATCGTGTTCCAGCGCCGCGATCGTCGCCTTGGCGTCCGCCACCGCCTTGCCGTAGGCCGCGTCATCTTTGGGGTCGGCGGCGAAAAGAATATGCGCGGCCTCAAAGAGATCGGGGCTTCGAAGGCGCGCCCGGTTGTTCTCGAAATAGCGGCGGCAGGTTTCTTCATCCGCTTCCGGCACGGTGACCTCGATCTCCAGCAATTGGCGGATGAGCGCGTCTTCCGGTGTTTCCCGGTTGCCGGCGGCATCCGTTTGCGGCAGCGGCGCGATGTGCAGGTCGCGCGCCTTCTGCAGCAGGAGTTCCCGAACGACCAATGCTTCCGTTGCGGCGGCGATGGCCTGATCCGGCGACGGCGCGGGATGGTTCTGCGCCTCCGCAAGGATTGCCGTTTCGGAAATTTCGACGTCGTTGATCTGGATCGCGGCGATCTGACTGCTGGACATGGGCCTACTCCGCCGGTGCGTTGCGTCGGGATTGCACGGATTGCCACGACCGGCGCGACCGGACGACCTGATAGCCGGGGCGCCAGAGATAGCGCAGCGGTACGCTGAGCATGTGCACGAGGCGGGTGAAGGGGAATATCAGGAAAATGGTCAATCCCAGAAACAGGTGCAGCTTGAAGATGGGATGCGCATCCGCGACATAGGCTGCCGCGTCGGTATTGAAGGTGAAGATGCCGATGGCCCAGGCCATGAACTTGACCATCTCCATCCCGTCGAGATGGCCCATCGAGATCGGGATCGTCGCGAGACCGAGCAACAGTTGCAGCCACAGGATCAGGATGATCGCATTGTCGCCGAAGGTGGAGGTTGCCCGGATGCGCGGGTCGAATAGCCGGCGATGGGCCAGCAGGGTCGCGCCGATCAGCGCCGCGGCGCCGGCGATCCCGCCGACGACGATGGCCATCAATTGCTTGAAGCCGTGCGAAATTCCGAGTGCGTCGAAAATTTCGATCGGCGTCAACAAGCCGATCAGATGACCGAAGAAAACGATCAACACACCGACATGGAACAGCACCGAGCCCCACATGAGCTGGCGACGCCGCAAGAGCTGGCTCGATCCGGATCGCCAGGTATAGGGTTCGCGGTCGTAGCGAATGACCGACCCGACGGCGAGCACCGCGAGCGCGATATACGGATAGATGCCGAAGACCACCGTATTCAGATATTCAGCCATCCGATTGCCTCCTCACGATGCAGTTGGGTTTCGAGGGCGATCCATGCGCGCGAGCGTGTCGCGTATGGTTGGGCAGGCGCCGTCCGCGGCGCCCGGCGCGGCAGGAGCGCCCGGGCCGAAGTTCACGGCCGCTTCTTCCCAGACGCGATCGAGCGCGTTCAGGTCGTTCGGATCGTCCTCCGGTTCGGACAACAGGTCGTCGACGTCCTGCGTCTTTGCCTTTGCCCCGGGCAGCGCGGCGAGCGCGGCGAAAACCGGCGTGTAGGCGCTTTTCCGTTTGCGATGCCGTTCCCGCAGCGCGGTCAGGATATGCAGCGGCTCGGCCAGTAAACCGAGCGCTTCCGCGAGCGGCAGGGTCGACAGGAACTCGAGGAAAAGCGGCAGGTAGTCGGGCAATTCCCGGGCCTCGATATACAGCCCGTTGCGCTCATACATCTGCATCAGATCGACCATGGCCTGGCCGCGATCCCGGCTCTCGCCGTGGATGTGCTCGAAGATATGCAGCGACAGCGTGCGCGTGCGGTCGAACAGGAACACGTAGCGCTCCTGAAGGTCGAACAGGTCCCGCGTCGCGATCTCGTCGATCAGGGCGTTCAGCCCGCGCCGGTGTTTTGCCGGCACGAGACCGTCCCGCTCGATCATTTGCTTCAGGTCGGGCGCGGCGGCGGCGACCGCCTCCGTCGGATAGCTGAGAAGGATCGACAGAGCCTTGAGCGTGCCGGTCATTACGATATCTCCATGGGCGTTTTCGCGGATTTCTTCTTCGGATTGCCGAACAGGTTGGTCCCGGATGCGCCGTCCGAACAGCCATTGCCGAAACTGAAGCCGCAGGAGCCGCGCAGATCGTAGGCGTCTTCGTCTACCTCGCGATGCGCCGTCGGAATAACGAAACGGTCTTCGTAATTAGCGATCGCCATGATGTGATACATGTCCTCGATTTGCTGCGGCGACAGGCCGACGCGTTCCGCGATTGGTTCGTTGATGACGCCGTCGATCGTCTTGGAGCGCATGTAGCCGCGCATGGCGAGCATGCGCTCGAGCCCCTGAACCACCGGCTCTTCCTTTCCGGCGGTCAGCAGGTTCGCCAGATAGCGGATCGGGATGCGCAGCGACCGAACATCCGGCAGGTCGCCGTCGACGCCGATCTTGTTGGCTTCGGCGGCGGATTGGATCGGCGACAATGGCGGCACGTACCAGACCATCGGCAGCGTCCGGTATTCGGGGTGCAGCGGGAAAGCGACTTTCCAGTCCATCGCCATCTTGTAGACCGGCGATTTCTGCGCGGCGTCCAGCCACGTCTGCGGCACGCCGTCGGACAACGCCTGGGCGATGATCGCCGGGTCGTTCGGGTCGAGGAAGATGCCGAGCTGCGCATCGTAGAGATCGCCCTCGTCGGGCACCGATGCGGCTTCCTCGATCCGGTCCGCGTCGTAGAGCAGGACGCCGAGATAGCGGATACGGCCGACGCAGGTCTCGGAGCAGACGGTCGGCTGGCCCGCCTCGATGCGGGGATAACAGAAGATGCATTTTTCGGATTTCCCGCTCGACCAGTTGTAATAGATTTTCTTATAGGGACAGCCGGAGACGCACATCCGCCAGCCACGGCACTTCTCCTGGTCGATCAGGACGATGCCGTCCTCCTCGCGCTTGTAGATTGCGCCGGACGGACAGGCGGCGACGCAAGTGGGGTTGAGGCAATGCTCGCACAGCCGCGGCAGATACATCATGAAGGTGTTTTCGAACTGTCCGTAGATTTCCTTCTCGATGCCGTCGAAATTGGTGTCGGCGGATCGCTTGGAGAATTCGCCGCCGAGGATTTCCTCCCAGTTCGGCCCCCACTCGATCTTCTCCATGCGTTCGCCGGTGATGAGCGAGCGCGGCCGCGCGGTCGGCGTCGCTTCCATCTCCGGCGCATTCTGCAAATGCTCGTAGTCGAAGGTGAAGGGCTCGTAGTAGTCGTCGATCTCGGGCAGATCCGGGTTTGCGAAGATCTTTGCGAGAATCCGCCATTTCGGCCCCATCTTCGGCCTGATCTTGCCGCCGCCGGTTTTCTCCCAGCCGCCGTTCCAGCGCTTCTGGTTCTCCCACTCCTTGGGGTAGCCGATGCCGGGCTTGGTCTCGACATTGTTGAACCAGGCGTATTCCATGCCCTCGCGGTTGGTCCAGACGTTCTTGCAGGTGACGGAGCAGGTGTGGCACCCGATGCATTTATCGAGATTCAGGACCATGCCGATTTGCGCGCGTATCTTCATTCTGCCGCCTCCAGGGCCGGGGTTGCGGGACGGTCGAGCCAGTCGACTTTTTCCATCTTGCGAACGATGACGAACTCGTCTCGGTTCGATCCGACCGTTCCGTAGTAGTTGAAGCCGTAGGATTGCTGGGCGTAGCCGCCGATCATGTGGGTCGGCTTGACGATGGTTCGCGTGACCGAGTTGTGAATGCCGCCGCGCTGTCCGGTCAGTTCCGAGCCCGGCGTATTCACGATCTTCTCCTGGGCGTGATACATGAAGATCGTGCCTTCCTTCATGCGCTGGGAGACGACCGCGCGCGCGGTCAGCGCGCCGTTGACGTTGTAGGCCTCGACCCAGTCGTTGTCTTCGATGTCGGCTTTCTTCGCATCGACCTCGGAGAGCCAGACCACCGGTCCGCCGCGATTCAGCGTGAGCATCAGCAAATTGTCGCTGTAGGTGGAGTGAATGCCCCATTTCTGGTGCGGCGTGATGAAGTTGAGGACGACATGCGGATTGCCGTTGGATTTCTCGTCGATGATCGGCTTGACGGTCTTGAGGTCGACCGGCGGGCGATAGACGCAGAGGCCTTCGCCGAAGGCGCGCATCCACAAATGATCCTGATAGAGCTGCTGGCGGCCGGTCAGGGTGCGCCAGGGAATCAGCTCGTGGACGTTGGTGTAGCCGGCGTTGTAGCAGACATTTTCAGATTCCAGCCCCGACCAGATGGGCGAGGAGATGATCTTGCGCGGCTGCGCGACCACGTCGCGGAAGCGGATTTTCTCGTCTTCTTTCGGCACCGCCAAATGGGTGTGGTCGCGGCCGGTGTTCTTCGACAGGGCGTCCCACGCCTTTACCGCCACTTCGCCGTTGGTCTCCGGCGCGAGCATGAGGATCACTTCGGTCGCGTCGATGTCGGTTTCGATACGCGGCATGCCCTTGGTCGGGCCGTCCTCGGTCACGGCGCCGTTCAGCGCGGCGAGATTTTCGACTTCATGTTCGGTGTTCCAGTTGATGCCCTTGCCGCCATTGCCGATTTCGGTCATCAGCGGCCCCAGCGCGGTAAAGCGTTTGTACAGGTTGGGATAGTCGCGCTCGATGACGGCGATTTGCGGCATCGTCTTGCCGGGAATGGGATCGGTCTCGCCGCGTTTCCAGTCCTTCACGTCGAGCGCCTGGGCGATTTCCGCCGGCGTGTCGTGCAGGATCGGCACCAGGACCACGTCCGTTTCGACGCCGAGGACCTCCGGCGCCACGTCGGAGAAGGCTTTGGCGAGTCCCTTGTAGATGTCCCAGTCCGACCGGCATTCCCACACCGGGTCCACCGCGCTGGTCAGCGGGTGGATGAACGGATGCATGTCGGAGGTGTTGAGGTCGTTCTTCTCGTACCAGGTCGCGGTCGGCAGGACGATGTCGGAATAGACGCAGGTGGTCGACATGCGGAAGTCGAGCGTGACCAGCAGGTCGAGCTTTCCTTCCGGCGCGTCGTCGTGCCAGGCGACTTCCTGCGGCTTCTCTCCGCCCTGCTCGCCCAGATCCTTGTTCATCACCCCATGCGAGGTGCCGAGCAGATGCTTCAGGAAATATTCGTGCCCCTTGCCCGATGAGCCGAGCAGGTTGGAGCGCCAGACGAACAGGTTGCGCGGCCAATTGGCCGGATCGTCCGGATCCTCGCACGACAGGTGCAGGTCGCCGGACTGCAACGCGTCGACGACATAGTCCTTGGGCTCTTTCCCCGCCTTCTCGGCGGCGGCCGCGATTTGCAACGGATTGGTCTTGAGCTGCGGTGCGGAAGGCAACCACCCCATCCGTTCGGCACGGACATTGTAGTCGATGAGCGAGCCGTCCCACGGACCTTCCGGCGCGGTCGGCGACAGAATCTCGTCGACGCCGAGCGATTCGTAGCGCCACTGGTCGGTATGGGCGTACCAGAACGACGTGGAATTCATTTGGCGCGGCGGGCGCCCCCAATCGAGCCCGAAGGCCAGGGGCTGCCAGCCGGTCTGCGGCCGCAGTTTTTCCTGTCCGACATAATGCGACCAGCCGCCGCCCGATTGCCCGACGCAGCCGCACATGACGAGGAGGTTGATGATGCCCCGGTAGTTCATGTCCATGTGGTACCAGTGGTTCAACCCCGCCCCCAGGATGACCATGGATTTGCCGTTGGTCTTTTCGGCGTTGTCGGCGAATTCGCGCGCGACGGTGATGATCTGGGCGGCCGGCACGCCGGTGATCGATTCCGCCCAGGCCGGCGTGTAGGGGGTGTTCGCGTCGTAATCCACGGCAACATGCTCGCCGCCCAAACCGCGGTCGATGCCGTAATTGGCGACGAACAGGTCGAATACCGTCGCGACCAGCGTGTCGCCGTCTTTCAGGGTTACCGATTTCACCGGCACCTTGCGATAGAGCACGCCCGGATGGTCGGTTCCCTTGAAGTGGTCGTGTTCGCGATTGCCGAAATAGGGGAAGCCGATGTCGACCACGTCGTCCCGGTCGCTTTCCCCGATCAGGGAGAGCAGCAAATCGGTCTCGTTGCCGTCGGCGTCTTTCTCCTCAAGGTTCCATTTGCCCTGTTCGCCCCAGCGAAAGCCGACCGACCCGTTCGGCGCGACGATCTTGCCGCTCTTGCGGTCGAGCGCGGCGGTCTTCCAGTCCGGATTGTTCGATTGGCCGAGGCCGTCCGCGAAGTCCGAGGCGCGCAGCAGCCGTTCGGGCACGTAGCGGCCATCCTTCTGAACCAGCCTGACCAGCATGGGCATGTCGGTGTATTGCCGCGCATAGTCGGTGAAATATCCGACCTGCCGATCGATATGGAATTCGCGCAGGATCACATGGCCGAGCGCCATGGCGAGGGCGGAATCTGTGCCGGGAGTCGGATGGAGCCAGAGGTCGGAGAATTTCGCCGCTTCGGAATAATCCGGGCTGACCACCACGGATTTGGCGCCCCGGTACCGCGCTTCCGTATAAAAGTGCGCGTCCGGCGTCCTTGTCTGCGGCACGTTCGATCCCCACAGGATCAGGAATCCGGAGTTGTACCAGTCGGCGCTCTCGGGAACGTCCGTCTGCTCGCCCCAGGTTTGCGGCGATGCCGGCGGCAGATCGCAGTACCAGTCGTAGAACGACATGCAGACGCCGCCCATTAGCGACAGGTAACGCGATCCGGCGGCATAGGAGACCATGGACATTGCCGGAATCGGCGAGAAGCCGATCACCCGATCGGGGCCGTATGTTTTTGCGGTATAGGCGTTGGCCGACGCGACGATCTCGTTGACCTCGGTCCAGTCGGCGCGGACGAAGCCGCCGAGGCCGCGCTTCGACGTATAGGAATTGCGCTTCGCCGGATCCTCGACGATGGATTTCCAGGCGGCGACCGGGCTCAGCGTCTTGCGCGCGTCGCGCCACAGCTTGACGAGCCGCGAGCGGACGAGCGGATATTTCACCCGGTTGCCGGAATAGAGATACCAGCTATAGCTTGCGCCCCGGGAGCAGCCGCGCGGTTCGTGGTTCGGCAGGTCGGGCCGGGTGCGCGGATAGTCGGTCTGCTGCGTTTCCCAGGTGACGATGCCGCCCTTGACGTAGATCTTCCAGGAACACGAACCGGTGCAGTTCACGCCATGGGTCGAGCGTACGATCTTGTCGTGCTGCCAGCGCTGCCGGTAGCTCCCTTCCCAGTCGCGGTTCTCCCCCGTGGTAACGCCGTGCCCGTCCGAGAATTCACCGAGTTTCTTATTTGAAAAAAAGTTTAGTCGGTCCAGCAAATGGCTCATCGATATTTTCCTTTGTCGGGCGTCAGCACGGTACGGGTGCGTTGCGGCGGGTATAGAAAATCCAGGTCACGGCGACGCAGAGCGCGTAGAAGGCGATGAAGAGGTAAAGCGCCAGTTCGGGGCCGCCGGTCAGGGTGATCGACGTGCCGTACGCCTTCGGAATGAAGAAGGCGCCGTAGGCGGCGATCGCCGAGGTGAAGGCGATGATCGCCGCCGATTCGCGTTCGGCCTGGCGAAGGAACTGCGTCTCGTCGAGCCCCGGCATGAGACGCGTCACTTCCTGGCGCATGATCGATGGGATCATCTGGAAGGTGGAGGCGTTGCCCACGCCGGTTGCGAAGAACAGCACCATGAACATGGCGAAAAATCCCCAGAACGCGCCCGGCTCGGTCTTGATGCCGAGGAAGAACAGCACGCCGGCGACCGCCGCGATCATCACCAGAAATGTCCAGAACGTGACGCGCCCGCCGCCGAGCTTGTCGGAGATCCAGCCGGTCGCCGCGCGGCTCAGCGCGCCCACCAGCGGCCCGAGGAAGACGAATTGCAGCGAGTTCACGTCGGGGAATTGCGTCTTGGCGAGCAGCGGAAAGCCTGCCGAATATCCGATGAAGGAGCCGAAGGTGCCGGTGTAGAGCACGCACATGATCCAGTTGTGCTTGCGCTTGAATATGATCGATTGTTCCTTGAACGACGCCCTGGCGCTTTCGATGTTGTCCATGCCGAACCAGGCGGCGAGGGCGGTGACGATCAGAAACGGCACCCAGACGAAGCCGGCGTTCTGCAGCCAGAGTTTCGTGCCGTCGGATGTCACCTGCGGCTCGCCGCCGATGGCGCCGAACACGCCCGCGGTAATCACCAGCGGCACGACGAACTGCATGACGCTCACACCGGCATTGCCGAGCCCCGCATTGAGGGCGAGCGCGTTGCCCTTTTCCGTTTTCGGATAGAAGAAGCTGATATTCGCCATCGAGGAGGCGAAATTGCCGCCGCCCAAACCGCACAGCAGCGCAAGGCCGAGGAACATGACATACGGCGTCTCGGGATTTTGCACGGCGAAGCCGATGCCGATCGCCGGGATCAACAGCGACGCCGTGGACAGCGCGGTCCAGAGCCGCCCGCCGAAGATCGGCACCATGAAGGAGTAGAAGATGCGCAACGTCGCACCCGACAGGCCCGGCAGGGCGGCGAGCCAGAAAAGCTGATCCGTCGTATAGGCGAATCCGATCGCCGGCAGCTTGGCGACGACGACGCTCCAGACCAGCCAAACCGAGAATGCCAATAGGAGGCAGGGGATCGAGATCCATAAATTCTTCGACGCGATCTTGCGGCCGGATGCTTGCCAGAACGCCGGGTCGTCCGGCCTCCAGTCCTTGAGCGTATGGCCTTCGCGGGCGATTGCGGTTTCGGCGGCTGGCATGATGTGTCCTCCTGCTTGACCGGCCGGGCAAAACCCGCGCCGGTCGCCGGGTTATTATCGGGCGGGGCTAGTTTGGCGGGGCGGACCGGTCGGATCCGGGGCCGATTCCTTGCGCCTGTTCGGGCCGAGCGCGCCTTCATGCTCGGGGCGATGCATGTGGGCGAGCTCGGGAAGTTCCGGTAGTCCCGCCAATTGATCGCCGGATGCGCGCTTCTCCATGCGCAGGATGGCGAAGTGCATCCAAAGCAGCGCAATCGAAACCAGCACGAACAGCAGCATGAAGCAGCTGGTCGAGACGCCGGTCAGATCGTTCATGGCGCCGAACGCGATGGGCAGGACGAAACCGCCAAGCCCGCCGATCATGCCGACGAGCCCGCCGACCGAGCCCACATGGTCGGGGTAATAGACCGGGATGTGCTTGTAGACCGCAGCCTTGCCCAGGCTCATGACGAAGCCGAGGATGAAGGTCAGCGCCACGAAGGGATAAAGCCCCATGTTGATGGTGAAGGAGATCGGCCCTTCGATGCCCTTCACCACGTATTGCGTGTCGGGATATGACAGCAGGAAGCAGCACAGTGCCGAAACGCCGAAGGTCCAGTACATGATCGTCCGCGCGCCGTATTTGTCGGACAGAAACCCGCCATAGGCGCGAAAGATGCTGGCCGGCACCGAGTAGAGTGCGGCGAGTATTCCGGCCGTCTTGATGTCGAGGCTGTAGACGCCGACAAGATAGCGGGGCAGCCACAACGCCAGTGCGACGAACGCGCCGAACACGAAAAAGTAATAGATTGCGAAGCGCCACACCTGCTGATTCTTGAGCGGCTTGAGTTGCAACAACGCGCCGCGGACCTTTTCGCAGCTCGCCTTTCTGGCTTTCAGATCCGGGTCGTCCTCGGTGGTGAACCAGAAGACGATTGCGGTGACCACGAGCGCGCCGGCCCAGACTTGCGCGACCATCGGCCACCCGAATGCCACGAGCACGAAGGGCGCGACGAATTTCGTGACGGCGGCGCCCACATTGCCGGCGCCGAAGATGCCGAGCGCGGTTCCCTGTTTTTCCGTCGGGTACCATTTCGAGACATAGGCGATGCCGACCGCGAAGGACCCCCCCGCGAGGCCGAGCCCGAGGGCGGCGACAAGCATCATTTCGTAGGTCGTCGCGTAAGACAGCAGAAATGTCGCGATGGCCGCCAGGATCATCGTCAGGAAATAGACGATCCTGCCGCCATATTGGTCGGTCCAGATGCCGAGAAAGATCCGGCTCAACGATCCGGTCAGGATCGGCGTACCCGCCAGCAAGCCGAATTGGGTATCCGAGAGGCCGAGGTCCTGTTTGATTCTGACGCCGATGATCGAAAAGATCGTCCAGACGGCGAAACATACCGTAAAGGCCAGCGTGCTCATACCGAGGATGCGCGTCTGTTGCGACGACGTAACCGAGTCGAGTCCGTTCATGAGCGTCATCCCCTCGTCCATTGGGCCGCCCACGACGCATTGGCCGGCGGCTTGCTTTGAAACAATCTTCCGGCATCGGCGGGATGCGGGGTTTGATTCAGATCAAGGCGGTGGCCCGTTCCGGGGAAGATGGCGTTGCGCGATTGCGTCCCGCCGCCAATCGGCGTGGCCGCATCGGTCTTTCGGATAGCGTACGTGCAGGATTCGGTTGCCCTTTAAACGCCGAATGGGAGCGCTAATTCGCTTGTGGCGCGTTTCGATAGGTGCTTTGAGTCCAGGGACGGCGAGTCGGTACGAATGAATAATGGGTTTAATAATAAAGTACGCAGGGTTGGTGGTTCTTGCGTTGGCCGTCCTGATCGGCCCGGGTGGCGCCGTTGCCTGGGGATCGGAAGACGGAAACGAGCCCGATGTGCCGGCGCAGGAGACGCCGCCCGCCCGCGTCGAATATGAACTATCGATTGCAGGTGTGGAGGATCGGGAATTGCGCGATCTTCTCGAAGCGGCGTCGCAACTGCGCGCGTTGCGCGACCGGCCGCCCGCAACGATCGCGGGGCTGGAACGTCGCACGCGGGACGATCTCGAGCGATTGCAGGCGGCGTTGAAATCCGAAGGATACTATGCGGCGACGCTGCGCCACGAAATCGATGCCAAGGCGCGGCCCGCGGTGGTCCGGATAAGCGTCGTTCCGGGAGAACGCTATACGATCACCGCCTTTGACGTAGACTATGTTGGGGCGGGCAAGGCGTCGCCCGGGCACCGGCCGACGCTGGAAGATCTCGAAGTTCGCCTCGGCATGCCGGCCCGCGCGCCGGTGGTCAAAACGGCGGAACGCAAGGTCCTCGCCGTACTTGCCGAACGGGGTTATCCCTATGCAAAGGTCGTGGACCTGAAAGCCGTCGTGAATCATGCAGATCGCAAGATGACGGTCCGCATGTCGGTCGAGTCCGGGAAGCAGGCGCGGTTCGGTTCGCTCGCCATTGCCGGGCTCACCGGTGTCGAGGAAGACTATGTTCGTCGATTGGTGACCTGGGGCGAGGGCGATGTCTACGATCGCCGCTTGATCGTGAATACACGCGCCGCGCTTTCCGCAACCAACCTGTTCTCGAGTATCAAGATTTCGATTGCACCGAAACCGGACGAAAAACGGCGAGTACCCGTAACGATCGCGCTGGCGGAGCGGCCGCACCGGTCGATCGGCGCGGGCGTCAGCTATTCGACCGACGTCGGATTTGGCGGGGAGGTTTTTTGGGAACACCGGAATATTTTTAATCGGAACGAACAGCTTCGCTTGACCGTTAAAGGCGCTCAGATTGAACAAAGCGGCAAGGCTGCGTTTCGCAAACCGGCATTTTTGTCGCGCCGGCAGGCCCTGCTCACGGAGGCGACTGTGCTGAACCGCAAGACCGAGGCCTTCGATCAAAGAAGCGTTGCCGCGACGGTCGCGCTGGAGCGGCAGTACAGATCGTATTGGCGCGCGACTGTCGGCGTTACCGGCGGTTACGATTCTGTGAAGGACAATGAGGGAACCCGGGACTTCCAGCTATTCGGCCTGCCGATCACCGCAATGCGCAATACGATGGACGATCCGCTCAATCCGACCCGCGGTATTCGGCTCGATCTATCGGCAACGCCCTATGTCGGCACCGGCGATGAAACGTTGACATTCGTTCGTCTGGTTGCCGGCGGCTCCACCTATCATGCGATCGACAAGGCGAAGAAATACGTGCTGGCCGGCCGGGTGCGTGTCGGGTCGCTCGTCGGCGCGGCAACCACGGATATCCCGGCTGACAAGCGCTTCTATGCGGGCGGCGGCGGCTCGGTTCGGGGCTTTGGATTTCAGGAAGTCGGGCCGCTCGATGCGGCGAACGATCCGGTCGGTGGCCGTTCCCTGGTCGAATTCAGCGGCGAGTTGCGTATTCGTCTGACCGACACGCTGGGGATCGTACCCTTCATCGACGGCGGCACCGTCTTCGATGCCTCCTATCCCACTTTCGACGAGCCGGTTCGATGGGCCGCCGGGCTGGGATTGCGGTATTTTACCGGATTTGGTCCCTTGCGGGCCGATGTGGCGTTTCCGATCAATGGGAGAGGCGGAGTCGATAGCCGGTTCGAATTTTATATCGGCATCGGCCAGGCATTTTAGCCAATCGTTATGAAACGCATCCTCATTCGGACCGGCATCGGCGCGGCGGGAGTGGCGGGCCTCCTGATGCTGCTGTGCGCCATTTTCCTGGGCTGGGTCCAGGGCGACTCCGGCCGGGCATGGCTTGCCGGCCGGATCGCACAGATCGCCAGCGCGCCGGGCGAGCGGGAGGTGACGGTCGGTCATCTCGGCGGAAACCTGTTCCGGCGGATAAGCCTCCGCGACGTCCGGGTGAAAGACGCGTCGGATGTTTGGCTTGCTATCCGCGCCGCAGAAATATCCTGGACCCCGGAATCCTTGTTGCGCGGCAGGCTTCATCTACGGTCAGTGCGCCTGAGCGGCGTTCGGATCGACCGACTTCCCGCATCGAGCGATGACGAACCGGGTTCCCCCTTGGCCGGTTTGCCGTCGATGCGACGCTTGCCCTCGATTACCGTGGAAGGCATTGCCGTTGACGATCTCAGCCTCGGCGCCCCGGTGCTCGGCGTTGCGGCGGTGTTGCAGATCGACGGCGCGGTAAAAAGCGACTCCGACAACAGGGTCAGCGGCACTCTGTCGGTCGACAGGCGCGATGGCCCGTTGGGCAAGTTGCGGTTAACCGCAGACTACCGAGCCGCGGATGGACACCTGGGGATCGATCTGGAGGTTGCCGAGGCGGCCGGCGGGCTGATGGCGCGGGCGTTGAATGTTCCGGCCTTGCCTGCCCTTCGCGCCAGCCTGAAAGGCGCGGCACCGCTTGCCGCATGGCGGGCGCGGTCGGAGATCGCGTTCGGCGATGTGGCATCGGCGGCCGCGGATATTGCCATTCAGTCCGGTCCCGACGTGAAGTTCCAACTTGCCGGCGACGCCAAAATCCCGCTGCAGGATCCGGCCGCGCCGCGCTCCCTGTGGTCTGGCGCGCATCGCTATAGCGTGTCCGGCCGGTACGACACGGGCGGCCTTCTCGAAATCGATGCCGCCGAGTGGGAGGGTGACGGTCTCCAACTCAAAGCGGATGGCCGCCTTAACCTCGATGACATGGCGGTCGACGCGCGCGGCACCGTGCGCAGCAAGGACGGTCGGCGCGTGCCCGACGGCCCGCCGCATGCCGGCGCCGAACAGGTCGAGTTGCAGGCGACATTGACGAAATCGCTGTTCGAACCCGATGTCGCGCTGAAATTCGATATCGGACGCCTGGATGTGCCGGGATCGGTCTTCAGTGGCTTGACGGGTGAAATCGGTTTTCGCACGACGGAAACCCGGGACGGCCAGGTCTCGGCCGGGGCGATTGTCGGATCGGGTTCGGTCACGGCAGTGGACATCGCCGACGGACAGGAGTTGGCGGATGTTCTGCGCCGTCCGATGAAATGGACGTTCGATGGCGCCGTCGACCTCGAAAAACCTTCGGTCGAGGTTCGAGCACTGTCCCTCGGCAACGGGATCGCCGATCTCACCGGCGCCGGAAGCTTTTCGATGGACAGCGGGACAGGGGCGGCGTCTGTGACGCTGGGCATCAAGGACCTGTTGCCGATCGGTAAGGCCTATGGCCGGCCGACCGCGGGCACCGCCGCGCTCTCTCTCAAGGGGACCATTGTGGAATTCGGCGACGTTGCCGAGGTTGCGCTTTCCGGCACCCTGTCCGGCCTCGCTCCGATGCCGCCGATCGCGGAAAAGATGATCGCGGGCGGGCTTCGGATCGGCGGGTCGGTGTCGCTGAAATCGAACGTCGTGGCGATGCGGGATGTCTCGGTCGCATCCGATATGGCGTCGCTCGACCTGAACGGCCGCATTCCCCTGGACGGCACGGCGGTCGATGCGACATACCAACTCAATATCAAGGCGGGCGCATTGTCGGTCCCCGAGGGAAATCTCGAAGTTCGCTGCAGCTGTACGGTAACGGGCAAGATCGCCGGCCAATTGACCGACCCGGAATCGTCTGGCGACATGACCTTGAAATCATTGGCCATGGACGGGCGCCGTCTCGACGCGCTGACGGTGCGCTACGACGTCCGCGGCCTCGTAAGCGGGCCAAAGGGACAGGTCCGCGCCGAGGCGAAATCCGACGTTGGCCCGATCGCGCTCCGCACCGATACGCAAATGGAAAAAGATCTGCTGCGGTTGAGCGCGCTTCATTTCGAGGGCGCCGGGGCGACGCTCGACGGGGCCGTGGCGATTCCGCTTGGCGGGGCACCGATGACCGGCGATTTTCGGTTCAAGGTCGCGACGCTGCGGCCGGGCCTCAAGGTCGCCGGTGTCGAGGGAGACGGGAACGGCACCGGCCGGTTCACCCTTTCCGCCAATGCGGGACGCCAGCGCGCCGATGCGACGGTGTATTTGGCAAATTTCCGGATCGAGCCGGAGCCCGGCGGCGGGGACGTTCATGCCGAACGGGTATCCCTGACGGCCGCAAGCGACGATCTGTTCGCGGCCCGGGGCCTTTCGCTAAAGGTCGATATCGGCAACCTGGAATCGGGAGCCGCGACATTGGAGCGGCTGTCGATCAGCGCGACGGGATCGCCGGAACGGGCCGAAATCGAACTGCAGGCCGCCGGCCGGTGGGTCGATCCGTTGACCGCACGGGCCGCATTGGTGTTCAGCGGAAAAGGCGATCGGTACGACATTCGAATGAACACATTGGCGGGTACGGCGCTCGGGCGAAAATTCGCCCTGGGGCGGCCTTTCCGCCTGCAGTGGGACCGGCGCCGGATCGTTCTGGACGACTTTATGCTCGCATCGGATGGCGCCAGCGCGGCCGCGTCGGTCAAGCTTACCGATGGTTCCGTTGACGGCACGGTGACGATCGCGAAGTGGCCGCTTGGGTTGTTCGACCGCCTGTGGTCGTCCGGCATGGCGGGGACCTTGAACGCCACCGCCGCGATTCGCGGGACAAGAACGAAACCGCAAGGCACGCTTGCGGTCGATATTCCCAACCTTCGCCTGGCCAGCGAATCGCCGGATGCCGCCTTCGCCTTCGCCGTCACCGGGGATTGGCGCGCCGGACGGATGCTCCTGAAGGGCCGCTTGAGCAAGCCTGGCACGCCGGCCGCGATCCTGGATGCCGATTTGCCGCTTCGCCTGGCGACGGACCGGTGGGGCGTGGTGCTGCAGCGGCAGGCTCCGATTGCGGCGACTGCGAAGTGGAATGGGGACATCGCGACATTGTGGAAGTTCATGCCGTTCGCCTGGCACGAACTGGCCGGGCCGGGCCGGATCGATGCGGCGGTGAGCGGCACCGTCGGGCAGCCGAAAGTGCAAGGGCGCGTGACGATCGAGAACGGGACCTATGAGAGCCTGCAACTCGGCACGGTGCTGAAATCGGTCAATCTCGCGATGGCGTTCGATGGAACCAAAGCCACGCTCACCAAGTTTTCGGGAAACGACGGCGGTTCCGGAACGGTCGCGGCATCCGGCTTCCTGACGCTGGACCCGGTGTCACGCAATCCGTTCGAATTTGACCTGACGTTGGAGAGATTCCACGTCGCGCGGCGGGACGACCTGGAGGCCTCGGCCAGCGGCAAGATCACCGCAAAGGGCGTGCTGGACGCGGCGAAAATTACCGGACGATTGAAGACGGATGCCGTCGAATTGCGCGTCCTCAATCAGCTGCCGCCGGAGATTGTGGATCTCGAGGTCGTCGAAGAAGGACAACGCAAGGATCGGGCGGGCGCGAAAGGCTCGCTTCCGGAGCCCCGTTTCGATCCTGTGCTCGATATCGTGGTCGAACTGCCGGGCCGCGTGTTCGTTCGGGGCCGGGGCATCGATTCCGAATGGAAAGGCAGGCTGGCGCTTGCCGGAACGCTGCAGGATCCCAGCGTCAGCGGCACTCTGGATGTGGTGCGAGGTCAGATGTCGGTGATCGGCAAGGTCTTTCGCGTGACGAAGGGAACCGTCGTTCTTCCGGAAAGCGCTTTTGCGGAACCGGAACTTCTCCTAACCGCGACCCACGAGGGCAAGCGGCTGACCGCGGAAGCGCATGCGGCGGGTCCCATCACGAAGCCGAAGATCACGCTCAGTTCTTCGCCCGATTTGCCGCAGGACGAGATCGTCTCGCAGATCCTGTTCAATAAGAGCGCCACCAGATTGAGCGGCGTCGAAGCCGCCCAACTGGCCCTCGCGCTGGCGCAATTGTCGGGCGCCGGCGGCGGCCCGGGTTTCCTCGATTTCGCGCGGAAGACGCTGGGAGTGGATGTTCTGCGTATCGAAACCGCCGAGACGGAGAATGGGGGGCAGCCTACCGTGGGCGCCGGGAAATACCTGACCGAAGAGGTTTATATCGGCGTCAAGCAAGGGGCGACGCCGGAATCCGGCTCGGTCGGCGTGCAGGTGGAGGTGACGCCGAACATCACGGTCGAGAGCGAGATGCGCAGAAGCGGCGAAAGCGATGTCGGCGTCCAATTCAAGCTGGACTACTGAATGGCCGCCTCGGTCGAAGGCCGTGCGCGTCATTCATCGGTGCGGAGGCGCGAGCGCTGGACCACGGCAATCGTGACCAGCGGCAGGATAAAGGTGATCAGAGCCGCGACGATCAGTAAGCTGCCCAATTCACTATAGTCGGCGGCGCCTTCGGTTTTCCCGGTAACGGGGTCGAGTACCTCGCGGGTCACGACAAAAATCCGGTTGAGGTACTTGGTCCCCAGGCTGCTGGCGGACAGCGCCAGGTTGGTGAAGGACGCCATGACCGCGAAGAAGGTCGCCTTGAGATGCGCGGGCGCGTTCTTGGCAATCCAGGCGAGCATCGGGATCATCGAGATTTGCGCGAGCGGCGACTCCAGCGCGGTGTCGAGCAGCGCAATGAAGCGCGCGTCGACGACGCCGTTGGTCCAGCGCGCCGTCCATTCGTGCACGCCATAGAATAGTCCGATATTGGGGAGCGAGAGAACTCCGGCCGCGATCGTCAGCAGCAGGACGATGTGGGCAATCGACCGCTTCGCCAGAAACAGGCGGAACAGGATCATGCCGGCGAGCGCGAGCGCCGACGTAATGAGACTGAGCACGGAGAGAAACTGCTGGTCGAACGCCAGGACGTCGATTTCCCACCACGTCGCGCCGGGTCCGGGCAGCGGGGTTGCGCGAAAGACGAAAATGATCAGCGCCGTTCCCAGGAGGGCGCGCCACTCGGCGACGCCAAGCTCCCGAAACAGCCGGTGCATGAGAAAAAGGACGATTGCCAGGGAACCGGCAAAGACCAATTCCTGCGCCAGCGGGATTTCGCTCAGCCCGGCCGTTACGGCGACCGCGACGAACGCGAGGCTGCCGCCGAAGATCCACCAATTGGGCGTGGTCTTGCCGGCCTCGCCCTGGGTGGCGGCTGTGATCGTGGGCTCGTCGACGCCCTTGGCGCGCAGGTGGCGGGCGCGGCGTCGGACCGAAATATCGCCGAGCGCCGCGCCGAGAACGGAGATCGCGGGGATGATCAGCGCGAGCAGATATATTTGCGCATAGATTGCGGTCTTCTCGGCGGCCGACATTTCCGCGACGCCGGAAAACAGGCCGATGTTCAGGGCGGCGACGACAATCAACCCGGTCACGATTGCAACCCGGCCCAGCGTCTGCATCGTCGTGTGCATCAACTTGACCCGGTCTTCCGGAAAGCGGTCGCCATGTTCGTCGTAAAGCGGGACGGCCTCGACGGTCATGGCGTCGGCGACGACGTCCTGCACGACATAGCCGGTCGGCGCCAGCAGTGCGCTCAGCACATACCAGGCCTCGGCGGTCATGATCTGAGTCATCGCGGCGGCATTTACGATAAGGCCATACATGATGCCGATGCCGGACGCGATGAGCGACGCACCGATGTAAACCAGGACGGATTTCCACCGCCAAATGATATCCACGAGATGACCGAGCGGCATTTTCAGCGTCCACGGGATACCGGCCCAGAATGCAAGACCGGCCAGGAAGACCGCGGAGAGGCCAAGATGTTCCTTGATAAAGAAGGTGCCGACGATGCTGGTCAGCCCGGAAATGCCGGCCGCCAGATAGACCATCAACGGCGGCAGGTAGGCCCAGCGGAATTCCCGCCTCAACCCCATCACCGTGTCGTCGAGCCAACGTATGATCGCGGCGCCCGGCGCCCTCGCAACCGGTTTGTCGTTCACCATGTTTCCCGCGGTGTCGACTGTTCAATCCCGCACAACCCTGCAATGCTGATCTCGGCTGCTCCTTCGTCGATTGGGGTTCCCGTGTCGCCAAGCATCTTCGAGGATACGCAACGGATATGCGCATGAATACGTTTAGATTGATTTTTGTCGTGCTGGCCGTTGCCGGTGGCGGCGCAATTGCGTGGGCACAGCAAACGTCCGATTGGATCGGCGAGCTGTCGAGCACGTTGCTCAACCCCTTGCCCGCCGAGCGGACTTTCGACGTTCTGATATACGACGATACGAAAGAGAACCTTGAATTCCGGAAATATTTTCTGGGCGCGCTCCAGAAGGCCGGCCACAAAACATCGGACGACGCGGATTTGCAATTCACCTTCGCGACGAGCATTACGTGGCAGGAAAGCCGGTTGCGCGAGCTGGAACGGAAGGAATTGCGGCGCTATCCGGTCGATCGGGAAGAAGCCAGCTTTCCGTTCGATCGGCGCGAAGACTTCCGCAACGCGCCGGTGACCAACATGTTTGGCGATCGCCGGCGAATTCCGCCCCGCATCGCATCGACGATCACCAATACGGATCAGGACCGGCTCGATATCAGCGTCGAGCTGCGCAGCCGAAAATCCGGGAAAATTCTCTGGACTGCCGATCTGGCCTTGCCGTTCCTGACGCCGGACCGGGCGCGCATTATCGCGTCGATCACGCCGCCGGTCATCGACGCCATCGGCCGCAATGTTCGGCGGCAGCGGTTCGAGATTCAATAACGGGCCGTGTCCGGCTATCAGTCGGCTGCCTCGGCGGCCGCCGCCGCGTCCGGCCACGCCGGCGCATCGCCTCCCAGCACCGGCGTCGGCCGCACCCAATGCGGCGGCGTTTCCGACAGCCTGAGAACCGGGCCGAGATGCCGCAGGGTACCCTGCGCGGGTTCGGAAACGATCCGAAGCGCGTCCAGCTCGGCATCCGATAGCCCCAGATCCGGCGCGACCGCACCGGTCTTGCCCTGACGGTAGATGAACATTCCCGATTGGCACAGCGAGACGCGGACATGATAGCTGCCCCCTTCGCGCGCGCGGCGGGCCAGCGCCAGGAGAATGCCATAGGCGCCGAGATAGCCCGTGGTGTAGTCGCAGGCCGCGGCCGGCAATAGTTTCGGCCGGTCCGGGCTTCCTTCCTGGCAGATGCCGGTCACCGTCTGGGCGACCTGTTCCCAGCCGCCGCGGTGGCTGAACGGACCATCCGCGCCGAAGCAACTGATCGAACAGCAGACGATGCCGGGCCGGAGCTCGGCCAGCTGTTCCGGCGCGAAGCCGAGACCGGCGAGCATGCCGGGGCGGTAGCCCTGCGAAAACACGTCGGCATCGCGCACCAGATCCTTCAGGCGGGCGGCGTCCTCGGCATTCTTGAGGTCGAGATAGCAACTGCGCTTGCCATGACTGGTGTCCATCACGTGTTCCGCGATCTGCGGCAGGCCTTCGGCGGTCACCATCAGCACCTCGGCGCCGTTTTCCGCCAGGGTCCGTGCGGCGATCGGGCCGGCAAGGATTCGCGTCAGATCGAGCGCGCGGATGCCGCTCAACGGCCGGTCGCCCTCGGGCATCGGTTCTGGGTCGCTGTCGCCGATCTTGATGATCTCGACGATGGGTTTCGCCTGCAGCACCTTGCCATGCGGATGATCGAGCCATTCCGCGTTGCTGCGCACCATGCCGCCGCAGGCGCGCGCCTCGTCGATCGCCGCTTCGAGGTCGAGCGCATCCCATTGCGCTACCGCCTTCGCGACGGAGTCGGGGTTGGGTTCGCAGCCAAGGACCTTCAGCACCCGCGCCTGCAGGTTCGGCAGGCCGAAATGCGGCAGGAACCAGCGGCCGTCCTTGGTCGGCCAGGGCTGGGTGATTTGGATCATCTTCTCGTGGTTCTCGTTCACGACGGGATGGAATTCGCCGTCCTGCCCCATCTTTTGCATGTAGCGCGTGCTGCCCAGCGCGGCGGCGGCCCGGCGTATATCGATCGCCGCGGTCTGCCGGCGCCCGGTCTTGAGTTCCCAGATGTCGGAAACGGCGGTGCCGATTCCCGCCAACACGGCGGCGCAGGTCTCGCCGATCTTGAAGCGCGTGGAAAAAACCGGATCGGCGCCGGTAATCTCGACTTCGCCGTCTCCCGGCAGGCCTTTGCCCCGAATATCCATGACTTCTTCGAATGCGGTCATCATCCCTTCATCCTCCCGGAATTCTCAATCGTCGCTGTTTCGGTTCCATCGCGAATTGTCCACGCGTCAACGCTACCAGCCGAATGGTGGGTCGACAATGTGCCGGACAAAGCCCCGCCCTTCGCGCGCCGGATCGGGAAGCCGTGGACCCGCCGGACCCTACCGCATACCGTAGGCGCAAAGATGTACTCTGAAGGATGCACCGATGGTCGCCAAAGAAAAATCCAGTATCTCGCATCGCCTTGGCGATCGACTGGTCGACCTGTCTTACGATGACATACCCGATGCGGTGATCGACCATACGCGGCGCATGGTCCTCGATACAGTTGGGGTGGCCTGGGCCGGCGCGGCGGCGCCCGGATCGGCGGATATCGAGGCGCTGATGCTTGCGGGCGGCGGGGGCGGGACGTGCCGCGGCTGGGCAACTGGACGGCGGATCGATCCGATGGGCGCCGCGTTTCTCAACAGCGTGCATGCAGCTGCGCTCGACTATGACAGCGTTTTCGAAAAGGGTTCGGTGCATCCGGATATCGTCAGCATTCCCGTCGCCTGGGCGTTGTCCGAAGAAACCGGCGCCACGGGCAAGAAATTCCTTGCCGCCATTGCGCTCGGCAATGAAGTGATGTGCCGGCTCGCGGCGGCGGCGACCGAAAACCGGGGCTGGTTCAACACGGCGCTGTTCGGCGGGTTCGGCGCGGCGGCGGCGGCAGCGAAGATCCTCGGTCTGTCGGTCGGGCAAACGCGGGATGCGCTCGGACTCGTGCTGAGCCAGGCCGGCGGATCGCAACAGGCGCTGATCGAAAAGACCATGGCGAAGCGCGTGCAATCGGGTTTCGCCGCCCGCGCGGGCGTCTTCGCGGCCCAACTGGCCGGTTGCGGCGTAACCGCGCCCGCCGAATGCTTCGAGGGCAAATTCGGATTCTATCGTCTGTATTGCGACGGCGACCCCGCGCCGCTACTGGACGGCTTCGGCGAGGAGTATTTGTGCCTCGACGCGGCGGTGAAGAAATTTCCGAGCTGCACCGCAAACCACGTGCCGATCGACGCGGTCATCGGCATTGTCGAGGAACTCGACCTCGCACCGGACGACATCCGCTCGGTCAGGACGGTGGTTTCCCCATTCGCTCACGGCCTGGTCGGCGCGCCCTTCGACCCCGGCGACAACCCGCAGGTGGCGGCGCAGTTCAGTCTGGAATACTCGATCGCCTGCGCGGCGCTGCGCCGGCGGCTGACCGTGGACGACATCCAGGAGGGCGCGGTCAACGCGCCGGAGATCCGCGATTTCATCGGCCGCATCGCCATCGAGGTCGATCAAGGCAACAGCGGGAAGTTCGCGCCTGCCGAAGTCGTCGTGGAAAGCGCGCGGCATGGCACGATCCGGCGGCGTCAGGACCATGTGCCGGGCACGCCGGAACGGCGCCTGACGGCCAGCCAGATCGAGGACAAGTTCCGCGCATGCATCTCCGCGGGCGTGCATTCCCTGGAGCAGACGCAAACCGACCGGCTGATCGAACGCCTGACGGCGATTGCCGACATCGCGGACATGGCGACGTTTTTCGATACCGTCGGCTGCCATGCGCGTTAGGCTGAGACGACTGCGGCGCGTACCAGGAGAAACCCGTTCTCTTAAACTTTGTTGAGCGGCAGCTTGAGATAAGAGACGCCGTTGTCTTCGGGCGGCGGGAACCGGCCGCCGCGCATGTTGACCTGAACCGAAGGCAAGAGAAGCGTCGGCATATCGAGCGTGGCGTCGCGTTTGGTACGCATCTCGACGAAGTCGTCCTCGGTCACGCCGCGATGAACGTGCAGGTTCATTTCGCGTTCTTCGGCCACGGTGGTTTCCCAGACGAAGTCCTTGCGTCCGGGCGCTTTGTAATCGTGGCAAAGGAAAAGCCGGGTTTCCGGCGGCAAGGCCAAGATTTTTTGAATCGAACGATACAGCGTCCGGGCATCGCCCCCGGGAAAGTCGGCGCGGGCGGTTCCGTAGTCCGGCATGAATAGCGTGTCGCCGACAAAGGCGGCGTCGCCCATTTGATAGGTAATACACGCAGGCGTGTGCCCCGGCGTATGGATCACCGTGGCGGTGAGCGCGCCGATCCGCAATTCGTCGCCATCCCCGAGAAGCCGATCGAATTGATCGCCATTTGTGTGGAAGGCAGGTTCGGCATTGAAGATTTTCTTGAATATTTTCTGCACGTCGGTGACGTGTTCGCCGATAGCGGTGCGACCGCCGAGGTGCTCTTGCAGATAGGGCGCGGCGCTCAAATGGTCTGCATGCACATGGGTCTCGAGTATCCAGTCGACGGTCAGATCGTGCGTCCGCACATGGGCGATGATCGCATCCGCCGAAGCTGTCGCGGTGCGCCCCGACCTGGCGTCGAAATCCAGGACGGCGTCGATCACGGCGCAGTGTTCGGAGCCGGGGTCCCGGACAACATAGGAGGCGGTGTTCGTTGCCTCGTCGAAGAAGGCTTTGACGTCTGGGTTCATCGGTTTGTTTCTCCTTGATCGGATACCGATGCCATAGCGACGACTCCCGTCGCCTTGATCCGAATCAACGGTCACGGTTTCGATTGCCACCGATATGTGCGGCTCCGCGACATTTCTTTTCGATGGGGCTTGATATTAACTGCATAACTTCGCATATATGCAAACATGGACATCAAGGACATGGACGCCGCGGCGGAAAAGGTCAGCGATCTCATGAAGATCCTGTCCCACAAGACCCGGCTGATGATCCTCTGCCAATTGGTCGAGGGTGAAAAATCCGTCGGCGTGCTGACGGATCTTGTTGGCGCCCGCGCACCCGCCATGTCGCAACAGCTGGCCCTGCTGCGCAAGGATCGCCTGGTTACGACGCGCCGCGACGGACAGACGATTTATTACGCCCTGGCCCGCAGCGACATCAGCAAACTGATGGCGTTTCTCTATGAAACCTATTGCGGCGAAGACACCGCGCATTGAACGGGAGTACTGGAATGAACACTGTGGAATTGCGGGAAATCGATGCCGGGACGCTTAAATCCTGGCTGGACGCGGACAAGGCCGTGGTCATCGATATCCGGGAGTCGGATGAATACGCCCGCGAACATATCCCGGGGTCCCGCCTGGTGCCGCTGTCGGGGTTCGATTCGGCGGATTTCGCCCAGGATCACCACAAGATCGGCGTCTTTCATTGCAGCAGCGGGAACCGGACGTGCGAAGCGGCCTCCCGGATCCTGAAAACCGGATTCAAGGACGTCTATCAGTTGGAAGGTGGCCTGCAAGCCTGGAAGAAGGCCGGATTGGCGGTAAACCTCAACCGGAAAGCGCCGATCAGCATTATGCGTCAAGTGCAGATTACCGCCGGATCCTTGGTCGTGCTGGGCGTCGTGCTCGGCTACTTCGTCTCGCCGTGGTTCGTGGCGCTGAGCGGCTTTGTCGGCGCGGGTCTGATGTTCGCCGGCCTTAGCGGGACCTGCGCGCTGGCGAGTGTGCTTTCGCTGATGCCGTGGAACCGGCTGCAGGTTGCACCCCCGGCCGTTTCTTCGGCTGAAGCGCAAAACGCCTGAGCCGATAGGCTCAACCGGCCGCGGTGCCGTTGATCGCGAAGTCGAAGACGTCGTGGCTCCGGAGCACGCCGGCCTCGGCCCGGGCGGCAAAGCGGTCGTTCAGGGGGTGGCTGATCACGATCGGCACCTTCGCTTCGGCCACGCCGCCATGGGTGCGCAGCCGATGGCCCTTGAGCCCGGACAAATCATGGTCCTCCGCACGGCTGCCGATGCAGGTGCCGGCGTCGCTGACCACGGCGACGTCGCCCTCGCGGTCGGCCGGCAGCTCGAATCGTTCGACTGTATCGGATTTGGCATAGGCGCCTTCGATGCCCGCGATTTCGCCGGCAACGGCCAGCACCTCGCGCGGGTCCAATCCGTCCTTGCAATAGACCCGGACAAATCCGCCGAGCGCGCCATGATGGCCGACGAAGGCATCGGTAATCGGGCAAATCACCGTCGTCCTGCCGGCGCCGAGGGCGGCGTCGAGCTCGTCCTGCAGCCAGATGACGTTCGGCGTACCGTCGGCCTTCGATTTGTCATTCATGCCGTGATCGGCGGTCAACGCGACGATGGCGCCGAGTTCGAACAGCCGGCCGAATCGCCGATCCATGTTGATGTAGAAATCGTTCGCTTCCGGTGTCCCCGGCGCATGGGCGTGCTGCACAAAATCGGTCAGCGACAGATAGAGGATGTCCGGCCGCCGGGTCTCCAACAGCTTGATCCCGGCATCGAGCACGAATAGCGATAGTTCCTGCGAATACATGTCGGGCAGGGGCTGGCCGACGAAGGACAACACATCCTCGATGCCGTTTTCGGCCATGGTGCAGCGATCGGCATGTTGCGAGGAAAAGCTGGCGGAGCCGCCGCCGAGATCGAGGTTCTTGCCGAGTTGCTGGCGCAGCTTGTCCTTGGCGGTGATGGAAACCACCTTCGCCCCGTGCTGCGAAAACGACGCCATGATCGACTGGCTGCGCAGCAATTCGGGACCGGTCATGACCACCGCTTCGCCGGTCGCCGGGTCGAGAAAGAAATTACCGGAAATGCCATGCACCGAAGGCGGGCGCCCGGTGACGATAGACATGTTGTTCGGGCAGGTGAAGCTCGGCACCGTGCCTTCTGCCACCGTATGAAAGCCTTCCCGCATGAAGCGTTCGATATTCGGGATGATCCCGTCGCGCAGCCCGCTTTCGAGATAGGCCGGGTCGCCGCCGTCGATGCACACGACGACGATGGGCTGCGACGGAAATCGATACGCAATACCGTTCAGTTCAACCGCAGACTCGCTCATTGGGTTTCCTTAGGTCCGGTGTGCGTGGGTTCGAGCTTGGAAGCCTAAGGCGTTGCGGCGAGCCGGTCTACCGAATCATCGTCGCCCCTCGGCGGGCACGCGTTATGCGCCGGAATTGCTGCGCCGATAGGCGATCACCGCGGTCACCACGGCTAGGATCAGAATTGTCAGGGTGATCGGCCGTGTGACCAGGCCTACGATATCGCCTTGGGTGATCACCATCGCCCGATTGAGGTTGTTCTCGATGATCGGCCCCATGACGAAACCCAGGATCACGGGGATGGTGGAAAATTTGAATTTATCCATCCAGAACGCGATCGCGCCCAGCACCAGGACCATCACCGAATGGGTGATGTTGTTGTCATAGGCATAGGCGCCGATGACCAGCATCAGCATGACGAACGGCCCGAGAATCCGGCCGGGCACCTTCACGATCGGTACGAAATAGCGAATGCCGAAAATCCCGCACAGAAGCAGAAACAGGTTGCACACGATCAAGCCGATGAAAATGGCCAGGACCAGCGGTCCGCCCTCGCTGAACAGGGTCGGGCCGGGGACGATGTCCTTGCTGATCAGAACGCCGATCAGCACGGCGATCGCGCCCGAGCCGGGAATGCCGAGCGCGAGCGCCGGCACCAGCGCGCCGGCGACAACGGCGTTGTTGGCGGATTCGGGGGCGGCAATGCCTTCATCGATGCCGGTGCCGAATTCGTCGGGCCGTTTTGACCAGCGCTTTTCCTCCGTATAGGCGACCACGGTGCCGACGGTCGGCCCCGGCCCCGGGATCGCGCCGATGGCGGTGCCGATCAGGCTGCCGCGCGCCATCGTCGGCAGCAGTTTCCTGAAATCTTTCCAACCGAACTTGGATCCTTTGTTGGCCAGGACATCATCGGAAATTCGCGCCGCGGCCTCGGCCTCCGCCGTGACCAGACCCATCAAGCGAAACACTTCGGGCGCCGCGAGCATGGCAATGATCATCACGATGAGCGGGATGCCGTCATCCAGATAGGATTGTCCGAAATTGAATCGCACGGTGCCGAACGCCGATTCACCGAACGTCGACAGCAATAGGCCGAACGCGGCGGCGATAAACCCTTTGGTCGGGTCCTTGCCGACGAAGCTGCCGATGATGGCCAGGCCAAGTACGCCGAGCGCGAACATTTCGCTCGGCCCGAACAACAGGCCAATCCAGGCGAGGCCGGTCGCCGCGACGATGAAGACCAGGCTGCTGGAGATTCCGCCGAACACGCCGGAGGTGATGGAGATCATGAGCGCGCGATGCGCCTCGCCCTTCTGCGCCATGGGGAAGCCGTCGAGCACGGTCATCGCCGCCGCTGTCGTTCCCGGCGTTCGGATCAGGATCGCCGGGATCGACCCGCCATATTCCGCCGCCGAATAGGTCGAAACCATGAAGAGGATCGACGCTTCCGCATCCATGATGAAGGTGAACGGGAACATCAGCGCCAGCGCCTGCGATCCGCCGAACCCCGGCAGAATACCCATGCAGACGCCGGCGACGACGCCGAGCACGATCACCAACAGGTTGATCGGATCGAAGACGATCCCGATGGCGGGCAGAATGTTTGCCAGGACATTTTCCATCGCGCCAAATCTACAGGGTGAGGTATTTCGGCAGGAACAGCATGGGCAGATGGACTTTCAACAAGGCCACGAACGCCAGGTACATCAACCCCACCGCGATGATCGATGTGATGGCGGCCCACACCCATCGACCGGTGCGCCAGCCGAGCAGGATGAACAGGAACCCGAAGGCGGCGGGTTCGAAGCCGACAAACGCCATGCCGGCGATGAGGGCCAAAACGGAAATCACGGTCACGCCGAATGAGGAAAGATCGACCGTAACGCCGGCCCCGGTCGACCCGACAGGATCCTCGTTCGGGCCGCCGGCCGGGGGCCGCCCGCGCCGAAGGCGCCGGGCCAGCAGGATCAGGCCGAACAGAAAGATCACCGCGACGATTGCACGCGGAAAGAAGGCGGCGCCCGGATCGCCCGGCAATACGGGCGGCAGGAAGTCGAGCGACACCAGATAGGCGCCGACGGAAGTCGCCATGAAGATCAGGGCTCCCGCGATGTCGCCGCTTCGTTGGCTGATCTGGGTAATTTTCATGTCCACTCCGCGGCCGTCGGAACGTTCAGAAACGGGACGTGCGCGGAAAGCGCCGCCGTTCCCGAATGAGAACGGCGGCAAAGCCATCCGCCAAGCGCACGGCTAATTGATCAGGCCGGCTTTCCTGAGGAAGACGCCCGTTTCCTTGCGGGCTTCATGAAAGCGCTTCGTGATCTCGGGACCGTTGTCGTTGAATTGCGGCACCACATGGACGTTCTTCTTCACGTAGTCCTTGTAGGTCTGCGTCTCGGTGGCGTTCTTGAAGGCCTGCGCAATCCGTTTCTTGATGGCGTCGGGCGTCCCGCGCTTCACGAACATACCCTGGACCTGATGGGTGAATTCATAATCCTTGCCGAGGTCCTTCGGAGTGGGCAGGGGAATGCGATCCGTACGCTCTTCGTTGAGCAGCACGAGCGATCGCGCCTTGCCGCTTTTCACATGCGGCGTCCAGATTCCCGGCGGAATGATGCCGACCGGTACGTGGCCGCCGAGCACATCCTTCATCGCCTTGCCGGAGCCTTTATAGGGAACGTAGTTCCACTTCACGTCGAAGGCGTTGAACAGATTGATCAGGTGGCGATGATGGGCGGACCCCGGCTTGTTGCCGGCGACCGAAATCTTGCCCGGATTGGCCTTCATGTCGGCGATCACATCGGCGAATGTCTTGTACTTGCTGTCCGCCAGGACGCCGATCACGTACAGGAACTTCTCGACCTCGACCACGACTTCGAAATCCATCGGGTCGGGCTTGAAAGTGGGCATATTCATATACCCGGCATAGCTGGTGTTGCGTTGCAGCCAGGTGTAGCCATCGGCGGGTTTCTTCGCCACATAGGCTGCCGCGGTGTTGCCGCCGCCGCCGCCCTTGAACAGCACTTCGACATGTTGTCCGAGGTCCTTCGACAGCATGTCGGCGAACAGGCGGCACCATTTGGCGGCGCCGGAGGACGGCGATGTCGCGCAGACCATTTCGATTGGCCGTTCGGGCCATGCCGCGGCCGCGGATGTCGCCAGGCCGGCGACCATGGCTGCGGTCAAGACACCGGAGATGGCGACGGCTCTGATGCGTGTCATAACTCCCATGAGAATCTCCCTGGACTTGTTGGTTCGTGTTTCACGGTACTGTTCATGTGTCGTGATCGTATCGGGGCGCGATCGTTTATTTGACTCCAGCCTAGGGGACGGTGTGGAGTTGCAGCAAGTTGATAATGCTGATTTCCCGGAAGGAAATACTACGCCACGGGCGATTCCGGGAACCCGGTGCCGCGCTTATTGCACGGTTGGCCTTGATCGAGGGCGACAAAAGGAGACCGCGATGAAACGCCGGTTTGCCGTTATATTCGGCCGAAAACAGCCGGACGCCGCCGTTCTCAAGCGGCTGCAAGAAGCGCGGCAGGGAGAGGCCGTCGCCGGCGCCCGGATATTCGAGCCAGGATCCGCGCCGCCCCTGCGGTTGTGCAGCGACGACCGTGTCCGATTTCCGCCGTCGGTGCTCGCCGATATTCCCGACACTGCGCGCAAGGTGGCGCGGCTCAAGGCGGATGTATCGCGAGACATGGACGTGTTCGCCAAGAACCCGCGGCGGCTGCTCGATCTCTATTTCGCTTTCATCGCGGCGCGGCTGGAAGCGGAAGGCGCCACGCTCGAGGAATTGCTGCGGCCATTGGGCGGACTGTTCCGGGTCCAAGATTGGGCCTTTTCCGCGCTGCGGCCCATGCCGAACGCCGCGGTATTCGATGCGGACGATGCCGAAACCGCGCCGGTTGTGGCGTCCTTCGACCTGGCCTTCTGGACCGGGGAGACGGTGCTCGCGGTGCGCCTCCACGGCAGCGGAACGCCATCGCCGCGCGAGGAGGAAGCCTGTGACCGCCTGCGTGCGATGGGCGTGCACATCGTCACGATCCCGGCCCGCGACCTGGCGACCGGGATCGAAATCTTTTCGGAGTCCGTGTTTCCGGACGTCTTCCGGTCGTTCTGGCACGGGATCGCCTATCCCTGCAGCCCGTTCCGGCCGCAGGGATTGCCCGCATCATTGGCGCTCGGCTGAGCTGCTCAATCTTTGTGGAATCGATCAACTTTTCTGCCTTGATTAGTTTCCAATTATAGGCAGAAAAGTTGATCTAGAGTTCCGATTCGAGAATGTAGAGCCCGCCGGAAATGCGTTCCGCGGCATAGATCAGGCCTTTCTCGTCGACATAGACATCGTTGATCTGACTGGCGGTATAACGCGACCCTTCCGGACAGGCGGGCATGAAGGAGGCGACTTCCTTCGGCTGGTAGGGGTTGGTGAGATCGAAGGCCCGCACACCGGCATTGAAGAAGGTCGCAAAGATGACCGTGTCGGACCGGAAGGACGGGCCGGGCCGGTTTTCATGCAAATTGTGCGAACCGTAACGCCCGCCGCGGTCGCGGAAATCGTCCAGTTCCGGCATCGGGAAAGTTGCAATCGATACCGGATTCGTTTCCTCGCGAATGTCGAGCACCCAGGTCAGCTTTGGCCAGTCCTCCGCATTGTCCTTGTTGCTCTCGTCGGCGACGATCATCAAGTCCCGGTCCGGCAAGGGCAGCGCGGTATGGGTAAAGCCGGGATACGGCGGATGCGGGTTCCACTGCGAGATAAATTGTGGCTTCGACTTGTCCGAGATATCCAGAATAATCGCGCCGCCGTCGAGATAGCCGATATAGGCGCGGTCCGGGCGATCCGGATAGACATTGGAATTGTGGACGCGGTAGTTGTCGCGGCCGCGCGGGTCGTCGGGGGCATGGTCGTACAGCCTTGGCAGCGGCGGCGTATCGTCGTTCTCTTCGGTGCCCGGTAACCACCAGCGGCCTTCTTCCACCGGCTTGGACGGATTACGCACGTCGATGATGCGATAGCATTGATCGTCGCGCGGATGGCGCGGCATGTAATCCGCCGCGCCGCTGGCGCAATGGATGTATTCGCCGTCGACGTACCAGACGCAATGGACGCCGCGCGATCTCGGGCCGGAACAATCGAAGAAGGAAATCGATTTCGGTTGGTCGGGATTGGATATATCGAACAGTTCGATCCCCGCATTCTCGATATCCCAGCCATAGGTTTGATAGGCGACCGCCATGATGTCGCCGCACACTTCGAGGGAATTCGACCGCATGTTGGTGTGCGGCAGGTCGGTCTGCACGATGACTTGCGGGTTGCGCGGGTCCGATACGTCGACGCCGGTGAAATTCTTCGGCGGTCCTTCATGGGCAAGCCACATGATGCGCCGGCCATCCTTGGCGATCTGGAGGCTCATGCCTTCGCCCAGCCCGCCGAATCCCTGCAAGCTATTGTGCGACAGGAGTTTCATGTTTTTTATGTCGTGCTCGGACATTGCTTCCCTCTACGTTTCTTGGCACGGAATCTGAGGCGCGAACGGGCCCCGCTTTTCGTTGCCGATTGCGGTTCTTGGTGCCGTTGCCATCGCGCCGCGGCCGCGGTTCCGGCTGCAACAGGCGCAGGCACCTTGAGATGCCAGCATGAATACGCATGATACTTCAAGGAATTTAACGCGGGCGGTGCACTTTCCGTCGGCGACAACCGCCGAGCGACACCGAGGGTCAACAATGCCGCCGAAATCCGTCGAGGCCACGCAGAGCAACCGGGTGCCCGTCTCGGTCATTACCGGCTTTCTCGGCAGCGGGAAGACGACGCTGCTGAAGCGGCTGGTGCGGCATCCGGGCATGGCGGATACGGCGCTTATCGTCAACGAGTTCGGTGAAATCGGCATCGACCATGAATTGGTCGATTCCTCCTTCGAGAACACCGTGGTCATGGACAGCGGCTGCATCTGCTGCAGCATTCGCGGCGACCTGGTCGACACGATCGGCGATCTGTTCGCCAATGTCGCGCAAGGCCGGTTGCCGCCGTTTTCGCGCATCGTGATCGAAACGACCGGCCTCGCAGACCCGGTGCCGATCGTGCACGCGATCACCGGCGAGGCTGTGATCGCCGACCGGTGCCGGCTGGATTCCGTGGTCACCACGGTGGATGCGCAAAACGGCATCCGGCAGCTCGGCGCGCATGAGGAAGCGGAACGCCAGGTCGCCCTGGCGGATGTTGCCGTGATCACGAAAACGGATCTGGTGTCGCCGGATGCGGTGCAGGATCTCGCACGCCGGCTCGACCGGCTGAATCCCGGCCTGCCGGCCCATACGGCGGCGCATGGCGACATCGATCCGGATTTGTTGTTCGAGGGAAGCGCCCGGGCCGTCGAGCGGATCGGCGCGGCGCTGGCGGACGGACATCATGAACACGATGAACACCATGTACACGCCCACAGCCATGACCCGGACGTGAATCGGCACGGCGGCGTCCGCGCCCATACCATTCAAGCGGCCGCGCCGCTGTCCTGGGAGCGGCTTCGCCTTTGGCTCGAGACCGTCTTTTCGCTCCGCGGCGCGGAAATCCTGCGGCTCAAGGGAATTGTCGAGATCGAGGACCAGGATCGCCCGGTCGTCGTTCAGGCCGTGGGCAATACGTTCAGCCCGCCGTGCCTGCTCGCCGATTGGCCCGCGGGCGAACGCGGTTCGCGAATCATCGTGATCGCGCAAGGGCTGGCGCCGGAAGATATCGAGCGGAGCTTTTCGGTCTTCGTGACCGACGGCGTCGCACCGGTTTCGTAGGGGAAAACCGCGCTGCGGCGCGGCGCTCGCGGGCCGTCACGCCTGCAGCAGTTTTGCGGTTTCTTCCGGGTCGGTCATCATCGGGAAATGTCCGGCCTTCAAGACCAGCCAATCGGCGCCCAGGCGTTCGGCGGTTCGGCGCTGATGCGATTCCGGCGGGTTCGGGCTCTCGGTGCAGTAGATCACCGTGGCTTTCCAATCCTGTTGCCAGAAATCGTCGAGTTCGCCCGGCGCGGCGTCCGACAGGCCGATCGGATGCGGCGTCACGCGGTCCAGCGTCCAATCCTTGAGCTGTCCGGTCAGCTCGGAAAACAGGCCATTCTCGAACTGGTCACGCGTCGGCGCCCGGGTGAATTCGGTGGACGGGTAGGGCTTTGCGCCGGGCCGGCGCTCGACGATGTCGGCGACGCTCTCGCCGGGTTGCGGCACCAGGGCATCGACGAAGACCAGGTGCTTGATCCGGTCGCGCGCCAACACCGCGAGTTTCTGCACGACCAGCCCGCCCGAGCTGGTGCCCGCGACAATGACGTCATGCAGGTCTTCGTAGAACAGCATGTCGGCCAGTTCCTGCGCCACCGATGTGACGGTAATGTCCGCGCGGAGCGATCCCTTGCGCTCGGCGCATCCGTCCAGGGTCGGCACGAAGACGGTGTGGCGCGCCTTCCGCAAGAGCGCCGCCGTCGGTTGCCAGATCCAGGCGCCTTGAAACGAGCCATGCACCAATACATATGTCGCCATCGGTCTCCGTCCTTTTGCTGCGCGGCGTCTACTCGGCCGCTCGTCCGGTCAGCGCATCGACGCTGACGCCATCGTCTTCCCGCGCGGCGCGTTTGCGGACGCGTCCGCGCCGAACGTCGTAGAGCGCGATCGCCGGCCCGTCTCGTCCACCATGACGAGGTCCGCAAAGGCGCCGCCAACCTCGATCCCCAGGATCATTCGCCCGAATTTCCACATCGCATCGTGCCCCGACTTTGAAGCCTCCGGGGTCGGTTGGCAATGGGACGGGCCCGTCGGCCGCGGCGATGGCGGGTTGTGTATTCCTGACGAAACTCGGTTATGATTGACCGGCGCGGGTCATCCCGCGATAAATCCCTCCAGAACGCTCGCGATCACCGCATCAAAACGAAAGACACCCAACATGTCCGCAGAGAAAACCGAATATCGCTGGATTGGCCACAACACGATTCGTCCCGATGGCGCCGACAAAGTCATGGGGCGCGCCGCCTTCGGCGCAGATTTCATGCTGCCGAACATGCTGGTCGGTAAGGTGTTGCGCAGCCCGCACCCGCACGCGCGGATCGTTTCGATCAATCTCGAAAAGGCCCGGGCCCTGCCCGGCGTCAAGGCGGCGATCAGCAATGCGGATCTGGCGGATTTTCCGATCGACACGCCGGCGATGGCGGGTCCGCATGATTTGCGGTTTACCAGCCGCAATGTGCTGGCGCGTGAAAAGGTGCTTTATGCCGGCCATGCGGTCGCCGCGGTCGCCGCGACCTCGGCCCGGATCGCCAAGGAAGCGCTCAAGCTGATCGAGGTCAAATACGAAGTGCTGCCGCACGTCATCGACGTGCAAGACGCGATGAAGCCGGACGCGCCCGTGTTGCACGATTTCATCTATACGGACGGTGTCGAGCCGAAACCGACAAAGCCGTCCAACGTCGCCAAGCGTTTCGAATTCGCGATTGGCGACCTCGAGAAGGGCTTCGCCGAAGCGGATGTGATCGTCGAACGGGAATTCACGACCAAGCCGGTACATCAGGCGTATATCGAGCCGCATGCGGCGGTGGCGAGCATCGCGCCGGACGGCAAGGCGACGATCTGGAGCAGCAGCCAGGGCCAATTCATGGTGCGCAATGTCAGCGCCCGGCTGGCCGGCATGAAGATCTCCTCGGTCAAAGCCATTCCGGCTGAGATCGGCGGCGGCTTCGGCGGCAAGACGATCGTCTATCTGGAGCCGCTGGCGTTGGCGCTCTCGAAAATTGCCGGGCGCCCGGTCAAGATGGTGATGACCCGCGAAGAAGTCTTTCGCGCGACCGGGCCGACCTCCGGCTCGGCCAACACCGTCAAGATCGGCGCGACCAGGGACGGCCGCATCACCGCGGCCCAGTCGATCCTCCGGTTCCAGGCGGGCGCCTTTCCCGGCTCGCCGGTGCGTCAGGCCGCGAGCTGCACATTCGCGCCCTACGATATCGAGAATGTCGAAAGTATCGGCTACGACGTCGTCATGAACCGCCCGAAAAGCAATTCCTACCGCGCGCCGGGCTCGCCGATCGCCGCGTTCTCGGTCGAAAGCACGCTCGACGATCTGGCGGCGGAACTGGGCATGGACCCGCTGGAGCTGCGTTTGAAGAACGCGGCGGTCGAAGGCACGCGGGCGGCATACGGCCCGACCTTCCGCAAGATCGGTTTCAAGGAAACGCTGGAGGCAGCGAAACGGCACCCGCAATATTCCGCGCCGCTCGGCCCGAACCAGGGTCGCGGCGTGGCGTCCGGCTTCTGGTTCAACGTCGGCGGCGAGGCGAGTGCGGAAGTCCGGGTCAACGAAGACGGCACCGTTACCGTGACCACCGGCAACCCGGATATCGGCGGTTCGCGCGCCTCCATGGTCAACATGGCGGCGGAAGTTCTGGGCGTCGACGCAAGTCAGGTTCAGGCGCTCGTGGCGGATACGGACTCGATCGGCTTCAGCGCGGTGACCGGCGGCAGCCGCGTGACCTTCGCGGCCGGCACGATGGTCATCGAGGCGGCGCGGTCGGTGATCCAGCAATTGCGCGAACGCGCGGCGAAAATCTGGGATATCGATGTCGACGCGGTCATCTGGGAGGATGGGCAAGCGCGCCCGGCCGGCCCCAATGCGGGCGATTTCGAGCCGATGACCCTGTCCGATATCGCCGGCAAGGCGGGCTCCACGGGCGGGCCGATCAACGCCAGCAAATCGTCCAATGTGCAGGGTGCCGGGCCGGGCTTCGGCACGCATATCTGCGATCTGGAAGTCGATCCGGAAACCGGGCGCGTCACGATCCTGCGCTACACGGCGATCCAGGATGCGGGCCGGGCGATCCATCCGGACTATGTCGAGGGTCAGATGCAGGGCGGCGTGGCCCAGGGCGTCGGTTGGGCGCTCAACGAAGAATATATCTACAACGCCGATGGGCAGCTCGAGAATCCGGGGTTCCTAGACTACCGCATTCCGGTCGCCTCGGATCTGCCGATGATCGATACGGTGATCGTCGAAGTGCCGAGCGACATGCATCCGTTCGGCGTGCGCGGGGTGGGCGAGGTGCCGATCGCGCCGCCGCTGGCCGCGGTCGCAAACGCGATCCGCAATGCCACCGGCCGCCGGTTCGCGGATTTGCCGATCTCTCCGCCGAAACTGTTGGCCGGTCTGGATGGTTAACGCCGGGTTCCCCGAATGCGCGACAAGCGAGCGCAATAGGGGCGATGGATGGTTAACGGCGGAAAATGAATAATCCGAAAGGCGCGGCGTCGAATACGAGACAACCGCGCCGGCGAAGACTAGAATAGGGTGCAAATTTCATCGACTCGGCGATAAAGAAGAGGATTATCCCATGCAAGCAGTTGCCACGACGGAAGCTGAAATCAAGGTTGTCGAGCGGCCGGCCGGAGTCGGCGCCCGACACAATTATGTCGGCGCGCCAGGCCTGATCGACGACAAGGCGCAGGCCTTTCTGGTCGTGCGGCCCTATGCGGGCGCGCGGGTCGAGCCGCATTTCCACGATGTGGATCAGTTTCAGGTTATCGTCGCGGGCGACGGCCGCATCGGCAAGAAAGAAGTCCGGCCGATCACCTTCCAGTATGCGGACGCCTTCACGCCCTATGGGCCGATCGTGGGACGGGACGACGGCATCTCGTTTTTCACGCTGCGCAATGTCTCGAGCGGCGGCCATTGGGCGATGCCGGGAAACAAGCACAACATGCCGTGCCGCGCCGGCCGCAATATCGAAGGCCTCTTCGACCTCGGCAGCGTCAAGATGAAGGCGAACGAAACGCAGCGCGAAGAGCTGATGCAGGCCCAGGAGGACGGCGTTTGGGCGGTCGGAATCCGCATGGGCTCCAATGCGACCGCCGACGGCATCGTCAATGACCACAACGGTCAGTATTACCTGGTTTGCAGCGGGTCGTTGATGCAGGACGGCAAGGAACTGCCGAGCAACTCGCTGATCCGTGTCGACGCGGGCGAACCCGCGCCGACCCTGACCGCCGGAAGCGACGGCGCGGAAGTCCTGGCGATGCAGTTCGGGCAACCGTCCGACCGCCCGGGATCGGATCCGAGCAAGCTGGCCAGCCGCGATCCGAACGGATATGTCGAGCGCAAGAACGCCTGAGCGACGTTTGATCGTCGCATGACCGAAGCCTTGATTCCCACGACGCTGGTCGGCAGTTACCCACAGCCGGACTGGCTCGTGGACAAGGCGGTGCTGTTGGGCAGCGGGCCGCCGCGGGTGCGGATGCGCGACGTCTGGCGGGTGCCGGAAGATCGCCTCGAAGAGATGCAGGACGACGCCACGCTGATGGCGATTGCCGATCAGGAACGCGCCGGAATCGACGTTCTCACCGATGGCGAAATCCGCCGCGAAAGTTATTTCAATCGGTTCGCCAACGCCCTCGACGGAATCGATCTGGACAATCCGGCGGAAGTGCCGAACCGGCGCGGCAAGCCGACGCCGGTGCCGCGCGTGGTGGGGCCGATCCGGCGAACCCGGCCGGTCCAGGTGAGGGACGTGGAGTTCCTGCGGGCCAATACCGACCGGGCCATCAAGATCACCATCCCCGGCGCCTTCACCATGGCGAAACTGGCGCTCGACGAACATTACGGCGACCAGGAAGCGTTGATCGCCGCCTATGCCGCGGCGCTGAACGAGGAAGTGCGGGATCTGAAAAACGCCGGCGCCGATGTCATCCAGATCGACGAACCCTACATGCAGGCGAATCCCGAAGAAGCCGACCGGTACGGCGTCGCTGCGATCGACCAGGCGCTCGACGGCATCTCCGGGTCGACCATCGTGCATCTCTGTTTCGGCTATGCCTATGTGGTGAAGGACAAGCCGGAGGGGTATTCCTTTCTGCCGCAGCTCGATCGCTGCCGTGCCGGCGCGATTTCGATCGAAGCGGCGCAGCCCAAACTGGATCCGGTCATCCTGGAACGCCTGCCCAGCAAGAAAATCCTGTTCGGCGTCCTCAGCCTGGGCACGCATGACGTTGAAACGCCGGAACTGGTCGCCGACCGGCTGCGGGGCGCGCTGCGCCACATCACGCCGGATCGCCTCGTGGCGGCCCCCGATTGCGGCATGAAATATCTGCCGCGCAAGGTGGCGTTCGGCAAGCTGAAGGCGCTGGTGGACGGCGCCGCGATCGTCCGCGGCGAGGTTGCCAAAAAGTAGAAGTCGGCCGCTTGCACCAGTCACTGATAATTCGGACATTCTGGGAAACGGGTAATCGTTTGGGGCGGCGATCGGTGCGCGCGGTCTAATCCGTATACAGGTGGCACGAAACCATATGACCGGGGGCAACTTCGCGCAGCGGTGGTTCCTGGGTGACGCACTCCGGTTTGGCGAAGGGGCAACGGGGGTGAAATTGGCAGCCGGTGGGCGGGTCCAGCGGCGACGGCACCTCTCCCGTCAGCACGATTTCGTCATTCTGCACGTCCGGATTGTCCGGTAGTACCGCCGAGAACAGCGCTTTGGTATAGGGATGTAAAATTTTTTCAAATAGATCTTCGGTGTCGGCGTATTCGACGATTTGTCCGAGATACATCACGGCGGTTTGATGCGCCATGTGCCGAACCGTCGCCAAGTTGTGTGCGATCAACAGGTAGGCGACATTTTCGCGCTTTTGAATGTCTTTGAGCAGATTCAGGATTTGCGCCCGGATGGAGACGTCCAAAGCGGAGACAGGTTCGTCGAGCACGATCAATTTCGGTTCCGAGGCGAGCGCGCTGGCCAAGGCAACGCGCTGACGCTGACCTCCACTGAACTCGTGCGGATACTGTTGGGCGTGTTCCGCCCGCAGGCCGACCTGCAGCAGTAAATCCGACACACGCTCCGCGATTTCGCGGCTGTTTCCCCATTTGTTCACGACCAGGGATTCGGCGATAATCTTGCCGACCGTCATTCGGGGATTGAGCGACGACCACGGATCCTGGAAAACCGCCTGCACATGAGACCGGTATTCCCGAAGTGCCTCGCCCTGAATATTGTGGATGGGGTTGCCTTGCAGCAGGACGTGGCCGCTCGTTGGTTCTTCCAGATGGAGAATTAGCCGGGACGTCGTTGTCTTGCCGCACCCCGATTCTCCGACCAACCCAAGCGTCTCTCCGGTTTCAATCGAAAAGTCGACGCCATCGACCGCTTTCACATGACCGGTGGTTTTCGCAAACAGAACGCCTTTGGAATAGGGGAAGTGCTTGCGCAGGCTTTCGACACGCAGCAAGGGCTCCGTCATGCGGATTCCTCCAATTTCCAGCAATTGGCCGTATGCTCGGTGCCGACGGTATAGGTCGGGGGATACGCGGTTCGGCAGTGGTCGTCGGCCAGCGCGCAACGGGGTGCGAACCGGCACCCTTGTGGCATGTCCGAAAACTCCGGCGGTTGTCCTTCTATCGTGTGCAATCGGTCCACTTGAACCTTCATCTTGGGCACGGAGGCGATCAATGCCTGGGTATAGGGGTGGGCAGGGTTATTGAAGACCTTGCGCACCGGCCCGCTTTCGACGATGCGCCCGGCATACATGACGGCGACGCGGTCGCACATTTTTGCGACCACACCGAAGTCATGCGTGATGAACAGGATCGCCATGTGGGAGACTTTTTGGATTTCCTTGAGCAATTGCAGATACTGCAATTGAATTGTCACATCGAGCGCCGTCGTAGGTTCATCCGCGATCATCACCTGGGGCTCGCAGCTGATCGCGATGGCGCCCACCACCCGCTGTTTCATGCCGCCGCTCAACTGGTGCGGATACTGATGTATCCGTTGTTCCGGCGCCGCCAGTTTGACCTTGCGCAAAGCGTCGACGGCTCGCTGAAACACCGTGTCGGCCGGGCCCGCGAAATGCTTGGCGATGGCTTCACGGAGTTGATTGCCGATGGTGAACACCGGATTCAGCGACGTCTGCGGATCCTGCAGGATCATGGCGATCTTGCGTCCGCGAATTCGGCGCATTTCCTGGTCGCTTTTGGTCAGCAAATCCTCTCCATCCAGCAGCACCTTTCCCTGAACCGTGCGGGCTGCTCCTTGCGGAAGCAAACGGAGCAGCGACAGGGCGGTTACGCTCTTGCCGCAGGCCGATTCCCCAACCAGGCCCAGCACCTCCCCCCGCCGGAGCGAAAAACTGACTCCATCGACGGCCTTTACAACGCCGCGGCGCAGGAAGAAATGCGTGTGCAAGTCGCGCACGTCGAGAACGACTTCTCCACTCATGATCGCCTACCGTGCGGTTTTCGATTGATTGTTCGTTGCATCACAGTTGCCGCAATTTGGGGTCGAGGCGATCCCGGAGCCAATCGCCGAACAGGTTAAAGGCAAGCACGACCAAGGTAATGGCGATCCCCGGTATCAGCGACAGCCACCAGGCGCTGGAAATCTTGCCGCGCCCTTCGGCGACCATCAATCCCCAGGATGGGGTCGGCGGCGGAACCCCGGCGCCGAGGAAACTGAGCGAGGCTTCGGCCACGATCACCACGCCGACATGCAGGGTCAGCAGGACCATGAAGGTGTTCAGCACGTTCGGCAGGATATGCGTCGCCATGATGCGCATCGGCGAACAACCATGCACCCTGGCCAGTGCGACGAAGTCTCGTCCTTTCACGGCCAGCACCTCGCCGCGCACCACCCGGGCGAATCGCGCCCAAAGCAGCAGGCTGATGGCGATGACGATGGTTTGCAGACCCTGCCCCATTGTAACCGCCAGCAGCAAGGCAAAGAGGATGGTGGGGAAGGCGAGGGCCGCATCGACGATGCGCATGAGCAGACTGTCCAGGCGGCCGCCGACATAGCCGGAGACAATTCCGATCACAAGACCGACGCCGCCGCCCACCAGGAGCGCGAGCGCGGTCACGATCATGCTAACCCTGGCGCCATAAAACAGACGGCTGAGAACGTCGCGCCCGAATATATCGGTGCCGAGGATAAATTTCGTCGTTCCGCCTTCTTCCCAGACCGGAGGGATTAGCTTTTCGGGGAGCGATTGATCGATCGGCGAATGCGGAGAGATCAGGGGTGCGAAGATCGCCATGAACAGCATGGCAACGATAATTCCCACTGACAGCCAAGGCAGGTTTCGCATCATCTTGTTATTCCGCCAATCGGATGCGCGGGTCGATATATGCGTAGAGGATATCGACCATCAGATTGATGAGGAGGATAAGGACGGCGTCCATGATGATGACGGCCTGCAGGAGCGGGTAATCCCGGAAGATCACGGCTTCAAAGGTCAGCCGGCCGATGCCGGGCCAGGCGAAGACCGTTTCTGTGACGATGGCGCCGGTTACCAGGCCCCCCATGAACACGCCCCACAGCGAAAGCACCGGGATCAGTGCATTTCGCAGGCAATGCTTCCAGACCACGGTTGTCTCGCTCAAACCCTTGATGCGGGCGAGCTTGACGAATTCGCTATCCAGGATATCCAGCATGCTGGATCGGATCAGCCGCATGAACCCGGCGACAAGGAAGGTACCCAAGGTGATGGTCGGCAGGACGTAGTGAAGGGGCGTGCCCATGCGCGCGGAGGGCAGCCAGCCCAGCTGCACGCTGAAAATATAGATCAACAGGATTCCGAGCCAGAAGTTGGGCGTGGCGATCCCCAACACGGCGATGGTTCCCGAGACCCTGTCTATCATGCTGCCGCGGCGCACCGCCGACACGATGCCGAGCGGAATGGCCATGATCATGGCGAGAATCATGGCGGCCGGAACGATCTTGAGGGTGTTGGGCAGGCGAGAAAAGAATATTTCCACCACTGGTCTGCGATAGCGGTGAGATACGCCGAGGTCGCCTTGCAGGACATTCACGACGAAGATGCCGAACTGTTTGTACATCGGGGCGTCCAGCCCCAAGGTTTCGATCAGGGCGATGCGGTCTTCTTCGGTCGCATCTTCCGGCAGCATTAGGTCGACCGGATTGCCGGTGAGGCGCCCGAGGAAAAAGACGATCGTCGTCACCAGAGCGAGGAGAATGATCCCCTGCCATAGCCGCTGCAAAATATAGCGCCGCATTTAATTTTGTCTTTCGGCAAGGGGAGTCCCCGCGGCCGCAAAGACCGCGGGACGAAACCCTTACTTCCAGGCCATTTGGCCAGGCAGAGGCATGCGCTCAAACACGTCGCCGAACTCGTGGCGTCCGGGAATTGGCTTGAACGCACCGACCTTCTTGGGATTGACGGCCCAGTAGCCCATCCCTTCGAGGATCGGAACCGCCACCCAGGAATCCGCCACCAACTTGATCATGCGGTTGGTGTTCTTGGTCCGGGTCGCGTCGTCCTGCTCCGCCACGACAAGCTTGTGAAGGCTGTTGAATTCCTTGCAGAGCGCCGGACAAATATTGTTGTCGCCCTTGGTGTTGCCGAACAGATGCGACAGGCTCTTGCTGTGAAAGCCCGACATGTATCGGGCGACGGCGACCGGCCGCCCCGCGGTGCGATACATGGAAGCGCCGCCCCGCAGTTTTTCTTGTCCCCGCCGCAATGCGCGGAAGGCGCCCCACTCATAGTGCTTGTATTTGACCTTGACGCCGATTTTGCTCCAGAAATCTGCGACGGCCAGACCGATCTGGACCATATACGGGGTCCCCGGTAGGGCGGTATTGGCGAATTTGAGATCGAATCCGTTCGGATACCCCGCCTCGGTCAGCAGTTGTTTTGCCCGCGCCGGATCGTAGCGCAGAGCCTTCCGGCTCCAATCCCGCCATTTCTTCGTGTCCATATCGACGCTGTATCCGAAGGTGGCGAAGGGCATCGGCCAGCGCGCTTCGCCATTCATCACGTGGTCGATGATTTGCTTGCGGTCGATGGCGAGCGAGAGAGCTTCCCGCACGCGTTTGTCGGCGATCGGATTGCTTTTCTGATCGTCGCGATAGGTGCCCCAGAGATAATAGACGGCCTGCATCGTCGACGGGACCGAGACCACCTTCAACTTGGCCGACTTGACCTCCTTGAGCGATTCCGGGCTGATACTGGCGATTGCCGCCTCGCCGGTCCTGACCATGGCGACCCGGGTGCTTTCCTCGGGCACCAGCAGGAGGATCATGCGTTTGAATTTGGGCGTGCCGCGCCAATGCGGATAGTCGACCGCTTCATACTCGATGCGGTCGCCGGGCACGCTTTTGACGATCTTCCAGGGGCCGCTGCCGACCGGATTTTTGCGGAATTCGGCGACGCCGACCTTCTCGATGTATTTCTTGGGCATCATCTGCCCTTCCTGGAACACCGCCCGGCTCATGCTCGCGGGAAAGTGGACCTGCACGCCCTTGGTGTTTACGCGCACGGTAAGGTCGTCGATCACCTCGATGCTCTTTACGTTCCGCCGTAACGCCGCCGAACGGGAGGCAACCGATTCCTTCGACATGGTGCGTTCGAGGCTGAATTTCACATCATGCGCGGTGAGGGGATCGCCATTGTGCCATCGCTGGCCTTTTCGAAGATAG